>NZ_CP075585.1:373045-746091 GCF_015356815.2 Candidatus Rhabdochlamydia porcellionis
AAAAAGCTGTATTTAGGAACATTACGCCAAGCAAATACGATTTGCAAAGATGGAGTATCTTTTTTCTCTTCCCAATTTTCATTATAGCGCACTTCATATTGACAATTATCTCGAGATTTAGCGCGGAAAAACATATCTAAAGCTAAGGTCAATCGCTCTTGTGGTAAAGAGCGTAAAAAGTAGGAATTTAGTTCTGTAATTAATTTGTGTAAATCAGGCTCTGTTACCTGTGGATTGCGTTCTTGGATTTTTTTTAAAATTTCTTTTTCTTTTTCCAGAGAAATAACATCCTCTGATTCCTTTTCTTGTGCTTCTTTAAAGACAATCATAGAAATACGCAGTAGCTTTTTTACCTCAGGAAAAGGAGGAGGAGTATTAGAGACAAATGATCGATAGTTTTTAATGCCAAACATTTTGTAATGTTTTAAAACTTTCAAGTCAGCATCTGGACTGTCTAAACAAAGAGTAAATCCGAGGTTTTTTAAATGGATATGAGAAAAAAAATCATTTAGATTAAAACTCATTAGGTTATGAACGATTAGCATCAAACTCTCTTCGTCCATCTCTTCAAAGAAACTAGCAGGCATATGCTGCTCAACCCATTGATAGCACTCTTCAAATTTTTTACGTTCTTTTTCAATACCGTATTCTAGTGTTTCTTTAGGAAATTTGGATTGCGAGTCCATCTCTGTTCATTCCTCCGTTGTCTTTTCTTATGAATAGCATGTAGAAGAAAAAAATCAATCTATTAAATATAAAAGAGCGAATATTATTTGATTTTTACTAACTATCGATAGAATCTAAAAATTGTATCAATATTTTTGTAAAATAAATAGAACAAGGAAAAACAAGGTTAGGGAATTTTAAAAATTAAATTTTCATGTTATTAAAACATTTTCTTTGTTATTTTTTTTACTTTAAAGATGCCAAAAAATGATTAAAGCTCATTTTAGATTTTGAATTCTTATGAATAAGCTTTAAATAAAATAAACGATAAACTCTACAATCAAAAAGGAATTTTATGACTATATCATCAATTAATTCATTGACAGCAAGCGCTGTATATACATCAACAGATACATTATCTACAGATACATTTAATTCAGCTACTGAAGTATCTGTAATACAAGAATCAGGCTTATCTTCTTCTTATGAGATAACTGTTGCACATTCTTCAGAAGGCCCAGGCTCTTCACGTCCTTTGCTTGAAGAAGGGGCTGTAGATCTTGTTAATTTAGAAATGGTTTTAAAAGAGGAAAGACCTCCTTTAGAAATTCCAATAGAAGAAGCTCAAAGCATTTTTAATCGCGTTTTTTGTTGTTGCAAAAAATAAAAACTTTAAAGAGGTTCCATTTGAGAGAAATAATTCGGGTCGACTGCAATTTAAAATAAATGCAAATCAAGAACTGCCAATAATTCTCGAAGAAAATCTACGAGGAAGTATATCGGAAGTATTTTTTAGCTGCTTTCTTTATAAAAATATAACTTAAGGATTATTGTCTAAGGAGCCTTAAGCTATTTAAGCCTACGAGAATAGTACCTCCTTCATGAAAGATAACCGCAAGCCAAAGAGGAATCAAACCTAAAAGGGCAGGAAGAGTTGCTAGTAAGATAACAGCAAGAGCTAGGATAATATTTTGTTTGACAATAGCAATTGTTCTGTGGGCTTTTTGAATCATCCAATCGAGTAAAGAAAGATCATCATTGAGAAAGACAATATCGGATGCTTCAATGGCTGTAGCACTTCCTATTGTTCCCATAGAGATACCCACAGTGGCTCTTGCTAGGGCAGGGGCATCATTTACTCCATCACCAACCATAATAAGACCTTTGTTAGTGGAAAGCTCTGCTACTTTAGCTAATTTATCCTCAGGTTTTAAATCTGCATAGATTGTAGAAATACCTACTTGCTCAGCTACATCTTTTGCAATTTCTAACTTATCACCTGTAAGCATAATGGAATGAAGTTTTTGATTTTTTAGTCGATCAATTAAGAGTTTTGATTGGGTTCGTAAAGTATCGGTAAAATGGAAGAGAAATAGAGTATTTCCCAATAAAAGATAACTATTCAATATTCCTTTTAGAAAGATCCCAGAAGAAAAGGTTTTAGGTAAATAGGGTAGAATAAATGTTGAATTACCTATATAGACAGGGATTTTGCGGTTTTGTAAAAGAACAAAGCCTTGTAAACCAGAACCTGGAATAGATGTAAAATCTAAAATTTCTGAAGGTTTAATTTGCTTTTCTTTTGCATAGGAAATAATGGCATCTGCAATAGGGTGTACAGCAGATATTTCCAGTCCATAAGCTGCTTGTAGTCCCTCTTCTAGAGTATGGCATGGAGTCTGTTTTGGATAGATTATTTCTAATTTTGTGCAATGAAGATTTCCCGTTGTTAGTGTTCCTGTTTTATCAAAAGCTACAGTACGACATGAGGTAAGTGCGTCTAAAATAATCCCTCCTTTAAGCAAGATTCCTTTACGAGCACAGCTACTAATTGCGCTTAAATAAGCTGTTGGAGTTGCTATGATTAATGCACAAGGAGAGGCTGCAATTAAGAAAGATAATGCACGATAGATTCCTCCTTCAGCGCCTAAATAGGGGATGGGAAAAATCCAAGGTAATATGATTGCAAAAATTAAAAAAAGGGAGATAATGCTCACCGCATACCATTTGCCAAAACGATCTAAAAAGCGCTGTAGGCGAGGCTTTGCTTCTTGAGCTTGAGTAATGAGCGTAATAATTCGATTTAATGTGGAGTCACTGCTTGTACGAGTAACCTTTACTGTAATAGTGCCATCAAGATTATAAGCACCTGCTTGTACTTCATCACCTGGTTTTTTACTAACAGGACGACTTTCTCCTGTTAAATGGCTTAAATTTACAAAAGAACTACCTTTAATAACAACAGAGTCAAGTGGAATAACTTCTCCTGCTTTAATCAGCAAGATAGTTTTAAGAGGGATATCTTTTACAGATCTCTCGTAAATAGTCCCATCTTCTGCTACTACATAAGCAAATCTAGGAGCTATTTGATGCAAGCTAACCAGAGCACTTTTTGTTTTTTCTGTAACTAAAGTTTCCATCGCACCGGATAGCTCAAATAAGACAAGCAATAAAGCTCCCTCCATAGCACTTCCGATTAATACCGATAAGAGAGCGGCTAAAGTCATTAGCACATCGATATTAATTTCGAGATTTTTTATATTTTCTAAGGCATCAATTAACGCAGGAGTTCCTGAAAAAAAATAGACAAATAGCAAACAAAGATTAGAAAAAGCAGGGTTAAGAAAGGAAAAAATAAAAGCGCATAGTAATAATATTCCAGATATAAAAGCTGTTTTTAAAGAGAGGTGTTTGCCCCATTTACGCGAAGAAGGAGTTAGAAAAGGGCTGATGCTCTCTTCCTTACCCGAGGCAAAAAATTCATCGAAGAGATAAGGACTATTTGACATTTCAGATGCCTTTGATTAACTGTTGAGCAAATATAACAGCGCCACTAACAAGAACTAATACAGCGCAGTTCCAAACAGTTCTTTGCCAGGCTGAGCTGCTTTCAAGATAGGCAGAAAGCACAGTGGAAAAGACCGTTATTAAAAAAGCGGCAAGAGGCAACCCAAATGAGTAAGAGAGAACATAGCCTATTAAACATAAAACAGCACTCATTAAAGCGCCTAATAAGGCAAAGGCGCTTTGTTTAAGAGGGTGTTCGTACTGTTCTAAAGAAAGACCTAATTCTTCTTCTAACATAATCTGCAAAAGGCGATTGTCATCAGCCATTAAGCAGTCGATTACCTCTTTGAGTAATTTACCGGAAAATCCTTTTGCTTCATAGATCTCGGAGAGTTCTTCTCTCTCTTGATGTCTGTGATGTTCAATTTCAAAACGTTCTTCTTCAATTACACGATGTAATCTTTGCATTCGCGACCAGCCATTTAAAGCACTACGTGCTGTTATAAATAAAATCAGACCAAAAGAGAATAGACTGAGAGTTTGCAAAGATAGTTGAATAAGCCATCCAATCAAAAGCATTACAGCAAGCAATTTCATGCTTTCTGTTGCGGCAACTACATGAGAAGGAGTTTCTGATCCATGTATTTCAGCTTTAAGAAGGGTGCCTTTTTTGCGCGCTTCTTTTAGATGCTCTGGGACGGACTTCCCCTTAAAATGTTTGGACATTTAAGTTTATGCTCCCTCTTGAACCAAGTAGCTAAGCAAGTGCAACAGATCAAGGTAATCTTGACAAGCAATTAATTCCCTGGTCGAATGCATAGAAAGTTGAGGGCATCCAATGTCGATTGTATCAATTCCTAGATTAGCAGCCATGATGGGGCCGATGGTGCTTCCGCAAGGAAGGTCCGATCTAGATACAAAAGATTGGTAGTTGAGATTTAAATTATGACAAGCATGTACAATAGGAGCTACAGAAATTGCATGGGAAGCATATTTTTGGTTCGCATTGTATTTAATCACAATCCCTTTATTTAAAAGAGGCTGATGTTGCGGATCGTGTTTATCTATATAATTAGGATTTAGCGCATGAGCCATATCAATTGAAAGACAAAGAGAATTGTTTTTCATACGTATTAACTCTTCTATATCTAATCCAAGATGGTAAGAAATACGTTGTAATACATCTTGCAGGAAAGAAGATCCAGCTCCTTCTAAACTATGAGATCCTACTTCTTCGTGATCCCAAAAAAGCGCCATTTGCAGCTGATCGGTGCTTGAATTTTTACAAGAGACTAAAGCAGCTAAAGAAGCATGCGCGCTAACTAAGTTATCTATTCGATATGAGGCGAGCATTTCATTATTTAATCCTATAAAACGCGCAGGTTCTTGTGGTACTAGAAAAAGATCAAAGGAAAGCAGCTTTTCGAAAGAGAGCTGATGCTTTAATAATTTTTCTAAGATATTTTTTTCTTGACTAGATACACTAACAAGAGGGCATAAGTGTTCCTGTTTATTTAAAACCACCCCTTTTTCATTCACTTCGCGATCTAAATGAATGGCAAGCTGTGGAATCATAAAAGTAGCATCGTCTAAAATAACTAAGTTCTTTTCTGGTTGTTGATCTTTATTTAAAATAACGACTCTTCCTGCTAGAACCAGATCGCGATTTAACCAAGAAGAAAGTAGAGGACTGCCGTATACTTCAACGCCAAATGAGGTCATATTTTGCTTAAGATAGCTAGGAAGTGGCTTAAGTTTAAGAGCACAGCTATCTGTGTGTGAGGCAAGAATAAGGGCTTGTTTAGGAGATTTTTTAGGAAGAGAAAAAGCACACAAACTTCCTCCTCTTATCGTAAAATATTTACCGCCTGGTTTCAATTTCCATTTATCGATGTCTTCTAAAGGTAGGAAATTATGAATGGCTAGACGGTTGCCTATTTCCTGAACAGCATGCCAAGAAGTAGGTGCTGTTTCTAAAAAAGATTTTAAATCAGCTAAAATGTGTGTCATAGATCTTTTTGTTCTTTCTTCAATTATATCTAATCCATATCACATAAGATGAGATGAGAGCTATAATAATATGTCTTTTAGAAATAGATAAAACTATAATCTTTCGAGATACTATCAGTCAATCTTGTTTTAAAATAATGTGATTTTAAAACGTTTGTACTTTACTCTTTTTTGGTTTAAATCGATAACTTAGACTTTGGTCTGGTTTATCCGATTTTTTCTGTGCTGCTCATGAATCCTGAACAAGGGTTTTTATCCTTAAATACTTCGCTTGCCATGCGAGGCTGGTTATTTGGATTGTTGGTTTCGGGCAATTTTTTGGCGGACCGATTTTAGGGGCTCTATCTGATTATAAAGGGCGTAAGAAAATCTTATTGCTCACCCTTTGGCTTGCTGCATCTACTTATGCATTGACTGTTTTCGGAATTATTTTTGAGAGTATCATTATTATTTTCATTTCACGGTTATTAAGGGCGTAGTTGCTGATAATTGGTCTGTGGTTCAAACAGTCATTGTAAATACCAGCGCTGAGAGAGAAAAAACTAAGAGCTTTGGTTTGCTGGGGATGGCGTGGAGAACAGGATTTGTGATAGGTCCTTGATCTAGGGGGTAAGCTTTCAGACTCTTCTGTATATGCTATTTTAATTTGACTACTCCTTTTTGGACCGCTTCTTTTCTTTGTTTGCTCAACATTGTCCTTTTATTATGGAGAATGCAAGAGAGCCTACCGGGCATTCAGTATATCGAAATTAGTTTAGCTACTGGTATTCAACAATTTAAGGAAACTTTTACCTCTGACAAACTACGTAATTTATTCTTAGGAATGTTTATTTTTTTGCCAGCTGGGTTTTTTACGGAATTTTGTCCTATTTTTTTAATTCGAAAATTTCACTTTAATGGATCTGAAATTGCTAATTTTTATGCAAGTATTGGCCTTTGGATTGCTTTCCGCCAAGGGCTTGTTATTCGTCTTTTCTTAAGGTGGTTCTCTCCTGATGCTCTTATTCTAATCGACTTATTTAGAATGGGTTGTATTCTAATAATTATGGGTTTTTATAGAAACTAAATTCTTTCTTTACTGCATGTTGCCAGCACTTGCTTTTTCCATCGGTAATGACGATTATCTCAAATGTGAGCAATAAACAATCGTAAGGGCATGTTTTAGGCATTTACAATTCGGTGCAGTGGGTGGCAATCGGTCTGACTCCTCTTTTTTCAGGTTCTTTTGTAGCAATTTACCCTATCTTCCTTTTGCTGTGGGAGCTATAGCTATGTTTTTTGCTCTTATTGCATTTATAGCAAATAATAGAAGCAAAGACCTCATCCATTAAAAAATAATTTTTAAGATAGTAGTTCTGTTCTTTCTTGAATTAGAGCTCAAAGTATGCTACTCTCTTTACTTAAAAGAATAAAAAAACCATTTTATCTATAAAGTAGCATTTAAAGATTGCTTTAACAAAAATACAATGGTGATTTAAGAGGTTTATGTATGTCAAAATACCCACAGGCACAAAATCCACTTTTGCTCCGGTATCACCGTCTAATGGATGCTTTTGCTAAATCAGATGACGAGCGTGATTTTTATCTAGATAAGGTAGAAGGGTTTATTGTTTATGTCGATTTAGATAAAGGAGAAAAGGAATTAGCTGATCTTGACAAAGAGATTAGCGTCCATAATAAACGCTATGCACTCTTACCAAAAATGACTTTTTACGAAACAAAAAAGTTTATGGAAGGGTTTATTAATGAAAAAGTGTACGACATCGATACTAAAGAGAAACTGCTGGATATCATTCAATCTAGAGAAGCTCGCGATAATTTTCTGGAGTTCATTTATGACCATCATACAGAATTGGAGAAATGGCAGCAATATTATGTAGAGCGCTCTCGTATTCGTATTATTGAATGGTTGCGTCTTCAGGAAATCTTATTTGTATTCGAAGAAGATTTAGATCTAAACAAAAATATGATGGAAAAGCTAAAACGATATTTGTTTGACGTGAAAGTGTCAAAAGACATAGCAGCCGTGAGAGAAGCTTTGTATGTAAAAGCAAAAACCTATTATTCAAATGAAGCATTAAACCCTCGTCCTAAACGTGGACGTCCTCCTAAACAAGTTGCTAAAGTAGAAATAGAGCCGCAAGTAACTGTTGATATGTACACAATGGTTCCATCTTCTTGTCGAACCTTTTTATATTTGCCAGATATTACCAATGCAGCAAGCATTACTTTTTCTGCTAAATTTGATACGGAAGCGCAACTCCTCGCTAGCCTTAGAGGGAGTTCTCGTATTAAGGTGGATACTAAATTGCAAGCGCTTTCAGAAAGACTGGAGTCACTACGCCATTTATCCACGCGTCTAATCACCACAACAGATAGTTCTAGTTTAGCCGAACAAGCTGTTAAACATTTAAAGCAGATTCCCGAAACTATAGTCTCTGCACCAATGGAAAATAAGAAAAGTTCTATTTCAGAGGTTGTTAAAGATTTGCTTCCTTCTCGAAAAAAATCTGCAGATCCAACAAAGAAAAAAAGTGAAATAAAGACAGTAACACAAATTCGCAAACAGCATAGAAAAAGATAAGAGTTGGAAAATGACGCAGCAACTTTTTTGCCAAGATCTGACAAGAGCTATTAAAACTTTGGAAGTGATTTATCGAACGCGATTTGCTGATGAAAAAATGAAAAAGTTGATTCGCCAAAATAAAGGTGGCACATTTCATTTATGTACAGCAGGACACGAAATGGTGGGAGCCGTAGCTGCATCAGCGTTGATTCCAGGCAAAGATTGGGGGTTAGCGTATTATCGAGATCGAGGTTTTGCAATAGGAATTGGTTGTACGCTTACAGAAATTATTGCAGCTTCCTTAGCACGTGATATACCGCATCATTCCTCTGGACGCATGATGCCGGAGCATTTTTCTCATAAAGAGCTGCGTTTGCCTTGTCAATCCAGCTGTGTAGGGTCGCAATTTTTACAAGCTGTAGGTGTTGCAAAGGCAAGGCAACTCCTTCAAGAGGACGATGTTGTTTATGTGTCCGCTGGAGATGGGGCTACTTCTCAAGGAGATTTTCATGAAGCATTAAATTTTTCCCTTTTACATAAACTGGGGGTTATTTTTGTTATTCAAGATAATGGGTTTGCAATTTCTGTGCCTGTGAAAGATCAAACAGCAGGAGGTTCTATCGCCTGTATGGCAGAAGGCTATCCAGGTCTTTCTGTTTTTGATGTTGATGGTGGAGATTACGAAGAGCTTACCAAAGCATTTGATACAGCTGTGAAAAAAGCTAGAAATGCTCAAGGGCCAAGTCTTATTGTAGCCAAAGTTCCTCGGATAGGCCCTCATAGCAGCAGTGATGATCAAAATAAATATAGAACAATAAAATGCATTGCAAATGATCAAGCAAAAGATATTTTGCCTCGTATGGAAAACTATCTTGCAGGAACTGGGGTTTCTATTGATGAAATGCAACAAATGAAAAACCGTTGTTTTGAAGAGGTAGAAAAAGCTGCAGTAGAAGCAGATCAAATTCCCTTTCCCAGTGCAGATACAGCAGCCGATCATGTTTTTAAAAAGAGTGATGTGAAAGATTGTCAACTACAAAAAACCTCTAAATGTCCGTTAGAAAACATTGTAATGATGGATGCATTAAATCATGCTTTAGACGAAGAAATGCAATATGATTCCAATGTTATTGTTTTCGGTCAAGATGTAGCCCATGGGAAGGGAGGCGTATTTGGCATTACCCGTAATTTAACAGAAAAACATGGGTTTTTTCGCTGCTTTAATTCGCCTCTTGCGGAGTCTAGTATTATAGGAGTTGCTTTAGGAATGTCTATAGCAGGAATTCGTCCTGTCGTAGAGATTCAATTTGCAGATTATATGTGGACGGGTGTTAACCAGCTTTTTAATGAGTTATCTAGCTTCCATTATCGTTCTAACGCAGAGTGGAATTGCCCTGTGGTTATTCGTATGCCCTATGGTGGATACATTCAAGGAGGCCCTTATCATTCACAGAGCGTTGAGGCTGTTCTTGCTCATATTCCAGGATTAAAAGTAGTCATTCCCAGTAATGCGGCTGACGCAAAAAGACTCTTAAAAATGGCTATTCGTGATCCTAACCCTGTTGTTTTTCTTGAACACAAAGCTCTTTATCGTCAAAGGGTTTTCTGTGCTAGTCCCGAGCCTTCGGGAGAAGAATTGCAAGCCTTTGGTGTAGCTAAATATGTTCGGAAGGGAACAGATTTAACAGTTGTTTGTTGGGGAATGATGGTCTTTATGGCTTCTCAAGTTGCAGATCGTCTCTTGAAAGAGGGGATTTCTGTAGAAGTTATTGACTTAAGAACTTTAGTTCCTCTTGATCTTGATCTGATTGTAGGATCTATTAAAAAAACTGGCAAGCTACTCATTGCCCATGAGGCTATTCGCACTTGCGGTTTTGGTGCCGAAATTGCAGCTCTTATAGTAGAAGAGGCTTTTGATTTACTAGATGCGCCTATTAAACGTGTTACCGCAAAGGATTGTCCTGTTCCTTATTGTAAGCAGCTAGAAGATGCTATATTGCCTCAAATAGAAGATTTAGAGCAAGCTATACGTCAACTTGCCCAGTTTTAATGGGATTCTTTTTTCTATAAGGACGAATCTGTGGTTTTTTTATTGGTTGAGATGTTTTAACCTTTTGAGCTAGGTGTTCAATTAATCGTGCATTCAATTGACCAAATTCTTTTAGTTTATTTTCGATTTGATTTAAAGGATTGGCTTTTTTTGTAGGAATCTGTGGCTTTTTGTCTTTTTCCAATAATTCATGCATGTGCATTAGACGTGCCATTAAACTTTCTTGTGTTTTTTGTAATGCTTGTACTTCAGATGTAAACAATGCATTGAATGAAATGCGATTAATTATGTCTGCATTTTCAATTAATTGATCCAATGTTTGATCAATATCAGCTAAAATTTCTTCTCCTGTGCTTAGCATTGCTTTCCTCAGTTTGTATTGTTTTTAGCCTAATATACATCTAATTAAATTAGTGTTCTTAGTTTTTATAAAACAATTTTTCTTAATTTTGTCAATTATAAAAAATTTTTTTTACTTATTTATTTTGTAAAGAATTTTTTTTTGATAAACACTGTTTTATTTTTCAATCTAAATATATATAAAAATATTTTAAAAAATAGCAATGAAATATACAATCAAGAATGTTTCTAAAATCTTAGTATTTTTTTAAATACATATCTTAATCTTCGTCAATAAGAGCAACTATCTTTTTTAGAGATTCATTTCTTTTTTAAAATAATCTTTATTTTTTTTGATTGATCTGATAGCTTCATGGAATGAATTTTTTATGAGCAAAAATAGATATGTATTTTATTTTCATTTTTACTTTTTTATGCACTTGTATCTCGTCTTACAGCAAGATATACGATTGTTTTACCTTTTTTAATGAGTTAGAGCTTTTAAAGATGCGTTTAGAAGAGCTCAATGATCATGTAGATTATTTTGTATTGGTAGAATCAGTTGAAACACAAAGAGGAGATCCTAAGCCTTTGTACTTTCAAGAAAATCAACATCTTTTTGAAAAGTATCTACCTAAAATCAAACATATCATTGTAGATGAACGTTTAACTTCGGATGTAATTGATCCTGCAACAGGGCTTTGTTGGGATAGAGAGCATTTTCAAAGAAAATGCATTATAAAAGGTCTACAGCAGTGCGATGATTTGGATATTATTATGATTTCTGATCTTGATGAGATTCCTCGTAAGCAGGCCTTGGAAACACTTAAGTGGCTATTGTATAGAGAAACAAGAAAACCCAAAAAACTAGTCGTAAAAAACCCTCCAGATGCAATAGCTCTTGAAATGCCTTTATTTATTTATCAACTCAATAGAAAAAGTGAACTTCATGAAGGTCGATGGGTAGGGACAGTCGCTACTCTATATGAGACTATTAAAAAGAAGGGGGTTCAGTTCTTTCGGGACAACCGCTGGAATTTTTTTCAAGTTATGGATGGAGGATGGCATTTTACCTGGATGGGAGGTAAAGATAAGATCAGACAGAAATTACTTAGTGTTGTAGAAGGTAGAGATAAAGAAAGTGTAGATTTGCTGTCAGATAAAGAAATTGAAACCTGGATTCAAGCACAAGAAATCATCCCCGTTGATAGTGAGTATCCTAACGACTTCCCTGAGTATATGAAAAAAAATATGCAATATCTTAAATCAATTGGGTTTATTGCAGAAGAGTCTATGCTATGAGTGCTATTTTAATACTTTCTTGTATGTTGTGCTGTTTTAAATCTTTTGCAAAAGTTTATGATTGCTTTACTTTTTTTAATGAATTAGAGCTTTTAAAAGTACGTTTGGAAGAGCTCAATGATCATGTGGATTATTTTGTATTAGTAGAAGGTGTTGAAACACACAGAGGAGAATTTAAGCCTTTATATTTTCAAGAAAATCGACATCTCTTTGAAAAATATTTGCCTAAGATCATTCATATCGTTGTTACCGAAAGGCTTTTATCGAATCAAGAGGATCCTGTAAAAGGATTTTGGGATAGAGAGCACCGCCAAAGAGAATACATTGCAAAGGGACTAAAAAATTGTGAACACTTAGATATTATTTTAATTTCTGATTTAGATGAAATTCCTTGTACTGAGGCACTTAAAAAAGTTAAAAAGCAACTTGTTTTCACTAAGTCTAAAAATTTTAATTCCCATAAAAAATATAAAAAAAGAAAACACAAACCGGAAGAACTAGCACGCTCTACACATAATACATTAGCTTTTCACATGCCGTGGTTTATTTATCAATTAAATAGAAAACACAACTGGGATAATGGCAATGAATGGGTAGGAACAGTTGCGACTTTATATGGTAATTTTAAAAAAAAAGGAGCGCAGTTTTTTAGAGAATATCGATGGCATTTTCCTCGGATTAAAAAAGCAGGGTGGCATTTTACCTATATGGGAGGTAAAGATAGAATCAGGCAGAAACTATTGAGCATTGTAGAAGGAAGAGACGATATACTTGGCATTACAGATGAGGAAATTGAAACTTGGATTCAGGAACAAATAGCTATTCCTATTGACGATACTTTCCCTAAATACGTTATAGAAAATGTGGAGCATCTTAAGTCAATGGGCTTTATTGCAGAATGTACTCCTTGATGCAAAAGAGAGAGTTTTTTTCTTAGCTTGTACAAATCTCTGTTTTCTTGCTAAAACAGTTATCTTGGAATTTAAGGAAAAAGAAGATGATTGGTTTTTGCCCTCTTGCATCTGGTTCTAAAGGTAATTGCCTCTATATTGGAACTGAAAAGACAAAGCTTTTAATCGATGCAGGAATTGGTATAAAAATCCTAAAAGAGAGATTAAGATTAATTGGTGTGCATTTAAGTCAAATCGATGCAGTTATAATCACTCATGAGCACACAGATCATATTAAAGGCTTAGAGCGTTTAGCTTGGGAAGATCAAATTCCTGTGTTTGTAAATAGCGATACAGCTTGTGCTATTGCTTCTTATGTCAAGAAAATCCCTCGCTTTAAGATTTTTTCTACAGGGGAATATTTTTCATTTGGAGACATTGAAATTCTTCCTTTTTCTATTCCTCATGATGCAGCAGATCCAGTGGGATTTACTCTTCATTTAAAGGGGTTAAAAATAGGTGTTTGTGCAGATTTAGGTTTTATTTCTACTTCCATTGTACAGATTTTGAAGAAATGTGATTATTTATATGTAGAGGCCAATCATCAACCTTCGATGGTTTATGCAAGTGCGCGCCCTGCTATTTATAAGCAAAGAGTTTTAGGGCGTCAGGGGCATCTTTCTAATGAAGAGTGTAGCTCTTTAATTGAGCAAATCTTTCATCCAAACCTTAAACAGGTCTACTTAGCGCATCTTTCTAGTGAATGTAATCATCCTGATGTGGCATTAGCAATCGTGCAAAAAAAACTTGAAATCTTACAGGCAGAGACTAAGGTGTGCATTGCTTTTCAACAGCACTGTAGTCAACCTATTTTGTTTTTAAAACGGTAGTAAGAGGCCATCAAAAGCCATTTCAAAATGACAATCCATATTGCAATCGATTAAAACATCTCGATGCAGTTGAATTTTATGTAATAAGTTTTCATCTGTATGCATAGGATCATGATGAGTAACAATCCAGTGAGAAGTATCTGTATGTTTGATGAGGACAGAGGCGTTTGCAACAGAGGAATGTCCCCAACCCACTTTGTGTTGATATTCTGAAGGGGTATACTGTGCTTCATGGATTAGAAAATTGCATCCTTTAAAAAAGGAAATTAAGCTGAAATATTTTTGTAGTAAAGAATGAGAAGAGGTAACTGCCTGTGGCTTGCCATGATACCCCATTAAGAACTCATTATCGGTAGCATACCCAAAGGTGGTTTTTGCACAGGTAATTTTAAAGCATAGTGTAGCTCCTGGGTGCAGAGCATAATGTGTATCAATTTCAAAAGAGCCAATATGAAAAGGAATTCTTTCATAAATGTTTTTAAAAATTAACTGAGCTTTAATTTCTTCTAAATTTATAGGAAATAAAGAATGGACTAACATTTCTGCAAATAAGTCGTGAATAGTTTTATCAAAGCCAATGGGAGCCCAGATATGAATACGATAACTAGCATCATATAAGGGAGCAAAAAAGGGAAAACCGGAAACATGATCCCAGTGTGTATGGCTAATTAATAAATGGATATCTTTTATAGAATCTATCTGTGCTAAATGCAGGCCTAATGGACGAATGCCATTACCTGCATCGATGATCAGTAAATCTTTACCATGCCGCAGCTCTAAACAAGAGGTATTTCCTCCAAAGTGAACATAAGAAGAACCTGATACCCCATTAGAGCCGCGAGTTCCCCAAAACTTGAGATAGGAACGGTTCGAATGAGCCTTAGGTAAATAAGCATGAGATGTGCTGATTTCTTTATTTTTTAAAGGAATGGGGGTGAGGTCTCCTTTGAAAAAATGGGATAGAATAGAAAAAAAGGAGGTTAAAGAAAAAGGTTTTTCAAGTAAGTAATCACAGCCATTTCTTAAAGCAGCTTGATAAGCTTGTGTCATTATATGATCTGCTAGGAAAATAACGCCTATTTGTTTGTTAAAAGAACCTGTCCGGATTCTTTTTAAGATTTCGATTCCATGAATATGGGGTAACATAAGCTCTACAACTACTAGATCGGGTTGAAAGCGCGGTATTTTTTCCAAAACTTCTGTTCCTGAAGCTGCGAACGCAAAGTGATATTGGTTTGTTTCTCTAGCTTGCTTAATATGTTGTTGTAATTTCCGATCAGAATCAGCCAAAAGAACTTTTTTAAACTCTTTTCTATTCATCAATGATTAAACCTGTAGATTTTTTTTCTTTTTATAAAAGAGCCAAAAGCAAGAAGTTCCTACTACAGTAAATAAAGCGCTTACATAGAAAAAATTAAAAATCTCTCTGGGATCAAGCTCTAGAAGAGATTCATCTTCTATAAGAAGGCTTAAACCAGAGTCTTGCTCCATTTCCTGAGGAGTGGTTACGTTATCTTGTGCAAGTTCAGTATAAATAGAGTCGGATTTGGGTGCAAAAACAGCTACAGATAGAGTAATACAAGCAAATCCATAGAGTATGTATCCCATGAACTTTAAACGAGGTAATAGTGGGATATCGGGATGGCTTGTATTTTCATCAGAGGGATTATTCTGTGTCATTTACCTTATTTGGTTTAAGCAAAGAATCTTTAGGATCAACTAAAATCCTTCTAGGTTTTGCTCCTTCTTGCGAGCTAATTATTTTTTTACTTTCTAGTTCATCCATTAAAGAGGCAGCTCTTGCATATCCGATTTTCAATTTGCGTTGCAGAAAAGTTGTTGATGCAGTTCCTGTTTCTACAACTAAGTTAAGCGCTTGTTCATATAGCATATCACGAGGAGTGCTTTCTGCTCCTTCTTCAGAAGATAGATCTTCAAAACGCATTTTGTCAAAAGATTCTATCAAATAATTCGGAGGGCTTTGATTGCATATGAAAGAGACGACTCGGTTGATCTCTTCATCGCTAATATATACTCCTTGAGAACGAATTAAAGTAGATGTGCCAGGAGGTAAAAAAAGCATATCGCCATTGCCTAAAAGACTTTCTGCTCCTACGTCATCTAGAATGATTTGCGAGTTAATCCGACTAGCTACTTTAAAAGCGATTCGAGTGGGAAAATTTGCTTTAATAAGACCTGTAATCACTTCTCTAGATGGTCTTTGTGTTGCTAATATAAGATGTATCCCCACTGCACGAGCCATTTGCGCAATACGAGCAATAGGAGTTTCTAAATCAGAGCTAGAGGCCATCATAAGATCAGCAAACTCATCAATAATAGCTACAATTGCATACATTTTGGCAGGAATAGGAGTATTCAAAGAGCTTTCTAACTCTTGATTGATCTGCCTATTATTAAAAGCGGTGATGTTTCGTACTCCTAATTGTTTTAAAATATCGTAGCGGGTTTGCATCTCTTTTACAAGCCAACTCAAAGCTGCATAAGCTCCATGCGGTTCTGTAATAACAGGTGCTAGCATGTGAGGTAGATTAGTATAGGGGGTTAGCTCTACTTTTTTAGGATCGATCATCACTAGCTTGATTTCATCGGGGCGCGCATTCATAAGAATGGACATGATCAAAGTATTTACGCAAACGGATTTTCCCGAACCTGTTGCCCCTGCAATGAGACAGTGAGGCATTTTACTTAAATCGCTAATCACACTATCTCCTGAGACTGTTTTACCCAGCAAAAGAGGAACCATCATTTTACGTATATGACTTTGATACTGGGTTAGCAACTCTTTAAAACTCACTTCTTGGGGATAAATAGAAGGGATTTCTACCCCTACTGCTGCTTTACCCGGAATAGGAGCAATAATGCGGATGGATTTAGCTTGTAGATTTAGAGCGATGTCATTTTCTAGCGTTTTGATCTTTTGTACTTTTACTCCAATTGCTGGATGTACTTCAAAAGAGGTAATAGTGGGACCGCAATTGATTTCACCAACTTTAGCTTCGATTCCAAAACTCATTAAAGTATCTTGAAGTACCTCAGCTTGTTTTTTTAATTCTTTTTTTAGAAGTGGCTGATCTATTTTTTTAGGATGATTCAATAAAGAGGCAGGAGGAATTTGGTATGTTGTATAATCTCCATTGACAACGCATTGTGCATTAAGCGCTATTTGCCTTTTACTTAGCTTAACTTCTATGGGTTGTTTTTTTTTAATAGGCTCAATATCCGCCATCGTGCGAATTTTTATCTCTTTTTCTGGTCTTTCTTTAGGTTTTGTCTGTAAATAAGGAGGAGTGATAGAGCGCTGTGAAAGTAAACTCTCAATCTCAGAAGCGCTTTTAATCGTAGGAGGTATTTTTTTTTGAGAGATTTTGTTAAGGAGCTTATTCTTTAAAAAGATAGCAGAAGATTTAAGTTTTCTGCCAATGGCAAGTAATTCAATTTCCATTAAGAATAAAAAGGATACGCAAGTTGTTATAGAAAAAGTAAGAATGATTCCTACATCGCTTAACATATGCTGTAAATTAAATGTAGGGATATCCTTATATAAATAATACAAAGGAACTCCTCCTAAATTATAACGAACAGTAGAATAAGGATAGGGGAGTTCAAAAAAATGCGATTCTGTATACACCCTGTTTTCAAATAACTGAGCGTAAGGCCATTTGTTTTCTGCTAGTAAATTCAGTAAAAAACAACAAGAAAAACACAGAATCAGGAAGCAGAAAAGTTTAGATGGAATATATATAGATTTTTGATTGAGGATTAGCTCCCAACCAAGCCACAAGCCAAAACCAACAATGAGATAACTACTTATTCCAAAAAGATAGTTAAAGCCAAATCCCAATCCCCAACCAATGAGGCCTAACCAATTCTGATGAGGAGCATCGAATCGAAAACTGATCAAACTTAGTAAAACGATCACAGTGAGTGCTAATAAGATCAGCCCTCTTGCTTCTGGATGTACTATTTTAGATTTTTTTTTAAAAGATGTATTTTTATTCACTATCAACTCCTAATAGTTTAAATAAATAGCACTGCAAAAACCAAGAATAAGACAATACCAAGCAAAGGGTTTAAAATTTCCTCTCTCTAAAATAGAAAAAGCAAAGCGAATGACAAGTAACCCAACTAGGCAAGAAGTAATAAGCCCCACTACACAAGCCATTAGGGAAAAATCTTTAGGAGCATCGCGTATAGCTATTTGTAAAAGTTCTAAACAGTTACCACCGATAATAGTAGGAATAGAGAGTAAAAAAGAAAAACGTACGGCATCGCTTGTTTCCCATCCCAAAACACGAGCGCAACAAATAGTAGAAGCGCTACGCGATACACCAGGAATTAGAGCAATCGACTGCATGGCTCCAATGTAGAGAGCATCATGTGTGCGTTTTTTAAAAGAAGTTTCAATGGGTATTTTTAAGCGCCAAAAATGACCTATCAGTAACACAAAACCTGTAAGCATTAAACCAAGCCCAAGAAAATTAGGATTAAAAACCCAATCTTTAAATGGTTGAACCAGTAAATAGCAAGGAATAAGAGGAATTATTGCTAAAAAAAGCAGAAGAGCCTTTTTACGATCTGTTCGCAAAATGGTTAGAATATCTTGTTTTAAGAAGACAATAACCGCTAAGAGAGTGCCTAAATGGCAGAAAAGACTTAAAATAACTTGGGTTTCTGTATCTTGGATACCAAGCATCAATTTAAATAATGCAAGATGTGCTGAGGAGCTAACCGGAAAAAATTCAGTTAATCCTTGCATTAGACCTAACAAAAAAGCTTCTAATAAAGACATGAAAATCTCCTTAGTCTACAAATTTAACTTAGCATAATTGAACAGGAGATAGCAAGAATTTGGGCGATCGACGGGGTTCGAACCCGCGACATCTGGAACCACAATCCAGTGCTCTAACCAGCTGAGCTACGACCGCCACAATAAGCGTGTTAGTTTATCTTAAAAGTTGTTTTTGCGTCAAATCACTTCAGTAAAATAAGGCAGAATACGCTCCATTAAAAAGTCTAATGTATATATTAACAACAAATAAAAAAAGAATATTTAATTTGAATTTATTTTATCTATTAATTATAATTAATCATAAGAAGTCTGTTTTATTTAATTAATAATTGTATTTTATAAATTTACTATTAAAAAAGGAGTAAATATGACAGGTTTAGATGAAAATTGTTTAAGGAACCTGAAAAGCTCTGAAATTCTGAAGCAAGATTTTCTACGTTGTGACAGCAAAGAAAATATAAATGAGCCAATTTATGTTAACAAACCTATACATGAAACAATAGATGAGTTGATTATTCAAGCATTATATAGTGAACCGGTAGATAATAAAGAATCGGTATATAGCGAACCAGTAAATGTTACAATAGATGAACCTATATATGCTACAATAGATGGAGCAATACGTATTCAAAAATCAAATATTAGTAATCCTCAGCAAAAAACAGAATTGGTATCAGAGAAATCTTTATTAACGATAGAAGGTAGCTTTAAAAAAAGAGATGCTAAAAATCTTCAAAAAATTAAAGACACAACTAAAATACTAAATGTATATAGTCCAGATCAAGTGAATTTTGATGTGCAATTTAATTTAATACTAAATGCTTTTAAAAATTTAAAATCCTCCTCGAGTAAATTAGCTGCATTTTTATACATACTAGATTCTACTAAAGATAAAGAAAGTCCCAAAATCCAAATAAATAACAAAAAAATCTATAAAGAACTACCTAGAAAATATAAAAAACTGATAAAGAAATCTAATCCAAAATTTAGCCTAGATATGCATTCTACTGAATCACTTAAATCCATTGAGTCTATTAGAGCTCATTTAGAAAAACGCTCTATCTTTATTAAAGCAGAACTATTTCTTTTAAAAGATCAGATTTGAGGTCTTTTGCAAAGAATTTTTTTCATGAAAAGCGATCGCTCCCAAAAAAAGCACTGTTAGATATAAACAGAGCATAGTGGGCGTTATCACATCTGTACGTAAACTAAACTGTAGTTTTAGAGGAGGATAGGATGTGATATGCAAAATGGATGTAGAAAAAAGTTCATTCAGCTTGAATATAAAAGAGCATACCTTAGGTATAAAATATAAAATAAGGCTAGGGAATAGCAGGATGCAAGAAAGAGCTACGCAATAGGGAAAGAAAAGATTGTAAACGATACTAAGCAAGGGAAATTGATGAAACAGGTAGAGTAATAAAGGAACTGTTGCAATGTGAACTGCAATATTCACTGAAAAAGAACTACGCAAGAGATGCAAAACACTGTAGGCATATTTGTCTATAAGAGGCATTTCCTTGCGCTCTTTTTCGGTGCGTTTGGGTAGAAAATAGCTCAATAGATTTTCTGTCGGTTGGTATAGTAAAAGGATAGCCAAAGTGCAAAGAAAAGTGAGTTGAAATCCCAGCTCTAAAATGCTCAGAGGCGATACAAATAGCTCGAACATTAATCCTAAACCAATAGCATTGAGTCCAGAAGAGGGGTAGCCGATTAATTCTCCTGTTAAAAGAGTAGCAATTGCAATATACGCTCTTTGAATAGAAGGAGAGTCACCTAGGAAAACATAATAGAAGCTAAGGCATAAAAGAGTCATCAAAGCAGTTATCTTGTAAGGAAGTAAACAGCTGAACACACTTCTTAGCAAATAAGCTAGTAATGCAAAATGAAAACCTGAAATGACGAGCAGATGTTGTAGTCCTAATTTGCCAAACTGCATCGTTAATAATCTTTCATCGACTTGTCCAGTAACCAAAGCACTTAAGAAGACAGCTGTTGTTTGATCTGATACCTGTTTATGAATATATTTAGAGATTAGCTGTTTAGCCGAAAAGCGCCATTCAATGAGACTTAAAAAAGGAGCTTTCCTTTTCCAAGGTTTTTTCTTCGTTGGTTTTAATACAAAAAGGTGAGAAGATTTTTGCTGTAGAGTGCCTTCTATTTCATAAATCGCATCACAAACAGGTCTTTTACCATAAATAGGCAGGTAAATAGAGCAAGGGATATTATGATACGTTTGTTCTTTCGTTTGAAAATCGATTAGCGTTCCCTGATAAAGTAAAGAGCGATAAAAAGGGGAACAGACCATTTTAATCGATTGGGGTTTGAATTTACCTACTCCTAAAGTCTTTTCAGAAGTAAGTGTTATTTCAGGATAACGAAACAAAATAGATACAAAACTGATTAGAATAGCAATAGTTGTTAAACAAAAAAGCTTTAGATTTTTTCTTGTAGTAAGAATAAGAGCTGCTAAAACCACCAGATAATAAAATTGAAAACCTAAACAACAAGCGCTTCCTATTAAGAGAGAAACCCCTATAAGAAGCGCAGGGTGTTTTAGCCAAAAATTGCAGTAAGCTTGGTAGATATTCAAAAACATACTCTTTTGGATAGTATTTCATTAAATATCTTATAGAAAGATACATCTAGTCTATCATAATAACTTATAAGACACCTTTTTTACAGAAATGCGCCTCATTTAAGATAGAATTACTTGAAAATATGTTTTACATATTACATCTTGCTAACGCAAAATAATTCTTCTCGCATGCTTTGCTACGATCATCTACATATCCAAAAGAGTGAGTAGATGGTTTGCAAAATAATTTATCAAATAATTTTATAGAATTTTTCATACAGTCATTTACAGTTGTACCACATTCTTTAAAACGTGCCCAATGAGCTTGAAAAGCAGAAGCGCAATTGTCATAGTAATCAGGTCCTGTTGTAACAAGCTTAACTATGTTATGTAAAGATCGAATACTTTCGTTCATTGGAAGTTCCGTGGAATCAGTAAAATACTCAGTAGAAGTCTCAGTAGTATTAGAAGAAAATACAGTTTCTGTAAGTGCTTGATTAATAAAAAAAGTAGAAGTCTCAGTAGTATTAGAAGAAAATGCAGTTTCTGTAAGTGCTTGATTAATAAAAAAATACGCTGTAGCAGCTGCTACTGCAACACCAGTGATACTTCCAATGACAATCTTTTTTCTTGCTAGCCAAGAACGATTGGATGATGAAGATGATAAATCAACAGTTACTGTATGTGGGTTTTTTTGGATTTGTAGAACTGGGTGAAATTTTATCGTCATAAGTCTCCTTAGTAAAAGTTTTTTATTATATTTTATATTTTAATTATTATTAAACACGAACAAATTAGAACTAAAAATAACAGTATAGAAAATTGTTACTTAAAAACATATAAATTTATTCTTTTGTTTCATCGATAGAGCGACTGTAGATGAGTCTTACGCCTCTTTTACCAGAAATCAAGGCCATTACCCATTCTATTAATACGATAAAGCGATCACGAAACCCAATGAGATAGATAAGGTGAATAAATGCCCACATGAGCCAGGCAATAAAGCCGGTAAATTGAAGTTTCCCAATAAAAGCAATGGCTTTGGCTTTTCCAATAGTAGCCATGCTTCCTTTATCGAAATATTTAAAAGGTTTTCTATTTTTTTTATCTAGATCTTGCGTAATGGTTTTTGCTACATAACGCCCTTGTTGAATAGCTACAGGCGCAATTCCCGGAAGGAGCTTATTTTTGTACTTCACATGTGCAGCGTCTCCAATGACAAATGCTTCTGGAAAGTTAGGTAGAGTTAAGTCAGATTCAACAATCACACGACCTGCTCGATCTAGAGGAGTATTTAAGTGTTTAAGTAATTTGGATGCTTGATTGCCTGCAGCCCAGACGATGTTTTTTGAAGCAATAAACCTATCTGCTATTTGAACGCCTGAGTCATCAATGTTGGTTACTTTTGTGCTATTCAGTACTTGAACTCCGAGTTTTTCAAGATCTTTTTTAGCCCGTTTGGATAATCTTTCAGGATAACTAGGTAGAATATTGGGGCATGCTTCTATTAAAAAGATCTGTGCTTTCTCTGGGTTAATTTTACGAAAGTTTTTAAACATGGTTTTATAAGCAATTTCAGCAATAGCGCCTGCCATTTCTACTCCAGTAGGTCCTCCTCCAATGATTACAAATGTTAGATAAGGCAAAATGGACCCAAAATCCGCTCTTTCTGCTTTTTCAAATGAGATCAAGATTTGTTCGCGAATATTTAAAGCATCGGGAATGGTTTTTAAACCAGGAGCAAATGCTTCCCATTGATCATTGCCAAAATAGCTGTGACGAGCTCCGGTTGCGATGATTAAATAATCATACTCAAACCACGCTTGATTAGAAAGGATCACTTGCTTTTGTGCGGTATTGATATCGGTTACCTCACCCATAATTACAGAGACATTTTCTTGGTTTCTAAGAATTTCTCTTAGAGGTGTTGCGATTTCTCCAGGAGATAGGGCTGCTGTAGCTACTTCGTATAAAAGAGGTTGAAATAGATGATAGTTCATCTTATCGATTAATAAAATATCTACATTAGCTTTTTTTAAAGCTTTAGCGGCATTTAATCCTCCAAAGCCTCCACCAATAATAATTATTCTGCTTTTAGTCATAAAATTACTTTCATTTTATTATTATGAAATTAGTCTTCTTGTTTTTATTTAAATAAGAGGAAAAGTAAAATCTTTGCAAGATTCTTTTATCAGGAGAATATATTTCTTTTTGATTTGCAAGAAAGCCTACTTCTCAATAAAATCACCTTTACAAAGATAAAAATTTTAACATCATATTGCGCTAAAGCTGAAAAATCCGTTGGAGCAGCGATTTGCGTTTACCTTAAGTGACTGCATGTATTGTGTTCAAGACCTTTTCCAAAAATATGGACCACAACTTGGATTAAAATTAATTGCAGGAGAATCAGGTTTAAACCGTCAAATTAAAGTACCGGAAGTACATCGGCCAGGTCTTAGCTTATCCGGATATCTAAAGAATTATGCCAGTCAAAGAATCTTAGTATTTGGTAACGTTGAAGCACGCTATCTTAGAGATCTCGATAAAAAACTACGATTAAGTAGATTACAAGCAATTCTAACTCCTCGAACTCCCGCTGTTATTTTAGCTGGTCGTTACACATCTTTAAAAGAGCTGGTGCGCATTTGCGCAGAAGCAAAAATTCCTTTGTTTCAAGCTCAAGGTTCCACCATGAGCTTAGTTAGTAAAATGACACTAATACTCAATGAAGAATTCTCTTTAACTATGAGTTGTCATGGAACTTTAGTAGAAGCTTTTGGAGTAGGGGTATTGATACAAGGAGATTCCTCAGTAGGTAAAAGCGAAGCTGCTTTAGGATTAATTGAAAGAGGACATCGCTTAATTTCTGATGATGTTGTGCGTATTCGCCTGCGAGAAGGATCTTCTCTTCAAGGATCAGGCCCTGAATTAACGCGTCACTTACTTGAAATTCGAGGAATTGGCATTATCAATGTAGCTCATCTCTATGGAGCGGTATGTGTAAGAGATGAGAAAGCAATCGATCTCATTATAAAACTAGAAGAATGGGATGAGCGTAGGTTTTATGATCGAGTGGGTTTAGATGAAAAATATTATGATATTCTTGGAATCAAAGTTCCTTTTCATGTGATTCCTGTTAAGCAAGGTCGAGATATTGTTTTGCTAATTGAAACCATTGTCTTGAATCAAAGATTAAAAGAAATGGGGTACCACTCTGCTCGAGAATTCAATGCTAAGCTATTAGAAAGTATTTCTAGAAAACAGAGTAAGAGGGCTAAAATCTGTGAAGCTCATACGCAAAGTGAGAGTTAAAAATGCAATGGGATTGCATGCTAGACCAGCTACCGGGATTGTTAGATTACTACAAGGGACAAAGTCTGCTGTTTCTTTTACCTATCGTAAAGAAACAATTAATGCACGGAGTATTATGAGCATTTTGATGTTAGCTGCAACAAAAAACTCTTTGATTACTATCTTTGTAGAAGGAGATGATGCTCAAGAAACTATGGAGAAGCTAGTTGATGGATTTGAGAACCATTTTGGAGAGCAGTAAATGTCCAAAAAGCAAGAAGATAAAGCTCAAGAAATTCGGGTTCAAGGCTATTCGGTTAGCGAAGGAATTGCAATAGGTTATCCCTTTTTCCTGGAAAATGTAGACAACCCCATTCCTAATTTCCCCATTACATTAAATGAAGTTGATCAAGAGATCCAGCGTTATCACATAGCTTTAAGGTGCAGCAGAGAAGATCTTAAAAAACTTTCTAAATATTTAACCTATAAAGGTTCCAAAGAAGCCGCTACTATCATTGATGCGCAAATTCAAATTTTGAGAGATCCTTGTTTAACCACTCAAGTGGAAGAAAAGATTCGGTATATGCTGCAAAACATCGAAGCGGTTTTTCATTCTGTTATTACAGATTATGAGATTCGTTTTTCTTGTATAAAAGATAGCCTTTTTCAAGATAGATGGGTTGATATAGTAGACTTAGCAAAAAGAGTTCTTAGGCATCTTTGCTTTCAAGGGCAAACTCCTTGGCTTAATGTTCCAGCTGAGTCTATCATTTTTGCAAAAGATTTAATTCCTTCCCATGCAGCGGTTGCTGAATATCCTCGTGTGATTGCTTTTGTTACGGAAGAAGGAGGAACTAGTTCACATACAGCACTTATTGCTAGATCAAAAGGCATTCCTTATGTGACTTGTATTAATTTAAACAATCTACGCTTATGCCTGATCCAATGCGTTATTGTAGATGGATATAGTGGGGAAATTATTTTAAACCCTAATGATAAAACTTTAGCAGAATATCAGAATCGTAGAAACAATTTACAGAAATGGGTTAAGAAACTTCATGTGAATACAGATTCTATTTTACAAACAAAAGATGGGCATTCTATAGAAGTGTTAGCAAATGTAGGTCATCTACATGATGTTGAACAGTTGACAAAGCTGGGAGCTAAAGGGGTTGGTTTATTTCGTACAGAATATCTTTTCTTCCAAAATAATCATTTTTCTTTTTCAGAAGAACATCAATATGAGTTTTATTCGAAAATTATTCAGAAAGCTGTTGATATGCCAGTAACTATTCGTGTTTTTGATATTGGAGGAGATAAAATTCCACAGTTTCTACACTCCTTTAATACAGATAATTCTGTATCTAAATACCGAGGTATTCGTTTTCTTCTTTTACATAAAGATATTTTCCGTATGCAATTAAGAGCTATTTTACGAGTAGCATATCATGGAAATGTACGCATTTTATTACCTTTAATCAGCGATCTTATCGAACTAGAGGAATCGCGTATTTTGATAGAACAAGTGTCTCAAGAACTATCTCAAGAAGGGGCTTTATATAAACCAAATCTACCTTTAGGATGTATGGTTGAAATCCCATCTGCTGTATTCATTTCTGGTGCTTTAGCAAGACATTGTGATTTTTTATCTATTGGGACCAATGATCTTATACAATATAGCTTAGGAATAGATCGTAGCGATTATGTAGAAAGTGATTTCAATTATTCTATTCACCCGAGTATTATCCGTATGATTAAAATGATTACCTCTGAGGCTATGCAAAATAAAAGAGATGTCTCCATTTGCGGAGAGATTGCTTCTAACCCTCTTTTTGTTGCTCTATTGATGGGATTAGGACTGAGAATCTTTTCCTGTTCTCCTCGCTATATTCCAGCTATTAGATATGTGATTAAGCAAATTCATCTTAAAGATGCAGCTATTCTAGCACAAACAGTGTTGGAAATGGATTCTTCTTCACAAATTTTTGAGGTATTACAAAACTATCTTAACTCTATACATATTCCTGCATATTTGTGTGACAATCTTTATTCAAAAAAATAATCGGCTTTATCTGCATGGATGATTTTTTATAACTTGCAAAAGGATTTAAAAGACCTTCTTATTCTCCAGGTTATTTGGTATAATCAAAGTTTCTTACAGGGAAAATCCTCTCTCGAAGTGATATGAGGTCAATACTTTCAAAATCATCAAAATTATTTTTTTCTTTCCTCGAGAGATAAATGAGAAAGGTCGTAAAAGTAATTACCTATGTAAATAATAGCAGCACTGTCAACAAGTTGTTTTTTGCTTCGTTAATATCTTAGGCCAATTAATATAAGACTTATCGACCCAAAATCAAAGTTTAGGTCGATTAGTTGTTAACATTATTTAGAAGTGTGAGAGCGGTATCTTAAGAAAAGCTTTAAAAATTAGAAGCCAAATGGAAGAGGGCTTGGTTCACTAGATAGCTGTCGATAGCCATCTTCACAAGCTGCTTTGATTAAATCTTGCACCCCTTCAGGATCATTGGGATCTAAACATTCTGGTTTAATTTTTATTTCTAGAAGTTCTTTTTCTCCATTTAACACAACTGTAACAAGGCTAGCTGAGCTTGTCCCTGTTACTTTTTTGTTTTGTAATTCATTGCGCATTGTTTCGAGTTGCTGCTCCATAAGCTTTGCTTGTTTTTTTGCTTTTGAATAACCGCTGCCCATATAAATTATGACTCCTTTTTAATTACAGCTTCTAGTTCTACAGCAGCAAATCGCAATAAGGTATCGTATCGGCTTTGATGTGCAGGAGGTGAAGATGTAGGGGTAGATTTTGGTTTTTGAATAGTCGGGGAAGGTGAAGATTTTCTATTTTCTATTGGTTTAACTACTGGATCTAATGGCTCAGGAGATGGAGTAGCTGGTATAGATAATTTAGATTCTAATTGAATAAGGCGTTGCACAAGTGTAGAAGAATGCATGCGGTATTTAGAACGAATGATATATAACAAGATGGTTTCAACTAAGATTTGTTTTACAGAGATTTTACTAATCATTTGTTGCCAATGAATCAGATAATCTAAAATATCCAAGCATTGCTCCAAAGTGTAGTAAGCAACAGATGCTTTGTAATTGCTGTGCTGGTTCCCGAATAAACAAATAGGAAAACGATCCAATTTATATTGGATTAAATTGCGGTAATGCTGAAGAAGTTGGTTAATAAAATAATAAAAATCTTTACCACTTGAAAAGAGATCATGAGATAACTCAAAAGCAACTTTAAGATCGTATTCTTCCACTGCTGTATCTAATTTAAAAAAGATAGATTTATCAATTAAAGCAAAAGTAGAAGTGGCATTTTTTACAGTAATGCAAGAGTTGTCAAAACAGATAAGTTGGTCAAGTAGGGATTCTGCGTCTCGTAATGATCCATCAGATAACTCAGAAATCAAAAAAAGAGCTTCTTCTTCATAAGAAATTTCTAGATTTTCTAAAATTTGTTTGAGTTTTTTGATAATTAATTCAGGAGAGATGCGATTAAGATCAAACCGTTGGCAGCGACTAATAATAGTTGGCAGAACTTTATGCGACTCTGTAGTAGCAAAGATGAATTTAACAGTAGGAGGAGGTTCTTCAAGAGGTTTAAGAAGGGCATTAAAAGCTTCTTTTGTTAGCATATGTACTTCATCGATAATATATATTTTATATTTACCGTGCGTTGGAGCATAGCCAATTGTCTCATTCATTTGACGGATATCATCAATGCCTCTATGAGATGCTCCGTCAATTTCCAATACGTCCAGAGAACAATTGTTTAAAATATCTAAACAAGAACTACACTGGTTACAAGGCTCAGATTCTGCATTGAGATTTTGGCAGTTCAGCGCTTTTGCTAAAATCCGCAAGAGGGAAGTTTTTCCCGTACCTCTTAATCCACAAAAAAGATATGCATGAGCTAACCTTGAATTATAAAGAGCATTTTTTAAGGTAGTAACAATTGCATCTTGTCCAAGCACATCTGCAAAAAGCTGTGGTCTATATTTTCTATAAGAAATACTCACTAAATCCTCTAGCTGTAATGACGATTTTATTATCATACAAAAAAAGCATTTAGAAGCCAAAGAGATCGTTAAAGAATTAAGGGAATGTACAAAAATAATTTTTATATCTAGAAAAGATAGTTATTAATTGCTAAGAATCTGTTATAATGGAAAAGATAGGTTCAAAGGGCGTTTTCAACGCTTAAATCCCTTATGCAAGAAGCAGAAATTGAAGAAAACCAATTAGATTCACGTGGATGGCGAAAGTGGTTTAAAGGCCATGAGTTTGCCAAACGGTTTGTCTTGTTTTCACTTTTGCTCATTTCTTTGACTTTTTTTATTAATAACCGAGAAGTTTTAATTGATTTACCCGAAGTTGGTAGTCTAGCACCGCGCTATATAAGTGCTCAAATCGCTTTTGATTTTCCAGATCTTGAAGCTACAAAAATATTAAAACAAGAAGCTGTAAGAGATATTAGTTCCTTCTATCGCATAGATGAAAATCAAATCCGCAGCTATCGCAAAGAATTAGAGCTTTCTTTAATTCAAAATCCAAATTGGCGTTCTAAATTAAGTAAAAGTACTTTTGAAAATCTTTATACTGTTTTGGATCGGTTAGAAGAAATTTTGATTCAGGCACATTTTACTAATCAACGCACCTTAAATAAAATGCATGGACTTGATATCCCTACCAAAGGAATTACTGTCCTTTCTCTAGCTAGAGAAAATATAGAGGAACAGCAGATTTTACCTGAGCGGTTTTGGCAGAAATTAGAAGAAAGATTAAAGGAAATTGGTCATTTAAATTCAGAGGCAATTGATTTTATTCTTGCACAGTTTTCTAAACGGTTTTGGCTTCTTCAAGAAGACCTTTCTCTAGAGCGCAGTATTAAACATAGTATTCAAGATCGAGTTGCTCCACGCTATACTCATATCGAACCGGGAAGTCAAATTATTAAAGTGGGTGAAAGAGTTTCTCAACGCCACCTAACAATGTTAAAATCTATGAAGCATACGTTAGCAGAATCTCGAAACCGATGGGCTTTTAAGACATTATTAAGCAGTTTTTTAATAGCTTTATCCTTACTCATTTCAGTCATTGCTTTTTTAAATGTTTTCTATCGTGAAATTTTACAATCGGTACGTAAATTAGCTCTTTTAGTGTTAATTTTTATTCTGACTTTAATTTTTTCTTCTTTAGCAGAGCATTTATTGCTATCTGAAGAAAATCATTTGATTGAGATTGTCCGTATTCCCATTCTAGTGCCTTTTGCCTCTATCTTAATATGTATTTTGTTTGAAGCTCAACTAGCTTTGATCTTTTCTTTATTTCTTTTATCTTTATTTTCAGCTGTTTTAGCGGTAAATTATATCCCTTTTATCTTAATCAATTTTATTGCGATGCTTACCACAGTTTTATTTACGCATAATTTGCATAAGAGAAGACAAATATTTTCTGTTTTTGGCAAGGTTTGGTTATCTATTCTTTTACCTATACTTGGTTTGAATTTAGCTAAAAATGCCTTATGGGGTTTTAATTTAATTCCAGACATAATGAGTTGTTTTGTGTTTTTATGTACAATTGCTATTCTTACGGTTGCTCTATTACCTATTTTAGAAAGCTTATTTCATATAACAACAGATATGAGTTTAATGGAGTATATGGATCCTAATCATGAGTTATTACATCGTTTGAGCTTAGAAGCACCAGGAACATATCAGCATTGTTTAGTTGTAGGGCATTTAGCAGAGGCAGGGGCTAGATCTATTGGAGCTAATGGGATTTTTTGCAGAGTAGCTACTCTATATCACGATATCGGCAAATTGTTTAACCCTCATTATTTTACAGAAAATCAATTTGGAGGATTTAATATCCATCAGCTACTTACTCCCATGGAATCAACGCAGGTAATTATTGCTCACGTGCCAGAAGGGGAAGTATTAGCTCGTAAACACCATCTTCCACAAGGATTTATCGATATTATTCGAGAGCATCATGGAACAACAATGGTTTACTATTTTTATTGTAAGCAAATGGAACAAATGGGCAGTGATGCGAATAAAGTAAATGAAAAGCTTTTTCGTTATCCAGGACCTAAACCACGTAGTAGAGAATCAGCAATTATTATGATTGCTGATACAATAGAAGCCGCTTCTCGTTCTATGGAAGAGCTTACAGAAGAATCCATTACAGATATGATTGATAAGTTAATAGATGAAAAAGCAGAAGATGGGCAATTTAATGAATCTCAATTAACATTTGAAGAATTGGGAAAAGTGAAAAGAGCGATTATTAAATCTTTAATTGTTACACGTCATCTACGCATTAAATATCCCTCTAGAAACTAGATCTCAGAGTCTTAAAGACTATTGAGTTTAAAGAAATAAGATTTAGAAATTTTTTCTGTATCTTTTATATAAAGATTTTTGTAAGAGAGATAACAAAAAGCTCTTAGGAATAAGGTAAGCTAAAAAAATTATCAAACGATACCTTAGATCGATGATTTGTACTCTTTTTCCTTGTTTAATTTGTTTGAGGATCAGGCGTACTGCCTTTTCACAAGATAGGGTGAGATGATCTGATTTTTGAGGGAAGTTTTGAGAGGCTTTTTTACGAAAATCGGTTGCTATTTGCCCGGGACAGACGGTAAGTACACGAATATGATAGGCGAATAGCTCTATATCTAGAGCTTCTGAAAAACGATAGATAAATGCTTTGCTAGCTGCATATACAGAGAAATTAGGATAAGAAAAAAAAGCAGCAGCTGATGAAATATTTAAGATCAATCCTGGTTTTTTAGCTTTTTTTAACGCTGAAGCAGCTTCTATAGAACACTCCATAACAGCCTGTATATTTACTTGAATCATTTCCTGCAATAGTTTTAAGGATTGTTGTACAGCAGAGCCGTATAAACCAAATCCTGCATTGTTAATCACAAGATCAGGGCAGAGTTCTTGAATCAATGCACAAAGAGAAGCTCTTTGATTTGATTGGCTCAAATCTACTTGCACAGTTCGAATCGGCTTTGGTATTTCCTTAGCAAGAAGTTGTAGTTTTTGGGCGTTTCTACCCACTGCAATTAAAGAGATATTTCTTTGAGTTAATGCATGACATAAAGCTCTTCCTAGCCCAGATGTAGCTCCAGTGACTAGGGCTAAATCATAATTCATACGATAAATTGCTTAAAGTTGGTTAATAAAGTATGTAAATGAATTTGACATTGATCAATTCCTCGTTCTAATGAAGAATAAGAATCTAGATGAGTAGATAGATATATTTTTATTTTAGGTTCTGTTCCAGAGGGGCGTATAATTAAGCGACTCTGATCTTTTAATCCAAAAGCTAATACATTAGAACAAGGTAACTCTAAAGCTTCTTCTTGCTTGGTTTCTAAGGTAAAATGTATTCTTTTTTGATAATCCTCTATATAGAGTACGTCTATTCCTGCAATTGCTTTGGGTGGGTTTTGTCTCAATTGCCGCATAATTTTCTCAATCTTTTCCATGCCTTCTTTACCAGATGCAAAATCTATAGAAAACTGCTTTTCTTGAAAAAGACCATATGTTTGATAAATTTTTTCTAAACGATCTTGTAGGGTTTGGCTTTGTTTTTTTGCGTATAGTGCAATTTCTGCAAGTAAACAAGACATGACAATAGCGTCTTTATCTCTTGAGTGAGTGCCAATTAAATAGCCGTAAGACTCTTCAGCACCGAATAGGAAATGAGGGCTTTCTTGAGATTGTTCCCATTTGTGAATCAGCTCGCCAATATATTTAAATCCAGTAAGAACTTCTCTATACTCAATCTTGTAGCGCTTTGCAATGCTTTTTAAGAGTTGTGTTGAAACAATGGTTGTAATAATTGCTGCTCTAGCTGGTATTTTGTGCTTTGAACTCAATACTTGAGCAAGATAATCTGCGCAAATAGCTGCTACTTGATTTCCATCGAGTAGGATAGGTTTATTGCGATGTAAAACTGCAATTCCTATCCTATCTGCATCGGGATCTGTTGCAATCAAGAGATCGGACTTGGTATCTAGCATATATTTCAGACCCATTGTAAATGTTTCTTTATGCTCAGGATTTGGGAAAGCAACAGTGGGAAAAGAGCCATCAGGTTGGCATTGCTCTTTAACTAGATAGATTTGATCGAAACCCCACTGTGTTAAAGCTTTAGGCACGATAGTACTGCCTGTACCGTGTAAGCTTGTATAGGTAATCTTCAAATCCTTACCCGTTTGATGATCTTGCTCGGGAAAAATCTGTAGAGGGGCTATTGCTTGTAAATAGGGTTGGTCTAAAGAGTTTCCGATTTGTTGGATGACTGGGTTAGAAAGATCACTTAAATGGATTTGTGAGGGTTGCGATATTTTTTCTACTTCTTGCATGATGCCTATATCATGTGGAGATACCACTTGACCGCCATCGCTCCAATAAACCTTATATCCATTGTATTGAGCGGGATTGTGAGAAGCGGTAATCATAATAGCAGCATCTGCTTGCATAAAACGACAAGCAAATGAAATATAAGGAGTTGGTCTCAATTCATTAATTAAAAAGACTTGAATTTGGTTAGCGGCAAGTACTTTTGCAGATTCTTCTGCAAATTCTTTAGAATGATGCCTGCTATCAAATCCAATGACAACTTTTCCTGTTTTTTTTTGTTGATTTATATAATTTGCTAAACCTTGGGTAGCTCTTTGAATAGTATAAATATTTAAACGATTAGTCCCTACTCCCATTAACCCTCGCATGCCTCCTGTTCCAAAAGAAAGATCACAAAAAAAGGCATCGATGAGCTCTTGCGGTTTTTGCATGAGCAAACGCACTTGGTTTTGTGTGTCAGGATCAAAAGGGCTATTTAGCCAAGTCTCAGCACGTTTTTGAATATCTGCCGGAATTGCCATATACCATCGTTTTTTAAGAGTCTAATTGTTTTTTTATTTCTTCAAAAGAAACCAAAGGCGCATCAGTGTGGTTTATCCCTTCACAGCGTATGGCTTCTTCTTCCCAATGTTTTTTTGTTTTTAGATTTTCTGGCCACCAAGGGAACTTACGGCATTGCTTAGGTCGAATAGAATAAATCTGACAGCTCTTATCTTTTAGAAAAATACAATCATAACTACGATAATCTTCTAAAAGTGAGAGTCTTCCTGCCACTTTACGAGTGTACTTTTTTATGCATTCTTCAAAACTTATTTGTAAAAATTGTGAAATTTCTTCCACTTCGTTATCGCTTATCCATACATATCCAGGAGATCCTGTGCAGCATTTACCACATCCTGTACAATGAAAACTAAGACCTTCTTTGTACCATTCTTCAGACATTATTAACCTTAAAATAAGAGCGAGAAGTGGGTTGCCATTTGCTGTTAACGATTTTAAAACTCTCGACCCAAAATTCCTTTTCATGTAGTTCAATGAGATTCCAAGAGCCCATTTTTTTTTCTATAATAGATCCACTATCTAAGATAATAGGTAAATTGCTTTGTCTAAGATCTGCAATACAATGACGATGGGTATGCCCATGTAGATATAAATTAACCCGAGGAAACTCTTTAATGAGATCGCATAAAGCCTCTGAGCGTTTAAGGCCTTTTTCAGGAGCTTCATTATAAATGAGAGGAAAATGATTCAAAATTAACACGCTGTGATCTTTAGGCATTTGCTTTAAGGTTTGCTTTAATTTTTTTTCTAGCTCTGGTGAAAAAAAACCATAACACGCAAGAGGAGGAGTAGCGATTGCGGTATCTAAAAAAATAGCAGACCATTTGTTTCCTATTTTGACAACTGTTAACCCATCGTCTTTTAAATTACATGTAGATTCAGAAAAATGAGAAGGGAAAAAACGATAATAGGTTTTATGGGAAAAATCAGCTTTTGTATATTGATCGTGATTGCCAGGGAGAAGTAATACTAAAAGGCCTTGTTCCTCTAGTCTTTGGATAAAAGCTTGTGCCATTAAAAACTCTTTTTTATCAGAGGTGGTAGTTAGATCTCCTGTAATCAGTACCTTAGAAACTTCTAATTGTTTAAAGAGTAAGGGAAGTGCTTGTATATTTTCAAAACAAAATTGAGATCGTCTACGTAGGTAGAAATTGGCATTCCCTATCCATCTCTTAGAAAAAAAATGATGAATTTTCCAAGAGGGTTTTGCAAAATGCAGATCGGAAATATGAGCGCAACGAACCATTGTGGTAACCTTGAAATACTTTTAGCCATTAGATTAACCGATCTGAGAATTCTTCTCTATAAACTAAAAATACAGATGAACAGAATGTATGTTTTTTATCCAGGAGTTAAGAAGACTTCAGATCTTACATTTAGATGCTTAAGATCTATGAAGCTGCATAGATATTTCTCTAGATTAACCTTGGTTCTAAATTTATAGATTTTTTTTAATTTTACTGCTTTACCTTATCAAAAAAAATTTGTTTTTTTTCACTAACTTTTAATGAATTCAGGAATTGATTCACTTATGTTATGCATAGAAGCATGTTGATATATACGTCGACTATCTTGTAAGTCAAAACGCTCAGACAACAGGACTATCTCGTCTTTTGGATGGTCAAATAAGCTATAACAAAATCACGAGATTTTTAAATAAAGGCCAATTTGATTCAAAAGATTGGTGCCAATATGTCAAAACAAAAGTGCGTAAACAAGAACAAGAAAAGAGGAGGCATTGCTTATGGCAAAAAATACATGGATGTTTTTGTTTCCCTGTGTAGATAGAGCCATTTTTTCTTACGGTATGTGAACAGGAGTTAGAGCAAGAGATCTTCATTTTTCTATTTCTTGCAAACGAAATTTCTTAAAGGACATTTTAATTTTACATTAACGAAGCAAAAAAATAATTTGACTTTTGCGTTTTGATGTGTCATCTTTTTATCTCTTGATTCTTTTAAGACTAAGATCAAACGCTTTTTTATGAAAAGAGCAATTGCATGAGGAGTATTATGGAAACACCCCCAAGACAAAACTCAGAGACATTTTCAGTGGGGCAGGCTTTTAATCTTAATATATTTTTTCTTCTCGGTATTTGGCCTTTGGTGGAACCCAAAGTGCTAGAAGAAGAGCAAAAGTTAGGGCTTTATTCTTTTTTCTTTATAGATATTTGTTCTACTTATGATTGTCATGCTGAATGGAATGAAGCAATACGTCTTGTGCTACATGTTCCCAAAGAAGAGCAAAGAACCCTACAACTCTCTTTATCTGATATTTTTTCTTGTATCATGGAATTTTGCAAAATTTTTAATGAGCGTTGTAATTTTAAGATTGCGTATACGGTCGATTTACTAGAATCCATGAGAAAGAACCCTAAAAACCATGAAAGAGAATGGGCAATCTGGCAAGACATGGTTAAAGAAATCGCAGACGACCATGAGGGAAAAAATAATTATTTTAATTGGGCAGATACGCTTTCTCCATGGAAAATGGAATAAATTTATTTTTTCAATAAAAAATGGGAGAAACTTCTATGACATCCCCTCTTTCTTTTCTTAGAGATGTCTCTCATCAAACAAATACTGCTTTTCCTTCTCAACAAGAGTTATCAGAACGTTCTCAAAAACTCATTTCTCTATTTAGAGGAATGCTTCCTGTCTGCAAGGAAACTATCGATTACCAAAACAATCATTCCAGATTATGGACTCTAAAAAATGAGATGCTCTTAGGTACAGTTTCTCACTTTAATGGAAAGATTACATATATTCCTTCTGATAAAATCATCAATTCTTGCACAGGCAATCCTATTTCTTTGAAAAATCTCAAAAGATTGCAAGATTTGCAAATAGATTTAGCTTATGTTCCCGAACAAAAACAACTCATTGTTTTTCCTCATTTAACAGCAGCTGGAGATGATCAAATAACACAAGCAGCTGCAAAATCCCTCAATCCAAAACCTCCAGTTTCATGGGTTGTTCCTGCATTTGTGGAGAAACCAGGACAGCGTTTACATATATTTAGGAAAGCTGATGGACACTTTTCTGAGGACACTCCAGAAAACAGAGCTTACATTCGCGCAGCTGTTTCTGATCCAGCCAATAAAGAAGCTGTAAATAACCATGGAGTAGAATTGTATTCTAAGATCATGCCAGATGGATATCGAGCTTGGGCTCATGTTAAAAATGGATTTATTACTAATGGAGGACGTGATAAACCGTGGAGAAAATGGGTAGCTAATAATAATCCAAAAGGCCCAGGAGGCCAAATAGCTCCAAGAAACCTCTATACTTACACTACATTCACCTTCCAAGAACGAGTACAAGCCGATCGTCTAACAGAGGTTTACAATAAATCGGTAATAAAAAACCCTTGGAAGCCACATTCTGTAGAATTAAGATTTCCTGCTAGAGATGTAGGAGAGATACATCATCAAGCTAATGTCGCTACAGATATTCAAGCTCAGAAAAGAGAAGTAAACCTATTAAGTAAACGCCTGGATTTTTCTCCATTGGAAATGATTGAAAACTCCTCAACAAAAGAAGAAGAATCATGGTGCTCCTTGATGTAAAGCTATTTACTATAGGTAATTTGCTCTACTTGATTTTTAAAGACTAAGATCAAACGCTTTCTTATTAAAAGTGCAACTATATGTGGGATATTATGGAAACACCTCCAAGACAAAACTCAGAGACATTTTCAGTGGGGCAGGCTTTTAATCTTAATATATTTTTTCTTCTCGGTATTTAGCTTTTGGTGGAACCCAAAGTGCTAGAAGAAGAGCAAAAGTTAGAGCTTTATTCTTTTTTCTTTATAGATATTTGTTCTACTTATGATTGTCATGCTGAATGGAATGAAGCAATACGTCTTGTGCTACATGTTCCCAAGGAAGAGCAAAGAACCCTGTAACTCTCTTTATCTGATATTTTTTCTTGTATCATGGAATTTTGCAAAATTTTTAATGAGCGTTGTAATTTTAAGATTGCGTATACGGTCGATCTACTAGAATCCATGAAAAAGAACCCTAAAAACTATGAAAGAGAATGGGCAATCTGGCAAGACATGGTTAAAGAAATCGCAGACGACTATGAGGGAAAAAATAATTATTTTAATTGGTCATCTACGCTTTCTCCATGGAAAATGGAATAAATATATTTTATTAATAACTAGAAGGTTTTAGGAGAAGGAATCTTATTTTTTTTTAGGTCCATTGCGATTCAAAATCTTCTGCTGAGCAAGATTTTGTTTGATTGTTGTTTTTATCCAGCGAACACCTTCAATATGAGTGTGTGCTGGTTGAGCATCGGTTGTTGTAATGCCAATTCCTGGTGTAGTGCGTTTGGAGTTTTTAGTATTATGTCTAGCTTTCTTAGTTTTCATATGCCTTGTAAAAGAATCCATTAACTCTTTTCTTTTTTGCATGGTTTTTTTAGGGATTTTTACAAGAGGGCTCTCTTGAATGGTGGGGTTTTTTTGAGCAGAGCGAATTTCTTTTCTTTGCTTTTTGCGATTTTTTAAAGAGAGTTGATCTTTCATAGATTAGCCTTGAATTCATCCAGTGCTCTTAAATGCTCACTCTATTTTTTCATGTATTTATTTTCAATTTTTTTATATAAAACCAGCCTAGGTCTAAAGAAACCTAGGCTAAATAAGAAGCCTTTTTATTCTTTTTCAGGAGCATTACCAATCAAAACCTCTGAGAAAAGAATGAGAATAGCTGTTGATACAGCGCATTGTAGAGCAGATCTTAAAACCTTCAATGGGTCAATAATACCGCTTTTTAGGAGATCTTCTACTTTTCCTGTTAGGGCATTTAATCCAAATTGTGGCTCTTTGCTCAGAATCTCATTAAAAATAACAGCACTATCTAGACCGTTATTGGCAATGATTTGCTTAAGAGGAGCTTCACAAGCTTGGATCAAAATTTGTGCTCCCATGTTTTCTTCTTCATTTAAGTTCACGCATGCATTGCGACTAGCTCTTAAAAGCCCGATTCCTGCTCCAATAACAATTCCCTCATCAATCGCAGCTCTTGTAGAATTGAGACTGTCTTTAAATATTTGTTGCTTTTGTTTGGCTTCTGCTTCAATAGCACCTCCTACGCGAATGATCGCTGCTCCGCTTATCAATTTAGCTTTGCGCTCTTCTAATTTTTCTCTATTGTACGAGGAGGTAGCTTCTATAATTTCTAAATCAATCTGCTTAATGCGTACTTTTACCTCTTTACTTTTGCTCTCATCTGCAATAATGATTGTTTTATCTTTGCTCACAATCACTTTTTCTGCAGAGCCTAGGTCTTCAAAAGTAGCATCTTTTAAAGACAAACCGGTCTCTTTTGAAATAAATTTAGCACCTGTTAATACAGCAATATCTTTGAGCATTTCCTGGCGATTATCTCCAAAACCAGGGGCTTTTACTGCACTCACTTTAAGTATTCCCTTTAATTTATTAATCACTAATGTGGAAAGAGCATCTGCTTCCACATCTTCTGCAATAATCAATAATTCAGAAGAAGAAGTGGCAATAGATTGTAAAATAGGCAGCAATTCTTGAGCAGATAAGATCTTTTTATCTGTGACTAAAATTCGAGGGTTATGTAGCTCTACACATAGTGCATCTTCTTTTGTGCAAAAAGAGGAACTGATATAGCCACGATCAAATTGCATTCCTTTAGCTATTTCAACCGTTGTGTGAATTCCTTTACTCTCTTCTATGGTAATAACACCATTTTTCCCTACTTTTTCGATGGCTTCAGCAATAAAAGTTCCAATGGCCTTATCTCCTGAAGCAGAGGCCGTTGCTATATTTTGTATTTCTTTTTGGGTTTCAATGGTAATGGAATTTGTCTTCAAAGCATGTAAAATGGTGTCAAGCGCTTTTTCTATTCCTCGTTTTAAGTGAACAGGGCTTGATCCTGATGTAATTTGTTTAGCAGCATTTTTTGCAATTGCGCGTAGTAAAATCAAACAGGTGGTTATTCCATCTCCGCACAGATCTTTCATTTTTGCAGCGCTTTCTTTACCTAAAGCAATTCCCATGTTTGTATATTGATCTTTTAGCTCAATTTCTTTAGCTACATCACTTCCATGATTGGTAATGCTAGGAGCTCCCCAAGAAGATTCTATAGCTACATTGCTTCCTTTAGGACCTAATGTATGACAAACAGCATCTACAAGTTGATCTATTCCTTCGAGTAATTTATTTCTGGCTTCTTCTTCAAAAATCAGTTCTTTAAGTGTTGACATAACTATCTCCTAGTTAAAAGTGATTGTCATACAGAGTGGCATAATAGTGATTATTTCTAATAGAAGAAGTATAAAAAGAGAAAGCTTATTTTGCAATTAGTTGCCTTAAAAATCAAGATTTTCTTTATAAATTTCTCTTTTAGGAAGCTGATGCAATTTGGCGACTATTTTAACAGCTTCAGAACGACTAAGATGTAGTTCTTCTTGTAGTATGTTAATATGTGAAATGACATTGCCTGTTAGACAGCACTCTTGTGGATTTTCTGAAATTAATAAGACGATTTCTCCACGAGGGGTATGTGCTTGAAAATGACCGAGTAAGATACTGGCTTCTCCAAACAAACTCTCCTCATGTAGTTTGGTTGCTTCTCTTATAATACAAAGAAACCTTGTATTATCTAGTTTTTGTAAATGAGACAGGGTTTTTTGTATTTGATGAGGAGTCTCATAGAAGATACTAGTCCCTTTATACGCTAATGCTATCTTAAGAATTAGAACCCTTTCTTTTTCTTTTTTAGGAACAAACCCTAGAAATTGAAAAGTAGTAGATGAAAAACCAGATAATCCAAGAGCGGCAATTAAAGCACAAGCTCCTGGGATCACTGTCATAGGAATTTTTTTTTGGCGACATGTAGAGATAAGTTGTAGACCAGGGTCTGAAATTGCAGGAGTTCCTGCATCGGAAATAAGTGCTACATTTTTTCCATTTGCTAAATCTTCTAAAATGTTATCGAGTTTCATTCTTTCATTAAAACGGTGAAAACTTTTTAGGGGTTTTTTGATCGAATAATGATTTAAGAGGATTTGGCTATGACGAGTGTCTTCACATAAGATATAGTCACATTTTTTAAGTGCATCAAGTGCGCGAAAGGAAAAATCTTTTAAATTGCCAATAGGAGTTGAAACTACATATAACATGGTCTTTAGTAGAGATAAAAGGTGGCACTCAGATTCGAACTGAGGATCGGGGCTTTGCAGGCCCCTGCCTTACCACTTGGCCATGCCACCTTAGGAATTTGCAAAAAATTATGCTGTATTAAGTATAAAAGGGTCAAGGATAAGTTTTTTAATGATTAAAATCTTCATTTAGTTACTCTTTCATACAAATGTATACTTGTAAAGAAATTGCAGCTTGTTTAGGCATACTTTCCTCTAACTTGACTTCCATCGAAGGATTTCGTCAAGATAGTAGGTTAATTGAGCCAAGAGATCTATTTTTTGCTCTGTCTGGAGATAGGGTAGATGGCCATGCTTTTTTAGAAGAAGCAGCAAAAAAAGGGGCAGTAGCAGCTGTTGTATCCAAAAGATATAAAGGGCCAAGCTATGGTTTATCTTTATTGGCCGTAGAAGATGTCATGAATGCATTGCATCTTTTGGCACGGGTTATATTTTCAAAGAGGCATACTCGTGTTATTGCAGTTACTGGGTCTGTAGGGAAAACAACTATTAAAGAGTTTATTGCAACACTTTTATCTGCGCAATTTAAAGTTGCAAAAACCCCCGGCAATGCCAATTCTCGAATAGGGGTGCCTCTTGCTTTATTAAATGCAGATAAAAAAGCTGATATCTTTGTTGTAGAAATGGGAATGAATCAAAAAGGGCAAATAGCTAAACTTGTATCTATTACTCCTCCAGAGATTGTTGTAATTACCAACATAGGTTTAGCTCATAGTGCTTATTTTCCAGAAGGTCTAGAAGCTATTGCCCAAGCAAAGGCTGAAATTTTGTCATCTAATAAAACACGTCTTGCTATTTTAGGGCCTAATGTAGGAAATTTTTCCGCTATTAAAAATCATTTATTGCCCAAAAAAAATTATGGTTTATCAAAAGGAATAGATCTCTATTTACAAGCTCATGGGGAAAAGTTTTATTTGATTGAAAAAACTAGTTGTTCTTCTTTTTTTTCTTTGCCGTTTCAAGCAGAGCATTTATGGGAAGATTTTTGTGGCTCTGCTCTAGTTGCTAGGGAATTTGGCGTTTGTTGGAAAAAGATTATTGAACAAACCAAGCGACTTAAAACCATTTCTCATCGATTTACTATCATAGAAAAAAAAGGGATTATTTTTGTTGATGACTCTTATAATGCGAGTGTGTCTTCTATGAAAGCAGCTTTTAAGTCCTTGCCAAAGTCTAAAGGGAAAACCATTGCTGTAATAGGGGATATGAAAGAGCTCGGAGAGTTTACAGCAGCATGCCATTTGGAAGTGGCTAAATACGCTTTAGAAGTAACCGATATATTGCTTTGTTTAGGAAAAGATTGCTCTTTAATGGTAGAGTTATTTATTAAGAATAAACGTAAAGCTTATCTATACCATGATTTTCAAGACTTATACAAAGCTGTGCATGCTTTTGCAGGTTATGGTGATGTTGTTTTGATTAAAGGTGCAAATTCTCATCAATTATGGCGCATTTTGGATTAGAATTGCGATGTTTTTATCTTCTAGATTAAGATAACATTCATGAACAACTTAAGAGTGTATCCGTGATTCTTTTCATTTATCAATATTTAAGCAGTTTAGGAATTCCATTACATTCGGTTTTTACCTACTCTTCTACTCGGATGATGCTAGCAGCATTGAGCTCTTTGTTATGTGCGATTTGGGTAGGCCCTTACTGTATCAGAAGGCTCTATGCTTTAAAAACAGGGCAGTCGATTCGTGTAGAAGATTGCCCTCTCTTAGCAGAGCTTCATCAAAAAAAAAAGGATACCCCAACTATGGGAGGTATTTTTCTTCTGTTTTCAGCGCTAATTTCTCTTATTTTATGGATGGATTGGACGAGTAGCTTTACCCTTATGCTCTGCTTACTTACTCTGGGTCTAGCAGCTATAGGTGGAATTGATGATTATTTAAAAATGAAGTTAAAAAATTCCAAAGGGATGAAGGCGCGCACCAAATTGCTCATGCAGCTATTTATTACCTTGGGAATTTGCAGCTATCTATATCTACCCCAGCTTACACAAGAAGATCTCTTGCGTCCACCTATTGCTAAAGAATGGATTAAAAAAAGCAAAACAGAAGGAGAATGGAAAGTATTAAATACACAGCAATACATGGGCTATTATTTTGTTCCTTTTATCAAAAAGCCCTTATTTAAACTAACGGGCTTAAGCTTATTTCTGGGGATTTTCTTAAGCGTATTTGTAATCACTGGATCTTCCAACGCGGTGAACTTAACAGATGGATTAGATGGTCTAGCCTCAGGCTGCTTGATTATGGTAGCAGTTGTATTAGGAATTGTTGCCTTTTTATCAAATAATAAAGAAATAGCTCGTTATCTAAATATTTTATACATTGAACAAAGCGGAGAAATAGCTATCTATTTATTTGCTGTTATTGGCGCAACTCTTGGATTTTTATGGTATAATGGGTTCCCAGCACAGGTCTTTATGGGGGATATCGGTTCACTATCTCTAGGAGGAATCATTGGCTTTTCTGCTGTTTTATTACGAAGAGAGCTTCTTTTAGCCTTAGTTGGAGGAGTATTTGTTGCAGAGACCCTCTCTGTGATCTTACAGGTAGGAAGTTACAAATTGCGTAACCGCAAACGTATTTTTTTATGTACACCTCTTCATCATCATTTTGAGTATAAGGGCTGGTCTGAGACAAAAGTGGTTATTCGCTTTTGGATTATTGGTTTGATTTTAGCCTTATTTGGGTTGGCCTCTTTAAAATTTCAATAGGGATGCTTTATAAGCTCAGCATTAGGGTTTTCTAGCTGATAATCATAGATTATCTTTCTTATTTTCAATTAGTTAAGCTCAAGACTTAAGTAAACTATCTTTCTATAGATCATTTTTCAAGTTAGATCAGAAATGAATAAGCTGTTTTTCGCAAATTTTTTATAAACTATAAAATCTTAATAATACGCTATATAAAAATTAAGATTTAAAGCTTTAATTTTGAATTAGATAGATATTAGTTTGTAATCTTAATTTATAGATTTGCAACAATTCGAATAAGTTAAAAATATTTAATAAATCTTTTTATTATTAATCCTTAATTATTATTTTTAATAAATATAATATTTTTTTTTAAAAATAATATATTTTATGTTATTATTTATATATGTTATTATTAAATATAGTTAATATTATTAAATATAGTTAATAAATAGTTAATAATTAAATTAAAAAATATTTTTAAACTTAAGGGTTATATATGGATACAAACATATTAAATGAATTTAATAAGCCTAAGTACAATTGGGCAACTAGTTTTAGAAGATCTTTTACTTCCGCTTCAAGAAAGCGTGTTAAACATTCAGATATCGAAGCTCTTTCAACGCGTATAGATTGTTTGAGCAGTCAAGTCGACGCTCTTTCAATGCATAGAAGGCGAGCTAATACTGTTTCAGGTTATAGAAATCGGGCCAGCTCTGTGTTAAGGAAACCTTTTACTAATAATAAAGAAATGGACTTTAATCCATCTTATAAAAATCGATCCAGTACTATAAGAAGAATGAGAAATTTGTTGAACAGTGAATCGGAGCCTTTAAATTCTTTAGAGAAAGCAAAAAAATTCTTTAAAGAAGGTTGTTATAAAGAGGCAAAAAAAGCATTTAAGAAAATTTTACAATCAAAACCTTCAGAACAAGAAAAAGCAACAAGTGAACTTTATTTGGCAACGATATATTTATCGCAAAATAGTGAATCTAAAGATAAGCTCTCTAAAGCTAAAGAGTTTTTAAAAGGAAAGGTATCGGAGTCTTTTGTCAAAACAAAAACAACTGCCGTACCTTTAGCACAGATCATGTACTCTCATATAAAATATCTTATAGAAGAAAAAGAACATCCAAAAAAAGCAAGAGGCCTTTTTCTAGCTCACTATCTTTACGAAAAAACGGAGAGTTTTTCTGAAGATGAAAAAGTAATGGCAGGAATATTGTATAAAAAGTTTTGCATAGCATAGTTTAAAGCAAATAATTTTAGCAGCTCAAACAGTGCGCAATAAATTTTTATCTGAAAAGAAGTTTTTTATATGTAACTTTGCTTAAAAGCTATCAGAAACTTAAAATTTCTGATAGCTTTTAAGGTTTTATGAGGAGTAGCTCCTGACTTCTGACCCACTTTAAATCAAGATAAAAGGAAATATTGTCTCTTTCACGCAGGTGATATTATAGTCATGTAAACCACCCTTTAAAGGATTAAGCAGATCATGAAATCCTTAGCATCTCTGTAGTTTTTAAATAACAAGTCTTGTAGTTTTAGTAGAAAATAAGCATAAACTTTAAGTTTTTGATGTTTAGAGGGTTTTATGAAAAGTACTCTTATCTTAGGCCTGGGAAAAAGCGGGAGAGCTGCTGCGGAGTTACTTCTATCGCATAAAAAAAACGTATGTGCCTTTGATGATTACTTGGATTCTAAAGAAGTTACTTATTTAGAAAAGCTCGGCTTAAAGCGTATTTTTGATCTTAGAGCTGTTTGTTGGAAAGAAATAGACCAATGTGTAATTTCACCAGGAGTTGATCCTAAACATATAATCTATACGACTGCCAAAGATAGGGGTATTTCTATTGTTACAGAGATGGAATTAGCCCTACCTTTTCTTTCGGAGCCTTTAATAGCAGTGACAGGAACCAATGGTAAAACCACTGTAACTCTACTAATAGAACATGTTTTTAATACAAGCGGAATTTGTGCAAAAGCAGTAGGAAATGTTGGTATGCCTCTTTGCTCTTATGTGCTTACTTCTAAAAAAGCAGAAGTTCTTGTAGTGGAATTGAGCTCTTTTCAGCTAGAAACTCTGAGCTCTTCTGTTTTTGATCATGCAATTATCCTTAATATTACACCAGATCATTTAGATCGTTATCCTGATGTGGAGATCTATGCTAGAACAAAACTGCGTCTACAAAATTGTATAAAAGAGAGAGGTTTTTTGTTTGTGCATGAGAAAGTGATAGAGCGGTTTGGTTTTCTTTTGGAAAAAAAGGAATACCAAACATTAGGTTTTTATCAAAAAGATCTTGAATGTTTTTCATCGATACTATATAGAGAATATCCAGAGCATGAAAGGGAAAATACATTAGCAGCTTGGGCTCTTTGTAAACCTTTTGGTATTTCCCACGCACAATTTACGAAAGCTTTAACTACATTTTGTAGGCCTCCACACAGATTGGAATATATAGCTTCTATTGCTGGAGTTGATTACTATGATGATAGTAAAGGCACAAATATAGATGCAGTTATTTGTGCTGTACGCGCAATGAAAAAAGAAGTTATCCTGATTGCTGGAGGAGTTGATAAGGGGAGCTCATATGCGCTCTGGAAAAAACCTTTTTCAGGGAAAGTAAGACAAATTATAGCAATTGGCTTAGCAGCAAAAAAAATACAGCAAGAGCTGCATCCTTTTGTTCCCGTTATATGCGTTGATTCTATGCAATCAGCGGTAATTATGGCAAAAAAGCTTGCTAAGGAAAAAGAGAGCGTCTTACTTTCACCAGGATGTGCAAGTTTTGATATGTTTTGTGACTATGCTCATAGGGGAAAAGAATTTCAGTATCAAGTGCGCTTATTAAGAGATGGGGAGATTTAAGAGTTATGAGTCGTAAAGATACCATTATTATTGCTGTGTTGGTTAATGCAGGATTATTAATTATTTTATTTGCCAGCGCTTTAAAATCTCCTATGCATGATACATACTATCAGTCAGTAGAGCTACTTAAGCCTATTGTAGATGTTTCTCCTAAAAAAGAAGCAGTTATTCAAAAAGGAGATGCTGTAGATCACGCTTTAGAACAATTTGCAAAACAACGCTTAAATACTGTAGAACAACCTATAGCCATCCAAAACCCTATTATTGCAGAGGAACCTAGACAAGCTGCTATTTTGGAAAACACGGAAAAATTGACTAGACATATGGAGATTGCTATTAAAAAAGGGGATATGTTGGAAAAAATTGCACGCCAATATCATACTACGGTTCATGAAATTATGCGACTAAACGGGCTGCAAACATCTCACTTACGTATTGGCCAGGTTCTGAAAATTCCTTCTAATCATACTGCAAGCCCTGTTTTGGAAGAGACAACACAATACTATATTGTGAAAGAAGGAGATAATCCTTCGACTATTGCGAAAAAAAATAACATTAAACTAGAGAATCTTTTGAATCTTAATGAGATGAGTGAAGAAAAAGCTCGAAAACTACGACCTGGGGATAAATTGCGTATTCGTTAATAGCTTTTGTTTTCAAGGATCGATTTCATGAATCGTTACGTCTTTATCATGCTCAGCTCTATTTCTGTGCTTTTTGTATTAGGCCTTGTGATGGTCTTTAATACAACCTCTGCACAAATTCTAGATCGTTTTTCAGACCGTAGCCTTTATTATGCATTAGTAAGACAACTTCTCTATGCAGCTGTAAGCGCAATAGGCGTAATTACTATTTGGTCGGTGGGATATCGATCTCTTTTGTCATTGAGCCCATTGCTACTTTTTTTAGGGGTTATGGGTTTAATTCTTGTTTTGGTATTTGGGCCTAAACTCAATGGAGCTCGTCGTTGGATTAGTCTGTTTGGGAACTCTTTACAGCCTTCGGAATTTGTCAAGTATATAATCCCTTTGTATTATGTCTATACAGTCACTAAACAAAAAAGCTCTTTGAATTGGATGCAATTTTTACGTTTGCTAGGTATTATTTGTATTCCTTTAAGCTTAATCTTAGTTGAGCCTGATAATGGAACAGTGGCCATTATCCTCTCTGCTTTAATTGTTTTATTTATCTTAAGTCAGATCAAGTGGGTATACTGGGCATTGCCTTTAGCCATTATTTGCTGCATAGGTGCTGTGGTTGCTTCACAGATGCCTCATGTGTCAGATCGATTAAAGATCTATTTACATCCAGAATATGATTTAAAAGGCAAGGGACATCAACCTTATCAAGCAAGAATTGCAGCAGGCTCTGGTAGGTTATTTGGTAGAGGAATCGGAGAGAGTTTACAAAAGCTAGAATATCTTCCAGAGGCAAGATGTGATTATATTGCAGCCATTTTTGCAGAGGAGTGTGGTTTTATCGGAATGAGTATTCTGATTTTTCTGTATACTATAGTAGCATTTTGCGGTTTTGCCATTGCATTGCAGGTAAAGGAAATCGGTGGGTTTTATCTTGTGGCAAGCTTTACCTTTCTGATTTGTTTTCAAGCTTTTTTAAACCTAGGCATAGTTTCAGGATTATTACCTAGCAAAGGTACGAATCTTCCTTTTTTTAGCCAAGGAGGGTCCTCTTTAATTGCAAATATGCTTGCACTAACCGTTATTGTAAAAGTAGCAGAAGAAGCTAAACAACAACTGAAAAATGATGATTAAAAAAAAAGTGATAATCGCTGCAGGAGGAACAGGTGGACATCTCTTGCCCGCACAAGAGATTGCTAAGAAGCTACAAGAAAAAGAGATAGAAGTTCTCTTTGTTGGATCTGGGTTAAAAGAAAATTTATATTTTGATAGAAAGAGTTTTAAGTTTCATGAAATTTTGGCCAAAACACCTTTTCAGAAAGGATTAACCAAGTGTTTAGGGGCATTATATTCTTTGCTTAAAGCTGTTGCTCAAAGTTGTTTTTTTCTTAAAGGATTTAAACCCGATCTGATCATCGGCTTTGGCAGTTTTCATGCTTTTCCTATTTTATGTGCAGCAAAATTGCAAAAAAGACCGTTCATGCTATTCGAATCGAATACAGTAGCAGGAAAAGTAACCAGGTTTTTTTCTTCTTTTGCTACTCATACTGCAATTCATCTACCTCTTGCAAAGAAAATCAAAGGAAATCTGATAGAAGTGGCTTGGCCTTTAAGGGCAAAAGAGTCTACTCTATCGCAAGTAAAGGCAAGAGAGCAACTTCAATTAGCTCCTCGTCGTTTTACTCTTTTGATTTTTGGAGGTTCTCAAGGAGCATCTGCTATTAATCATTCTGTATTAAATATTTGCGAGCACTTACTTGCTAAAGAGATAGCTTTTCAGATCATCCATTTAGCTGGTAGATCAATATCTATTGAAGTAGAGCAGTTTTGTAAAAAGCGTAATATCCCCGCATTCATTAAACCCTTTGAGAAAAATATGAGCCAAGTCTTTTGTGCGGCAGATTTAGCTCTTTGTAGATCAGGGGCTGCTACAATAGCTGAAATCATTCACTACCAAGTGCCTGCAATACTTGTTCCTTATCCTTATGCAACAGAGCAGCATCAAAAAGAAAATGCTTTGTTTCTGGAGCGTCTATCCGCAGCTTATGTAGTTGAAGAGGGAATCGACATGCAAAGAGTAATCCTAGAGTTTTTAGATACATTTTATAAAAATCCAGAAGTAGGAGAGCAAATGCGTATTTCTCTACAAAATCTCAAGAGTAAAAAAAGAGAAATGAGTGACCTCATTATAGAGACTCTACATGTATAACAAACACTATTATTTCATTGGTATTGGTGGGATTGGAATGAGTGGTTTGGCGTTAATTGCTCTAGAAAAAGGCGCAATGGTTAGTGGAAGCGATACCGTGCACTCTTACATTACAAGTGGATTGCAAAAAAAAGGAGCAAAGATCTTTATTGGACATAAAAAAGAGCAGATTCCTTTAGATGCTATTGTTGTTTACAGCAGCGCTATTTCTTCTGATAACTCAGAGCTTATGTTTGCAAAATCGCATAAACTTAGTATTTTACATAGATCTGATCTACTCGCCTTAATTATGCAGCCTCAAGAAGCTCTATTAGTAACAGGAACTCATGGAAAGACCACAAGCTCTTCTCTTTTATCTCATATCTTGCTTGAAAAAGAGATGCAGCCAAGTTTTGCAATAGGGGGATTTATCCGTGGTTCAAATACTAATGCAGGCTATGGAAAAGGGCGTTATTTTATTGCAGAAGCAGATGAGAGCGATGGGTCTTTTTTAAAATATACTCCTTTCGGAGCAATTATCACAAATATCGATCATGACCATCTTGATTACTGGCAAACAATGAATGGATTGGTTAGGGGATTCCAGAAGTTTATTGAATCAATTATCTCATGGGAGCATTTTTTTTGGTATGGGGATAATCCCTGGTTATCGGAGATGGTAACCAAAGGGAATAGCTATGGGTTTGATAAAAAAAATGCGCTATTTATAGAAAGTCATCGTCAAGATAAATGGAGAAATATATTTACTATTTGTTTTGAAAATAAACGTTATAAAGAGATAGAAATACCCATAATAGGTAGGCATAATATACTCAATGCATCTGCAGTATTTGGTCTTTGTCTTAAATTAGGGATGATGGAAGAAAAAATCCGCAGTGCTTTTATGAGCTTTAAAGGGATAAATCGACGTTTAGAGTATAAAGGAGAAGCAAAAGGGATCATTTTTTATGATGATTATGCTCATCATCCTACGGAAATCCTTACAACTTTAAGAGCTATAAAAAATGCAGTAGGATCTGCAAGGATTGTTTTGGTTTTTCAACCTCATCGTTATTCGCGCACCCTGACTTGTTTAAATGAGTTTGGGGCTGCTTTTAAAGCTGCGGATATAGTGGTTATTACAGATATTTATGCAGCTGGAGAGGCTCCTATTAAAGAGATTGATGAAGAGCTTTTATTACGCGAAATTAACAAGGAAATTAAACGCCCTGCTTATTACTTCTCTCGCAGCAAATTATCTTGTCAGCTTGTAAAAATCCTACAAACAGGGGATTGTTTAATAACTATGGGGGCTGGAGACATCAGTAACCTGTTTTATGATATTATGGAAAATCTTTAGATGATATCTCGATTAAAACTCTCTACACGGCTGCCTCTTTCTTATGCAATTGGTTGGATTATTGTTTCTACGCTTCTGTGTACAGGAGGGTCTTTTGCTTATCTAAAGCAGCATTTAAAAAAAAAATACCAAAAAGCCTTTAACTATGATAATCAAATCCACTCCATTATCCAAACAGGTCCCCAAAAAGAGGCTTTAAAAACAGAATATCTAGCGGAAATTTTGCAAATTTCTCGCGATGTTCCAACTAGTATGATTTTTTTTAATGAAGAGATAGCTAAACAGCGTTTACTTTCTTCTCCTTTAATTGCTCAGGCGGATGTAAAGGTATTAAAGCCTGCCACTCTTTATATAGATTATACGATTCGTCAACCAGTTGCATGGGTTGAGGATTACGAAAATGTAGTAATGGATAAAGCAGGTTATCCTTTCCCTTTTTATCCTTTTCTTTCTCCTAAAAACCTGCCGTATATCTACTTTGGATTGTCTTCTTTTGGCAGACGATCTACGGACCCTGGTAAACCTGTTGTAAGATGGAAAGAAGCCATGGTTGGTACTTATGTAAATTTAGCTTTTTCTTTACTTCAATTGATTCATGAAGTGGGATTATCCAATGTAGTGCGTATCGATCTTTCTCACGCATTTGCTTCTAGTTGTGGTAAAAGAGAGATTGTTCTAACAGTGGATAATACCATTGTACAATGGAAAAATGGACTGGAACAACAAATGATCTTTCCTCATCTTCTTCGTTTAGGCACAAAAAATTACAGAGAACAACTTATGAATTATTTGAATTTAAAAGAAGAATTGATTGAGCAAGAAAAAAAGAGGGTAGTATTACAGATGAATCAGCCCTTTTTACGTCTGAGAGAAAAGGTGATCGATCTGCGCTTATCAAAATTAGCTTTTGTACAAAGTGCGTCTTAAATCTCAGAACGATTACAGCTAGTGCTGTTTTGGTTCGCCTTCTGATTCAAGACGCAAGAAGGTTTAATTTGAGCTATACTCTTAAATGAGTTCTCTTGGCAAGAATTCAATTTTTTTTTATCTTTTTAAAAAATACTTCCCTTTTATTTTTAGTGATATCTTATTGAAGCTCAATTAACATATTGGCTAAGAATGTGTTTAACCAGATTTTTTCAAATAGTACCATTAGGAATAATTAAAATTATGAAAGAATTTATTGCTTATATTATTAAAAATATAGTTGACTCTCCTGAAGAGGTAAATATTCAAGTGATTGATAATCAGAAAGAAACAACAGTTGAAGTGAGAGTTTCTGCTCATGATGTGGCTAAAGTAGTAGGTAGACAAGGGCGGACGATTCGTTCCTTAAGGATTATTGTTGGTGCTATTGGAGCGCGTTTTAATTGCCGGGTGCGTGTAGAGGTGCTTTGATCTTAGAGGTTAAGCAACTCTTTTGCATGCTTTCAAAAAAAAAGAGGTGTGTTAACTTAAGAGAGTTGCAATATAAGTTACAAAGAGAGTAGATGTGGGCACTGCAGGTATTTGTGAAGATAAAGAACTCCAGCTTTTACTAACGCAGTTTCCCTTAGAGCAAACCCATAAATTGATTCCCAGATCTCAAAAGAAAAAGGTAATTATTATTGCAGGACCTACCGGAGTGGGTAAAACTGCATTATCCTTATTAATTGCTAAGGCAATTGGCGGTGAGATTATTTCAGCAGATTCCATGCAAGTTTATCGAGGAATGGATATTGGTACTGCCAAAGCCAGTTTAGAAGAGAGAAGAGAAGTCGTTCACCATTTGATTGATAGTCGATGTTTAGATGAAACATTTAATGTGGTAGAGTTTTATAAAGAAGCAAATTCAGTAATTAAAGAGATTTTGGATCGAGGAGCTGTTCCCATTATAGTCGGCGGAACCGGTTTTTACATCCACTCCTTAATCTATGGCCCTCCTAATGGTCCTCCGTCCAAACCGGACTTAAGGGCAAAACTAGAGATAGAGATGAATACTCTCGGTACAGAAACGCTTTACGAGCGTTTAAAAATATTGGATCCAGATTATGCAATGACTGTTACATCGAAAGATAGACAAAAAATTATGCGTGCTTTAGAGATTATTTCTGTGACTAAAAATAAGGTATCAGCCTTGCTACCAGTTATTTCAGAACTATCAGAGATATATGATTTTCGTTGTTGGTTTTTATACATGCCAAAAGAAGTTTTATATCCTAGAATTGAAAAAAGATGCGATGAAATGCTAGAAAAGGGATTTGTTGAAGAGGTGAAGCAGTTGGAATTGCAAGGGTTAAGCAAAAATCAAACCGCCTCTCAAGCAATTGGTTATCGTCAATGCTTAAGCTATTTACAATCACCTAAAACACAAGAAGATTTGCAACAATTTATTACACTTTTTAAACAAGCTTCAAGAAGATATGCTAAAAGGCAATTTACCTGGTTTCGTAAGGAGCCTTTATTTCGCTGGTTGAACCTTAACAAAGTTTCAGTAGAAATAGCAGCTGAAATAATCATTAGAGATTATGAACAAAGCTTTTAAATTTTTTTGCTTTTTTTATATACAAAAAAAAATACTAAATAAGCTATTTTGTTATTTTTTGCAAAATAAATTTGTTAATGATAGGTTCATCCTTCACCAAAAAACTAAGATGATTTAGTATTTTTCTGTTTATAACTTTAAAACCAATTTTTTCTGAAACACAACCATCAGTACAATGAATTCAGATCACGATATGAAAGGCGAATCCGGAAAGAACTTCAGCAATGAAAGTATTGCTGAACTTACTGCGAAGCAGAAACAAAGCGAAAAAGATAATTCTCAAGAAGACGTGTCTGATGCTTACTTAAACGATATGAAGGAAAAAAATAGTACCCATTCATTAATGGAGTTTCTTGAGCAATTTCACGGTGAAACAAATAGTGAAAAAAAGATCCGATTAAGTTTGGAATTTATGCGTCAATCCTTATCTCAAGGAAGCTCTCCTCGCTTTAAGGATTTTTGGGAAGTTAGAAAACTTTGTCTTTCTTTATTCAAAGAAGATATGCCTATCTCAATTCGTGCTGATTTATGGAATTCTTATATTGAACTTGCTTCAGAAGCAAAGCAATTAAAGGAGATTGTAGATCAGCAGTCGGCATTTGCAGTTGAACAAATTGAACTAGCCATTCAAGCATTAGAAAAAGATGCAGCAGACATGAATGTAGTGCTTGAGATGATTGCAGACATAGTAATCTCTGAAGAGTGTTTTTCTCTCCAAAAAAATAGAGGGTTTTATGCGACCATTCAACGAGAATTGCAATTATTAAATGCATTAGCTGTAAAAATTAACTCTTTGCGTAAAGAGCTTCTTAAAACAGAGATGCGCATTCGCATAAAAAATAAATTGCTAGAAAGGTTATCTTTATGTGGAAATCAAGTTTTTCCTAGGCGTAAAGAATTAATCAAGAAAATTTCTGAGCAATTTAGTCAAGATGTAGAATACTTTGTGTATTCTCAATTTCGTGAAGGAGAGATAAAACAGCTCCCAGGGTATATCTTAAGAGAAGAAATTAAGCATTTACAGCAGATTGCTAAAGTTTTGACTCTAAATACCCATGTCTTTACGGAAACGCGTGTTAAATTAAGCACCTGTTGGGATGAAATCAAAAATTATGAAAAAGAAAGAAAAAAAGAAACCCAAGAGAAAAAACTGCTCTTTAAACAAGGGTTTGATTTAGTAACAGAAAAAATTCAAGCATTTGTGACTTCTGTTAATGAAGAAAGCTCACTTCAAGAATGCGATCGACAAATCGCAGAAATTCTGGCTTTCATGAGAACTGTTTTATTGGGACGAGAAGAGGTGCAGACGCTAAAAGAACAATTATATAATGTAAAAAAGCCCATTTTAGAAAAAGTTCGTGAAGCAGAAAAAATACACATGCAAAAATTACAAGAAAAAGAAAAAGAGAAAAAAGATCGTTTAGAAAAACTTAGTTATGATTTAAAAAGCTTGAACAGTTAACTGCTCAAAATAAGATTTTGGAAAAAACTTTTGAACAAAATCAATGGAAACAGTCTGAAAAACAAATGTTAGAAAGACTTTTTAAGCGGGTTAAAGATCTAATTAACGATAACAAAGAAAAAACTTTAATGTTGTTGTCAAAGGATGATCAAAAATCGCTTGAGCAGTTACATATTGTTCTTTTTGAAAAGGAAAATAGACGTAAGGAACTAAAAGAGCAACTAGAGCAGTATCGTAAACTACTAGGAGGTTCTGGTCTTGACTTTGAAAAAACAATCATGTACAGAGATCTAATGGAAACCGATAAAAGTGTTCTGGAGAAGATTAATAACTCCATTATTGATATAAAGAAAAAAATAAAGAAGATAGCGGAGATGGAGATTTGACAGAAGTCAATGCTTAATCTAAATAAGAACTGGATGCATTTAAGCGTATTTGATTTAGATTACACTTTAACAACTTGTAATTGTAGCTTGGCTTTTTGCCGCTATTTAATTAGACAAAACATGTTAAGCTATAACCATTTGTTTTATGCTGTCTATTCTTATTTTCGTTACTATATACTAGAAAAAAATTTGCTTGAGTTACATCGAGCAATTTTTCTTCAGGCGCTATCTGGACGTCAACTATCCTTATTAGAGCAAGCAGCTGATTTATTTGTTGAAGAATATTTTAATCAGCTGCTTTATTTACCATCTGTTGCTCATTTAAAACTAGCCCAACATTTAGGGCATTATACTCTTCTTCTATCAAATTCTCCTGATTTTTTAGTCAAAAAGTTCGCTTTAAAGTTAGGGTTTCATGCTTGGAAAGCAACTGACTATGCAATTGATTCCGAAGGAAAGCTATCTGCTGTTGGCTTTGTTCTGGCAGGGGAACAGAAAGCTTTTTATATGTTAGAATTAGCACAAAAGCTCTGTGTTGATCATAAAAATATTACAGCTTACTCAGATAGCCATTTAGATTTACCCTTTTTAGAGGCTGCAGGGACAGCAATTAGTGTAAATCCCGATCGAGTGCTTAAGAAGGTTGCTGGTAAAAATGGATGGACTGTTCTTTGAGAAAGCAAAAAATTGGTTTATTTGGCGGCAGTTTTGACCCTTTTCATTTCGGTCATTTAAATCTGATAGTTAATTTGTTAGAACATGCTCATCTAGACAAGGTTTTCATTTGTCCTGCCAAAAGTACTGCTTTTAAAATCCCTCATGTTTCTATAGAACATCGTACTAGCATGTTGCAATTAATGATTGAGGAGTCTCCCTCCCTCACTTTGCTAGACTGGGAAATTCAAATGCAGAAACCTTATACGATAGATACAGTCAAAAGGTTAAAAAAAAGAGGGGAAATAGATCTTTTTCTTTTATTAGGAGAAGATCTTTTACCCAACTTGCATCTTTGGCATCAGATAGAAGATCTTTTACGTCTAGTAACCCCCTTAATAGCTTCGCGATTTGTCACTTCTCAATTCATTGATTTTAAGCTGTCTTCTCAAGCAGAGAGCAAACTAAAAAAAGGATTTATAAAAATTCCTTTAATGGAAATTAGTAGTGAAGTGATACGCCAGCGTTTGCAGCAAAGAAAGTTTTGTAAGCATCTTGTACCTGCAAAGATACTAGACTATATTCAAGTAAATCACCTATACTCTTAAAAACCATGAATATTCAAGAAATTCCTCCATACCTTAATCAAATTGCTCAGATTATTTTTGATAAGAAAGGCAGCAATATTTTAGCACTTGATATAAGAGGCATTAGCTCGCTTGCTGATTTTGTCATTATTGCAGAAGGCAATGTAGATAAACATGTAAGCGCTATTGCAAGTACTATTGTTGATGAACTGAAGAAAGTAGGCTTTAAACCCTCTTATGTAGAAGGCCTGCAGAACGGTGATTGGGCCGTTATCGATTACTTAGATACCATGGTTCATATTTTTGAACCTGGGTTGAGAGAAAGATACCGTTTGGAGGAATTATGGAACAAGGGGGCTATTATAGATTTAAAAATCAATATTGAATCAGATAAGCAAGCTTAGATTTGTAAAATAAATTTTATTGCTATTTTTAATAGATCTTTATTAACAGAAGTTACTTCTTGCTTCTCAAGTTGCAAAAATTAGTCCGTTTTGTATATCCTAACTGCTTATTTTATGGGGAGTTTTTTATGGAAAAAAAACGGGTTGTTGTTACAGGAATGGGCCTTGCGTCTTGTTTTGGCACAGATGTGGAGACATTTTACCAACAGCTTCTATTGGGAAAGAGTGGAGTTGTCCCTATTGAAGAATTTCCTTGTCAAGACTATCCCACTAGATTTGCTGCTAGCATTCGCAACTTTGAAGTGGGTGATTATTTAGATAAAAAACAAGCAAGACGGGTTGATCCTTTTATTCGCTATGCAATTGTAGCGGGAAAGAAGGCTCTACAACAAGCACACCTCCTAACACCTGAATTATTATCGAAGTTAAAGAAGCAACGCTGTGGTGTAATTATAGGCTCTGGTATGGGTGGAATGCATATGTTCTATAACGGTACTCAAACCCTTATAAAAGAAGGGTTTAAACGTCTTACCCCTTTTTTCGTTCCTTTCATTATTACTAATATGGCTGGTGCTTTATTGGGAATTGAATTGGGCTTTATGGGACCTAATTACTCCATTTCTACGGCCTGTGCTACAGCTAACTATTCTATACATGCAGCAGCAGAGCATATTTTTCGTGGAGAAGCGGATCTTATGTTATGCGGGGGGACAGAAGCTCCTATTAATCCGATTGGAGTAGGAGGGTTTGTTGCTTGCCATGCTTTATCAAAATACAATGAGGATCCTCAAAAAGCCTCTAGGCCTTGGGATAAGGAAAGAGATGGCTTTGTTATTGGAGAAGGAGCAGGTGTTCTAGTTTTAGAAAGCCTGGAACATGCTTTGGCAAGAAATGCACCTATTTTATGTGAATACCTAGGTGGAGCTATTAATTGCGATGCCTTTCATATGACATCCCCTCGGGAAGATGGAAAAGGAGTTCAGTTGTGTATGGAACAGGCAATTAAAAATTCTGATATATCAAAAGAGCGGATTAACTATATTAATGCACATGCTACTTCTACGCAAGTAGGGGATTTATGTGAGATACGGGGAATTAAACAAACTTTTGGGTCAAATACTGCAAACATTAAAATAAATGCTACTAAATCAATGATTGGGCATTGTCTTGGTGCAGCAGGAGGCATTGAAGCGGTAGCTCTGATTGAGCAAATGCGTCAAGGAATGTTACATCCTACCATTAATTTAGAAGAGCCAGAAGAAGAAGTGCAAGATTTAGATATTGTTGTAAAAGCCACGCCCCATAAAGTAACCGCAGCGCTTAGCAATTCTTTTGGTTTTGGTGGGCATAACTCTAGTTTAATCTTTGCTCCTTATGGTTAAACAATGATAGCCTCTTTTGGTATTATCCCTTTTCGCAAATTAAACGGAAAATGGCAAGTATTGTTGATTCAACATCTTAGTGGACAACATTGGGGTTTCCCAAAAGGCAGAGCTAAAGAAACAGAAACAGCACAAGAGACTGCTATTCGTGAATTAAAAGAAGAGACTGGTTTACGTGTTCAGCAAATCCTTTCTCTAAAGCCTTTTACAGAAAGCTATTATCTTCAAAAGAAAGCTAAGACTGTTAGTTATTTTCCAGCTCTTGTAACCGGAGTTTTGGAGTGTCAGCCAGATGAGGTTGTGCAAGCAAGGTGGTTTGATTTAGATGAAGCGATAAAGAAAATCTCCTTTCTGGAATCGCAAAATGTTTTTAAGCAAGCAAAGAAGTATCTTGATGGATATATTACGTAAATTGGTTTCATGGATAAAAAATCCTGCTCAAGAGAATATCCAGGTATTTGTGCGTCATTGTCACTATTCACAAATAAGTGCACATAAAGAGAGATATCGCTCTTTTGACAGAGAGCTTTGCTTAACTAATTTATTAGACACAATCGATGACCCTAAAATAGAAGTGACTTTTCTGCTCGATACTTTTCACCCTTGCGAAACGCCGCACTTTATTCATAAGCAAAAAAAATTTCCTGTACTTGAAATGCAAGGAGGAACCGAAACGGCTTCCTTCTTAGGGATGCTTGATTATGTAGCTTCACAAAAGTTTTCCGATCAGACGATTATTTATTTTTTAGAAGATGATTATATCCATAGACCTCATTGGTGTAGAATATTGCGAGAATCTTTTACTCTACCAGGAGTTGACTATGTCACTTTATATGATCATAAAGATAAATATTTTCTACCTGAATATCAAAATTTATCTGCAAAAATTTTCCATACCAATTCCTGCCATTGGCGCACTACACCTTCTACCACCAATACCTATGCAATGAGGTATAAAACCTTAGTCAGAGACATAGAGATTCATAGAAGTTTTTCTTTAAATCGAAGTGTTAGCGATGATCATGGTAAATTTCTTAAGCTAAAGCAGCAGGGAGCTGTTTTGATTTCAGCTATACCTGGGTGGGCAACCCATGCTGAGCCTAAATACGCTTCTCCCTGCACTGATTGGGAATTGGTTTTATCACATACTAAAAAGCCAAATTAGGAGGTTTCTATGAATACAATGAGCATACAGACTGAAACAAAAACTTATGTACGAGAAACACTTATTGTATTGGGAATGAGTTTCTTTATAGCATTAGTTGCGCCTATTTCTATTCCTCTTCCTTTTACTCCCGTGCCCATCGTATTGCAGAATACCCTGATTCTGTCGCTTTCTGTGTTATTTGGGGCCAAAAGAACAATACTTGCTGTAATAGGATTTTTATTGCAAGGAGCTTTAGGATTTCCTGTATTTGCAACCTGTACAGGAGGCTTTGCTTGTTTATTAGGTTCTAATGCTGGATATTTCTTAGGGTATATAATAGCTGCAGGAATGGTGGGTTTTTTAAATCGTTCTGCGTCTAAAAATAATCTTTTTTGGATCTTATCAATTGGGGATGGAATTATTTATCTATTTGGAGCTATTTGGCTTGCAGTTTTTATAGGATGGACACAAGCTATACTCTTAGGAGTGCTTCCTTTCTTGTTTGGAGATATTATTAAGCGTTTACTAGCTATTAAATGTATTCATTTTTTGCGTAAATAAGCGATTGGTTTTTTCAGAGATCCTATTGGCTTTAAGTTTAGAAAAATGCACTTTCCCTGCTGTAAAAGCATGAGGGATTTTTCTGGCAACTTTCCTAACTTTATCTCTTGTTTGTATAAGAGAAGACTTAGTTTGTCTATTGTAATCATTTGATTTAGCAGGGTTTTTAGGTCCTATTTTCATATAAACTCCGGATTTTAAGCGTGCAATCTTTACTTAACTTAATTTAGGAGTTTTTTTAAATGATTTTTTTTAATGAGGTATAAAAGACTTGAAAAGATCTTTTAAGATCTCTGCAAACACGCTCTGACGAATAGGTTTTTTCGGATAAAGAAGAGAGAGATTTTGATAGCTTTGTTTAATATTTTTCTTAAACATCTAAGTAAGGAAGAAGTGGAAACTTTAAAAGCAGAATTATTTAACGGTTGTTGAGAAGAGGGTTTGTTAATTTTCATACAGCTATCTTTTAATTTATATATAAATTTTAAAATAATTTAGTATTAAAAATTATCTTAATTGCATTTTGTTTTTTTATTGTATATATTGTCAATAAAGTTGATTGTTTTTCTCTTTTTTTATTAATATTACTGATTTTAAAACAAAGCAAGTGTATTTTTTTTATTTATAGTTCTTAGGTTAAGGAGATTTTTATGAAGCAGAGTAGGCCAACTACTTGGATTTTAAATGGTTTTTGTTGGATTATTCGCAAATTGCTTTCCTTACGCTATCGCATTGAGATTTGTGGTTGGGAGAACATTAAAAATCATTCTTTTAAAAAACCCGGTGGGATTTTATTTTTACCTAATCATCCTGCTGAAATAGATCCTGTAATTGTAGAGAGCCTTCTATGGCCCTTATTCCAACCTCGACCTCTCGTAGTTGAGCATTTTTATTACCTTAAAGGATTTCGTTGGTTTATGGATCTAGTTAAGGCTATCCCTTTGCCGACAATGGATTCATTAGCTAGTAAGTGGCGTGGGAAAAAAGTAGATCAATGCATGCAAGAAATTGTTAAAGGTCTTAAGGAGAAAAATCATTTCATGATTTATCCCTCTGGTCGCTTAAAAATTTCCGGCTTTGAAATCATTGGTGGAGCTTCTTTTGTACATCGTTTACTACAGCTTTGCCCAGATCTTAATATAGTATTAGTGCGAACGACAGGGCTTTGGGGGAGCCAATTTTCTCGGGCGATAACCGGAATATCTCCTAATTTTGGTCAAATCTTAAGAAGATGCGCTAAGTTTTTGTGTAAAAGTGGATTTTTCTTTATGCCTAAGCGCAATGTGAAAGTGGAATTTTCTCTGCCACCTTTAGATTTTCCTTGGGATACGACACGTGTAGACTTTAATAAGTATTTAGAAGAATGGTATAATCGCTATCCTGACCCAGGAGCAGAGCCATTAACGCTTATCTCTTATTCTCGTTGGCAGAAAAAAATCCCAAAGATTACTCAGCAGCAAGTTCCCATTGAGCTAATCGCAAATCAGATGGTAACTTCTGATGTACAAAAAACGATTTTTGCCCATTTAAGCAGGTTATCAGGACATTCCGAAGAGAAGATTGCAAGAGAAATGGACCTGTCTCGTGATCTAGGCCTTGATTCTTTGGACGTTGCAGGCTTATGTGTATTTTTGGAGGAACAATATGGAGTTATTGGAATAAATCCAGAAAAATTACAGGTTGTTGAAGATCTTTTACAAAGTGCTTCCGGTTCTGAAAAAGAAAAAAATAAAAGCAATATATTGCCGTCATTGCCAGAGGCTTGGATAGAAAAGAAGAAACGTCCCAGTATAGAGATTCCGAAAGGGGAAACGATGGGACAAGTTTTATTGCGTAGCTTGGATAGAATGTCTTTCTCTGTTGCTTGTGCTGATCATATAGCAGGGGTATTCTCCTATTCTAGTTTTAAACGCTCTATTTTAGCACTTCAATCATATTTTCGTTCTCTTCCAGGAGAACATATAGGAGTTCTTTTGCCTTCTTCTGTTGTCGCATATCTTGTGATCTCTGCAATTTGGTTATCTAACAAGATCCCTGTTATGTTGAATTGGACAATGGGGACTCGTTCTTTAGATCATGCAGTGGATCTTGTTCAACTGCAGTTTGTGGTAACTTCTCATCGTTTTTTAGACCGTTTAAATGAAGTAGATTTTGGTAAATTAGAAGAAAATCGAATGCTTTTTTTAGAGGATATTAAACAAGAGATCGGGATTGTAGCTAAATTAAAGGCAGCAATGGGTTCTATGTTATCTAGCGAATTTTTAATTAATTATCTTGGTTTAGATAAAATAAAGAAAGATCAGAATGCAGTCATTTTATTTACTAGTGGAACAGAGGCTTTCCCGAAAGCTGTTGGTCTATCACATGAGAATTTGCTTACTAATCAAAGAGACTGTATTGCTCTTAATGTTATAGAATTTGGATCTTGCCTCTATGCAGTATTACCTCCTTTTCACTCTATGGGATTTTCTCTTACAGGAATGATGCCGCTTTTAGCTGGAGTTAAAACTTGTTATGCTCCTGATCCAACAGATAGTTATGGGATGGCACAGGATATAGCCTATTGGAAGCCAACGATATTTTGTTGTTCACCAAGTTTCATTCAAGGACTTTTTCGAGTAGCAAAACCCAAAGAACTAGACTCCTTGCGTTTTATTTTATCAGGAGCAGAAAAAGCTCCTGATGAACTGTTTAATTACGTAAAGAGGTTTTTGCCAAAAGCTCAACTGATTGAAGGATATGGAGCCACAGAATGTAGTCCTTTAGTTACAAGTAATCTTCGGGGAATAGATAGAAATGGAGTTGGTTTCCCTTTGAAGCATACAGAAATCTGTATTTTGGATGTAAAAACAAAAAAGCCTAAACCATTAGGCCAGGAAGGAGAGATCTATATCTCAGGTTTAAACGTGTTTAAAGGATACCTTGATTCTGACTCTAATCCTTTTATTGTTTTTCAAGAAAAAAAATGGTACGCTTCAGGGGATTTAGGTTATATTACTCCTGAAGGAGCACTTACTTTATCTGGTAGATTAAAAAGAGTGATTAAGATTGGTGGTGAGATGATTGGCTTAGGTGGTATAGAAGATAAGCTGATAGAGGTAGCTCACCGTAAACAGTGGTTAACAGGTGAAAAGGAAGGAATTGGTTTAGCAATTAGTATGCGTGAGATAGAAGCAGAAAAACCTCAATTGATTCTATTTACTACTTTTTCTGTTTCTAAAGAAGAAATTAATACTATTTTGAAAGAAGAAGGGTTTGGAAAAATTGTAAAGATCTCTGAAGTGCGCATGATTTCGCAAATACCTTTAACGGGCACTGGAAAAAAGAATTATCGCTTATTAGATGAATTGAGTAAAACAAACAATGATGCATTTAAAGATCTATAATACAGAAAGTAGAAAAAAAGAAGAAGTACTGCCTTTAGACGGTAAAACAATTCACATGTATACATGTGGCCCCACTATTTATCATTACGCACATATTGGAAATTTTCGTACTTATGTTGCAGAAGATCTCTTGCGTAGAAGTTTGAAGCTTTTAGGATATCAGATTATACAAGTAATGAATATCACTGATATTGACGATAAGACAATTAAGGCAGCAATCGCGCAAAAAGTGTCTTTGTATGAATACACAAGACCTTACGAAGAGGCATTTTTCGAGGATCTTCATTCTTTGAACATAGAACCTGTCGAATATTATCCTCGAGCTACAGAATATATAGAAGAGATGATTTTGATTATTCAGAAATTACTCGAATTAAAAATAGCTTATCAAGGGATAGACAAAAGCATTTATTTTTCCATTGCCAAATTTCCTTCCTATGGACGTCTTTCACATCTTTGCCTAGATCAGTTAGAAGCTGGCGCTTCTAATCGGATGTCAGAAGATGAATATGAAAAAGAAAACTTAGCTGATTTTGCTTTATGGAAAGCCTATGATCCAGAAAAAGAGCAAGGAATTTATTGGGACAGCCCATTTGGTCCTGGGCGTCCAGGATGGCATATAGAATGCTCTGCCATGGCTATGAAATTATTGGGCTCTAGCATCGATATTCATGCTGGAGGAGTAGACAATATGTTTCCTCATCATGAAAATGAGATTGCTCAATCAGAGGCTTTTTCTTGTTCACGGTTTGTCAAATACTGGGTACATATAGAGCATCTTTTAATCGATCATAAGAAGATGTCAAAAAGCTTAGGCAATTTTTATACCTTGCGAGATCTTATAGCAAAAGGATATGAAGGACGCCATATCCGTTATCTTCTATTGCAGACTCATTATCGCACCCAGCTTAATTTTACTTTTAAAGCCCTAGAAGCAGCACGCGCTTCTCTACAAAGAATAGATGATTTCATTGCACGACTAAAGACATTGGCAATAGGCCTAGAAGAAGAATCTACTATAGAGATTCTTAAAGCAGCAGAAGAGATGTTTTATATACACCTTGCAGATGATTTAAATATTTCTGCAGCGTTAGCTACTGTGTTTGAATTGATTCGTCAAGTGAACACTCTTTGTGACGAAAAGAAGGTCTCTTTAAGTGAAGCAAAAAAAATATTCATTTTCCTACAAAAGATTGATACTGTACTAGGGTGTATCTTTGTAGAGGAAGAATGCATACCAGAGGACCTACAAGAGATTCTACGTTTAAGACAGCGAGCGCGCAGAGAGAAAAACTGGAAATTAGCCGATAGCTACCGTGATAAAATTCAGATACGAGGGTATTGTATAGAAGATAGCCCTCAAGGTCCACGTTTAAAAAACATGAGAACCATATGACACAAAAAGCCATGACAAAAGATGAGATCTTTGTGCTTAAACTCTATGAATTATCTATGCAATTAGGAACTCCTTATGAGCAAATTGATTGCTTAGAGATAGCCAAGGCTATTGGGCAAAATACCAAAGGTGCACAGGTTATTGCACGCGACTTAGCCCAAGCTAATTTTATTAAAAAAGCAGAAGGTAATAGAGTTTACCTCACTGATCATGGCTTAAAGCTTGTTAGTCAAATTGTTGAACAACAACAAAAAAGCTAAAGAAAATAAAGCCAAGCAACTTGACTTATCTAAGAACAGTTTATGTTCCTCTATAAATGATGGGGACTCGCTAAGTTCTGCATCTTTGCTTCAAAAACAATCCCTTGCTTAAGCAAATACCCTCTTGCAAGTTATTTATAGATTTTTTAAATTTTATGTTAAAATAGTTTTTGTTATCCTGCACTATCCTTTTAATTGATTACTCAATAGACCTCTTTCGAAACCCATTAACGTAGATCCAGATTATAAACGCCGGCAATGAGATTAAACCGAAGACCAAACCTTTTCCGCCTATTTCTATAACGATCAGCTAAAATTTTAAATCGCTTAAGCAGACTAATAGCATTTTCATTAATTACGCGTTCTTTGGAAAGGAATTGATTATTTTTTTTGTCTTGTTTTGTTAAAGGGTTTTTCCTACTTCTTCTCTTAGGCATTTGGCTTTTGGCATGAAGCTTTTTAAGTCTTCTATACCCTCCATCCGTGATAAGATTTATTTCGGAATGAAATTTGGTTTTAGATTCCTTAAATATCCTAAAATCATGTCTTCTACCTTTGGAAAAAAAGGTACAAATAATCTTTTTTGTGTCCTTGCTCATTACAAGCTGACTCTTTAATGTGTGCCTTTTCTTCTTTCCAGAATAAAAATCTCTTTGTTTTTTTTAGGGCGCTCTATTGCTGCCTCTGTTTATGCTCAATTTGCAAAAGCTTAAAAAAAATATAGATTGTAAACGTAAAAATATTTTATGTTTATTGTCCGAATTTTTAATTTGAGCAGCAATGCTTATGTGTAAGGAGGTTATTTATGACAGTAGTACCATCACCAACTTCATACGGTTCTATATCTGGGACTATTTCTCCAGAATTGGAACGAGAAGGGCTTCTACATACACCAAATGAGCTTCACCGAGTTCATCAACAAGGCTTTAGTCAATTGCAAAAACCCTTGGTAAAAGGCCTGATTGCATTTACTGCAACAAATTTAGCAATAGGTGGGTCTATTGTAGGGTTTGGAGCATATTCTAAGAGTGAAGGAGCAACTTGGGGCAGCATGCCTTTCTTTGCCAATAGCATGCTTGGTCTATTTGGCCTTTTCATGGTTCGACATTTCCAGGGGATGGCTCGAGAAGTTCACGATTCTTTATTTTTTTAACAAGTGGGAGCTTGTATGTAAAATAGGCTCCCTAAATCCTATTCTTCTGGGCGCATGATAGGGAAGAAAAGTACATCTCGGATGGAAGTAGCTTTTGTTAATAGCATCACTAAACGATCAACCCCCATTCCCATTCCTCCGGTATTTGGAATACCCTGACAAATCGATTCTAGAAACTCTTCATCTAAGGGAGAGGCTTCTTCATCTCCTGCAGCACGTTTTTCTGCTTGGGTTTCTAAAAGCTCTCTTTGTAGAATAGGATCATTGAGTTCCGTATAAGAATTACAAAACTCTGAACCTAGGATAAAGGTCTCAAATCTTTCTACAAAGCGCTCTTGCTTTAGTTTTAGATCGCGATGTAGTTTACAAAGAGGGGTAGTTTCAATCGGATGATCAATGATATGGTGAGGTTGGATCAGATGTTCTTCTACAAACTCTTCAAAAGTATGTGCAATTAAAACCCCTTTACAGGCCTTCTGCAATTCTTTTGGATCAAGAGTGGTGTTTTTAATTAGGTATTCAGAGAGCTCTTTTTCGTTCATTTGATCTACGTTTATTTTAGCATAGGTAAGAATGCTATCTTTCATAGAAAGGCGTTTCCAAGGAGCCTTTAAATCAATAGTTACTTCTTCTGTTTCTTTTTGAAAAGTTAGCTGAGTGGTGTTAAATAATTTAAGAGCTAATTCTTCAAATAGATTTTCTACTAGCTGCATCATATCGTTATAATCCCAATAGGCGGCATAAGCCTCTAGTTCAGTAAACTCTGGGTTGTGAGTGCGATCGAGTCCTTCATTGCGAAATACCTTTCCCATTTCAAAGACTTTTAAAAGCCCTCCTGCAATCAATTTTTTTAAAGGAATTTCTAAAGAAATCCTCAAAAACATTTCTTGATCTAGCGCATGAAGATGGGTTACAAAAGGTTTTGCAGAGGCTCCTCCATAAGTATTTTGTAAAACAGGTGTTTCTACTTCCATAAAGCCTAATCTATGAAAATACTTACGTATGAGTTCTAAAATACGAGAGCGCATAACAAAAGTGTGCACTACATCAGGATTTGCAATTAAATCAAGCCAGCGCTTACGATATCGTACACCTTTATCTACAAGCCCACTATGCTTATCAGGCAGAGGAAGTAAACTTTTACAAAGTATTTTTACTTTATGAGCAAAAAGCGTAAGCTCTCCTTTATGAGTGTGAAATAAATATCCCTCTACTCCTAAAAAATCTCCTAAGTCGATCTTCTTTTCCAAAAATTTTAGGGAATTCATTTCTTCGCTTGGTTGAAAACCATCTACACAGATGGTATTTCTATTAAACATCACTTGAATGCGACCGGTTTCATCCTGTAATTGAGCAAAAGCATTCTTCCCCATTCCACGAAAGAGCACAAGCCTACCAGCTGCAGAGGTTTTTTCTGTTTTTGCTTGTTCTGCCTCTTCACTAGTCCCAGCTTTTTTACCTAGCCATTTTGTATGTAATTGTTGAGCGGTATTTTCAGGAGAAAAAGTAGGAGGATAAGGATCAATTCCTAGTTGTTTAATCTCTTCTAATTTACGTAAACGATTTTGAAATTCTTCATGTTCATAGTAATCTGGCTTTTGCATAGATGGATCTCTTTGAAATTTTCCATTATTTTAGAGAGTTACTTGCAAAACTGCAAGTAGAGAAGCTGCTACCCGGTAGCAAAAGAGATGTTTCTTCTGTTTTAAAATAAAAAATTAATAACAAATATTATTTACTCTTATTGGGATATCTTTATTTTTTCAATTTGTTCTATAACTTTCAAAGTGTCTGTCTTGTAACCTTGAACTTTCACGACAAAGAAGTATGATGCTTACATGGCATATTCCTATGATTTAAGAAAAAAAGCATTAGACTATGTAGAGAAAGGCAATACAAAAGAAGAAGCAAGTCAAATCTTTGGAGTGACGGCGCGCAGCATATTTAATTGGATTAAGAGAAAAGAGTAAAAGAAGCCTTAACCTTATATTCAAACCTTGCAGAAGCTATTGATTAATCTTTTTTACAAGTGTGTAGTTAGTGGAAATTTTAAATTCAAATCACTATATGCTAAAAAAAGGTAGATAGAGGATCCACGTCAATAGAGAGTTTGATCTCTTTGTGTTGTGGTATCTGATGTAGTTGAGGGAGTATAGGGATCAATTTTTTCGCTTTAATTAAAAACTGGTAACGGAATAGATCTTTAATTTTAGCATGACCGCATGGGATAAGCGGTAGGATTTCACAGTTATTTAGCAGTTTTCTCGTTAGATCTTTTTGGATTTTTTCTGCATATTCTACAACTTGAGACTCTATTTTTCCGCTAAAAATTAGTTTTATAAGTCTGGTAAAAGGAGGATAGCAAAATAGTCTACGTGTTTGTATTTCTTGAGCAAAAAAACCTTCAAAGTTTTGTTGTTGTGCTAAGGAGAGAATCGTGTGCTCTGGAAGAAGGGTTTGGATGAGCACTTCTCCTAATAGAGATCCTCTTCCAGATCTTCCCGCTACTTGCGTGAGCAATTGGAAGGTGGTTTCACTGGCTCGGAAATCAGGAATTTGTAAGTTGCTATCGGCCATGAGAACACCTACTAATGTCACTAAAGGAAAATGTAGGCCTTTTGCGATCATCTGTGTTCCAATTAGCACATCAGCTTTGCCTGTGCGAAACTGTTTTAATAAAAGTTCGTGACTTCCTTTATGACGAGTTGTATCCTTGTCTATGCGCAGTGTACGCATTTCTGGTAGAAGAGCTTTTAAAGAACGCTCTACTAGTTCTGTACCGACTCCTTTAAATTTTAGTTGTCCTTCCGCATGGCATTTGGGACAAGACTTAGGGGGAGGGAAAAGAGAGAAGCCGCACAGATGACAGCTAAGTTGGTTTTCTTTGAAATAAAAGGTCAACGAAATATCGCAATGAGGGCAACTTACAATGTGTGAGCAGTTTAGGCATAGTTGTGAAGTGTGATACCCCCTTCGGTTTAGAAAGAGTAGAATCTGCTCGCCAAGTGCTACCTTCTGTTTGATTTTTTCAATCAATATTTCAGAAAATAGGGTGAATCCCTTAGCTTTTTGATATTGAGGACGCATATCGACGATTTGTATTTGTGGCAAATGAGCTTTATCTGCTCGTTTAGACAGCGTATTTAAATGGTATTTATCTAAAAAGGTATTTTGATAGCTTTCTAAGCTAGGTGTTGCGCTGCCTAGGATTACTGTTGCTTGGCTTAGCTTAGCACGCATAACAGCTATATCACGTGCGTGGTATCTAGGAGATTCTTCTGTTTGTTTGTAAGAGCTCTCATGTTCTTCATCAACAATGATTAGACCTAAGTGGCAAGCAGGGCTAAATATGGCAGATCTAGCTCCAATTACAATAGGAGTGATATGATTTGCAATGTTATGCCAAGCGTCTCTTTTTTCCCCAATAGAGAGTCGATAGTGCAAAATGGCTAATCTTTGCAAAAATCTACTTCTTAATCTTTCAATGGTTTGAGAGGTTAAAGCAATTTCTGGAACAAGAAAGATGATGCTTTTTCCTTGTTCTAGTGCATGTTGAATAGCTTGTAGATAGACTTCTGTTTTTCCACTTCCCGTCACTCCATATAGTAGATGTGTCTGAAATTGGTTTGTATTTAAGCTGTGTTTTATAGATTTAAGCGCTTTTATCTGTTCAGGGTTTAACGTTTTTGGTTTGGTTCTAAAGAACTCCCACTCCAGCAATTTAGATCGATCAATAGTAATCGAGGAACAACTTAATATATTTTTTTTAATCAGTATATCAATAGGGCTACGAGAGACATTTGCTTTTTCCATCAACTCACTAAGCAACAATCCTTTAGGAGTTTGTAGAAGAGTCGATATTATCTCAGCTTGTGTATGAGAGGTTAAATGCAAGCTTTTGCATAACTCTTTTAATCTTGGTTTATCAAGAAGAGGTTTTATAAATAACTGTTGTTTAGTCCCTGTATCTTTACGCACGCTAGGAGGTAGGATAACTTGTAACACTTTGCGCAAAGGACAGCAATAATAATGCGCCATCCACTTAGCAAGAGAGACTAGATCTCTGGGTAAAACAGGCGTATCCAAAAGTTCTATAATTTCACGTAGCTTTTTTACTGGAGTGGTTTGTTTAATCTCGATAACAGTAGCTAATCTGGTAGATTTTTGCAGAGGAACTTTTACACGAGAACCAATATAAATGCGATGTTCAAGGCCCGGACAGATCTTATAATCAAGGGTCATATTAATGGCTTGATCTAAAATTACAGAGACGATATTACCGGAGTTAGGATCTGACATAGAGATTTCCAAAGAGCGGTTTTTTGGTCAGGTTGTGTATATATTTCTAATGTCTCAAGAACAATCAGAGCTGTATTTGCTAGAAAAGGCTGGTTTTTCTCTTGTTTATAACATAGCATCAATTCAGTGTATTGCTGTGCTGCTTGTGTAAGAATGATCAATTTAAGGTTATTTTTTTTGAAAAAGGATTCCCAACCTTTTTCTTTCTCTAATTTTGTACCAGAAATTAATTTGGTAACGGATAAACGATCATGAATAGCTCTTGCAAGATCTTTTAAAAAAAGAAGTTCTTCATCGGAAGTAGGACCAGTAATGATTACCACTTCTATTTGTTTGCTCCAGGCTTTAGCTGCTTTTTGTGCTTTGAGGTCATCGGGTATGGTATCGTGTAATTTCATGTTAGGGACAATTTTCTGGAGAACAGATCGAATAGAAGGCCAACGATCAAAAGGTGTTTGTTTTAAAATAGGCTTTTGTTTTACTTCTTGTAGCTTTACCAGAGGCTTTTTGACAGGAGGATGAAAAAATCCGTAAGCCTCTGGTGCAATACGTAGAGAACAAGGACTTTCTTTGAGCAAGCCGATTGCTTGTTTAATCAGATCAAGTAGTTCCTTCTGGAGTGGATTCTGTGTAAACATAAGAGTACATGCTTTTTATTCTATACTGCATGTTACATGAAATCTTAGATTGTTTTACAGGTTTCTTAGAAACAAAAAGCGTAATTCTGCTTTTTACATTTAAATAAATTTTATCTTTTTAAAATATAATAGAGATTCATGTTTTACCCTTGGTAAAATTCTGACTATTCAGAATGCATCTTTTTCAACATCTTTTATTCCTCTTTCAAGATAGCCTTAATCAACTAAGAGCTACTCCTCAAAGTTCAAATAAAACAATACATCTGGAGATTGATCTATAAAAAGTCATTTAAGTAGTTTCAAAGAGAGAAGAAGCATAAGCTATAGGATCAAATTCTTCTAAATCTTCGATTTTTTCACCTGTGCCAATCCATTGAATGGGAACGTGGAGTTTTTTGTAGATAGAGAGAACTATACCCCCTTTGGCAGAACCATCGAGTTTGGTCATAATTATCCCTGTCAAGGGAGTGAACTTGTGGAAAGCCTCTGCTTGATCAATAGCATTTTGTCCTGTAGTTGCATCTAAGACAAGCAAGGTTTCATGAGGAGCTGAAAGGATGGGCTTTTGCATGACGCGTTTCATCTTTTCTAGTTCTTGCATAAGAGCTGTTTTATTTTGCAGGCGACCTGCTGTGTCGATTAACACTATGTCTATACTGCGCGCTTTAGCAGCTGTTAATGTATCAAAAACAACAGCTGAAGGATCAGCTCCAGTTTTTCCTTTGACAATATCTACGCCGATTTGATGAGCCCAAAGCTCTAATTGTTCGACTGCAGCAGCACGAAAAGTGTCCGCTGCTCCAATTAATACTTTTTTACCTTGTTTTTTAAATTGATAGGCGATTTTTGCAAGGGAGGTGGTTTTTCCACTGCCATTAACCCCTACGATCAAAATCACATGAGGTGTTTTCTCTTCCGAATGCTTAAAAGAAATAAGAGGAGGTTCTTGAAGTATAGATAACGTGTATTCATAAAATATCTTTAAAATATCGTTGATTTCTGCTTTGGGTTGCAGACGTAGAGTACTGCGTGCTTTTTCAACGAGCAAAGAAGCGCATTCTGATCCTAGATCTGCTTCAAAAAGAATTTGCTCTAGCGTTTCAAAGGTTTCTTCATTCCACGGTTTACCAAATAAAGAACGGATTCTATGGGAAAGAGCGGACCTTGTTTTAGACATGGCCTGTTTAATTTTTTGAAAACTTTCTTTAAGAAAACCAAACATAAGGACCCTTTTTTAATTGCTTGAAAAAAAACTCTATCAGATAAAGAGATTCAAGCAAAGCAAAGAGACACAAGATGAATACACACGAATATCAAGCAAAAGAGATACTTACATCCTACAAGATACCCATTCCGAGATTTAAAGTAGCAAGCTCTAGTGAAGGTGTGGAAGCCATCTTAAGAGATCTTTCTCTAGAGGATGCCGTGATAAAAATTCAAGTTCATGCCGGAGGAAGAGGTAAAGCTGGAGGCGTAAAAATTGCACATGGTTTACAAGAAATCCTTAAAACCGCACGGAAATTGATTGGAATGAAAATGATCAATAACCAAACAGGGCCGCAAGGAGTGATTGCACATCAAGTTTTAATTTCTGAGCTAGTTGCGATTAAAAAAGAATACTATTTAAGTGTTATTATCGATCGAGAGAGGAAGAGAGTTGTTTTAATTGCTTCTGCTGAAGGAGGGGTAGAAATTGAAGAGATTGCATTGAAGAGTCCTGAAAAAATTTTAACTATTCCTATTGGTTTAAGTGGTGTTCTACATCCTTTTCAAAAAATCCAATTGATAAAATTTATGCAATGGAAAGCAGAAATGGCTAAGGAAGGTGCTCAAATAGCACAAAGTTTAGTGCAAGCTTTTATGGATACGGATGCATCTTTGCTAGAGATTAATCCTTTGGTTGCCGATCAAAATAATCAACTGTGGGCTTTAGATGCTAAGCTTGTAGTTGATGACAATGCGCTTTTTAGACAGCAGAAGATCGCTGGTTTTTACGATCCTTCGCAATCAATACCAAATGAAGTGAAGGCCAAAGAACATGATTTAGCCTACATTGCTTTAGAAGGCAATATTGGTTGCATGGTCAATGGAGCAGGACTTGCTATGGCTACAATGGATATCATTCAATATTATGGAGGTAAGCCCGCTAATTTTCTAGATGTAGGAGGAGGTGCTTCTAAAGAAAAAGTAGCTGAGGGGTTTAAGATCATTTTAAGCGATCCTAATGTAAAAGCTATATTAGTAAATATTTTTGGTGGGATTATGAATTGTGCCACTTTAGCAGAGGGAATTATAGCAGCAGTTAAAGAAATAAAGATCCATGTTCCTTTAGTTGTGAGAATGGAAGGAACTAATGTAGAAGAAGGAAGGCAGCTTTTAGAACATTCTCGTTTAGCAATCATTACAGTAGATGGTTTGGCTAATGCGGCAAAAAAGGTAGTTGAAATGCTCAAAGGTAAGGAATAAATGGCTATTTTAATTCATAAAAATACACGTGTCATTACTCAAGGGATTTCCGGCAGATCTGGGCGTTTTCATACAGAGCAATGTCTGTTATATGGATCACGATTTGTAGGAGGAGTCACTCCTGGTAGAGGAGGAGAGACCATTCTAGATTTACCGGTCTTTGATACTGTTAGAGAAGCTAAAAAAAAAACAGAGTGTGATGCAACGATCATTTTTGTACCAGCTCCCTATGCAGCAGATGCTATTTTAGAAGCAGAAGACGCTGGAATTGCACTGATTGTTTGTATTACAGAGGGGATCCCTGTTAAAGATATGCTAGAAGTTTCCAGAGTGATGCAACTGAGCAAGTTTAGCCGTCTCATTGGACCAAATTGCCCCGGTATTATTACACCAGGAGAGTGTAAAATGGGGATTATGCCAGGATATATTCATAAAAAAGGGAAAATTGGCATCGTTTCTAGATCAGGAACCCTTACCTATGAAGCGGTTTGGCAAACAACTCAGCTAGGTCTTGGGCAAACAACTTGTGTAGGAATTGGAGGGGATCCCTTAAATGGAACAAATTTTATTGATGTGATAAAACTTTTTCAAGAAGATCCTAAAACAAAAGGGATTCTTTTAATAGGAGAGATTGGAGGCTCTGCTGAAGAAGAAGCTGCAGAGTGGATTAAAGAGCATTGCTCTAAGCCTGTAGCAGCTTTCATTGCAGGGACCACTGCACCAAAAGATAAACGTATGGGTCATGCAGGTGCGATTATTTCTGGAGGAAAAGGAGGCGCTCACGATAAGATAAGTGCATTGAAAAACGCAGGGGTGTTTATAGCAAAATCTCCTGCAGAGATGGGACAAGCTATGGCTGAAGTATTAGATAGGTTTTAAAAATATGTTGTATATTCCAGGTCGTATTCCTATTATCATCCATCCTGCATTTTGGATATTTGCCGCTATTATTGGTTATGTGAATAGTTTAAGTTTATTAGGAACTCTGGTTTGGGTTGCAGTGATTTTTATCTCTGTTCTTTTTCATGAATTTGGTCATGCCTTAACAGCGTTTTGTTTTAAGCAGAAGCCTCGCATAGAGTTAGTTGCTTTAGGAGGGCTTACTTATCATGAAGGGAAGAGATTAAAGTTTAGCAAGCAATTTTTGATTGTTTTCAATGGACCTTTTTTTGGATTTATTTTATTTGGAATAGCCACCTTTTTGTTACAATATCCAGCCTTAGATCAAGGGAATCTAGGATTGGTACTACGGCTTTTACAAGGGGTAAATCTATTTTGGACCATTTGTAATTTACTGCCGGTTTTCCCCTTAGATGGAGGGCAGCTTTTGCGCATCATCTTAGAAGCTATTTGGGGAGTAAAGGGAATTAAGTATTCTCTGATTACAAGTATTGTGATAGCATTAGTATGTAGTTTATTATTTTTTTTAATGCAAGGGTTTTTTATTGGATCTTTACTATTTCTTTTAGCCTTTCAAAGTTACGATACCTATCGTAAATCACGAGCGATGAGTAGTTCAGATCGCAACCAGAAGCTACACGGGCTCATGGAAAAAATAGAGGCAACAACCGATAAAGAAACAGCTATGGATCTTTGCAAAAAAGTTCGCATTCAAGCCAAAAAGGGGATGATTTTTAATCAAGCGACAGAGTACCTTGCTTCCTTATGTCTTGAGCAAGAGTTGTATAAACAAACCTATGACTTATTATTACCTATTCAAAAAGAGATTAGCAGTGAGGCTCTTTGTCTTCTACACAAAGCAGCTTTTGATCAAAAAGATTTTTCTCTAGTTACTCAGATCGGAGCGCAATGCTTTCAATCCAAACCTCATCCAGATATTGCGATTCGCAATGCTTGTGCAAGTGCAGCTCTTAAGGAACCAACAGCTGCAGTTGGCTGGCTAAAAACCGCAGTAGACGAGGGAGTGGTTAACATACAATCCATGTTAGCTAAATCGATATTTGATCCAATCCGACAAGACCCTCTATTTCAAGAATTACTTCATATCTTATCAAAGGAGAATTAGATGCGCTGGCTTATTTGTTTTCTATGCATCTCATTAATGGTTTGTGCAGAAGATAAAAAAAAAACAAGACCCAGACAGGTTCAGCCTCATTTTGTTGGAGCGGGGCGTCCTAAGAATCAAATGGTCAAGAAAAAAAAATCTCCTACCGATAAATACTTTTTAAGTAAAACCCCTCTAAAAAAACACAAACAAAAAAAGATTGCGAAAAAAACAGAGAAACAAGAAGAGCGTCCCTTTTATCAAAAGTCACCAGATAAAGTTTAATTGTGAAAGAAGAACTTTCTCATGATTCGTTTTCCATTGCCCAGTGACGAAATACTTTTAAAGCTCCTGGTAAGTTTTTAGCCCCACATCTTGCTTCAAATTGCATATCCTTAACTTCACAAAATATCCAATCTTGCTCCAATCGATCTATTTTTATCTGTTGGAAATTTGCATATTCTAGATCTGTATCTTCCACATTTATTAGATCTCTTGCATAACTCAATTTTAAAGCTCCCAATTATAAATTCCAGCTATAGCAATTTAACTTTAAACTTTCACGACAAAGAAGTATGATGCTTACATGGCATATTCCTATGATTTAAGAAAAAAAGCATTAGACTATATAGAGAAAGGCAAGTCAAAAGAAGAAGCAAGTCAAATCTTTGGAGTGACGGCGCGTAGCATATTTAAAAAGACGTCCTAATAAAATTGAAGGAGAAAAGCTAAAAGCGTACCTTCAAGAGAATCCGGATAGCTACTTAAAAGAAATAGCCGAAAGATTACTTTAAAAAAAAGACGCCCTTCTATCAAGAAAGAGATGATGAGAAAAGAGAGAAGTTTCAAAAGAGAGTAGAGGAAATTGCTGAAGAAGATCAAGTTTATGTCGATGAAAGTGGGATTAATGAATATCTTCAAAGGAAGAATGCGAGAGCACCCAGAGGGGAAAAAGCGTATGGGGCTGTATCAGGAAATCGTTATCACAGAGAAAGTTTTATAGCAGCTAAGAATCGATCAAACATTTTAGCACCCTTTTGTTATACAGGAACATGTAATACCCAGTTGTTTAACATGTGGCTCGAACAAATACTCATCCCTGAGCTAAAACCTGGACAAGTAGTTATTTTGGATAATGCGAGTTTTCATAAGTCCAAAGAGAGTTTAGAAATCATTAAAAGAGCTAGATGCGAAGTATTATTTTTGCCTCCCTATTCTCCTGATTTGAATCCTATCGAAAAGTTTTGGGCACATTTTAAGAAAAGAGTAAAAGAAGCCTTAACCTGATATTCAAACCTTGCAGAAGCTATTGATCAATCTTTTTTACAAGTGTGTAGTTAATGGAAATTTTAAATTCAAATCACTATAGGAATGGACTCCGGATTTTGTAATAGAGGCATAGATGTGTCTGCCACTTTTGTCTGTAGAGAGGATCCTAGATAGACCTTGGTTATTATATTCGTAACGCAACGCTTTCCCATAGGGGAGTAGTTCGGTTTCTAGGCGGTAGAGTGTAGGGGATTGTTTTCGATAGATGCGCTCTGTTCCCTCTGGCCAAATGATGCGAACTGCATCTTGCTCTACAAAGAACTCTATGTTGCGAAGGTCTGCTGTGCTATCGGGCTCTTCTTGTCGTAAGTTGCTAAAACCATAGCTACTTGTTTTTAAAATACCCTTAGCATCGCAAATTTCAAACTCTAGTACAAAACCACTTGGATCATACACTTGAAAATAAGGCGAATGGAGATTATATCCAGCCCAAAGATGAGGTAACATTACCCATCGTCTTCTTTCTTGAAGTAGAAGAGCTTTTCCTAATGACAGACGATCTAAACGATCTTTGTCTTCATAACGGCCAAGAATTTGAGGAGGAACATATGTTCTTTTAAGCATGAGGTCTTGTGCAGCTTTGATGAGAAGATCTGTTTCTTGAAGAGAGATTTGTCCAGATAAAGGGGAGATATATCCATCTATGAGAAGATGTGCGCTTAAAGAAGCAATTTCAACTGGAGTGGAAGGTTCTACATTTTCAAAAGGAGCTGCTATCAGTTGAGAAGTTAAGATAAAGCAGAGTAACCAACGCATAAATTATGCCTTTTCTTTGTCAATCAGGTAACACTTGATTGAGATAGTAGGGGATTGTAATGGATAACGAGAATTTCAATCTATGATCTTCGTATTTTTTTAAAGGCGCTTAAGAATGCGTGTTCTTAAGCGCCTGCAAAATTTTGATTCATTATGAAGATTACTTCAGTTGAATGGAACAAAAGTAGGCTCCTCTATTACGATCACGAACTAGAAGTAAAATAGATTTAGTGGTGTTTTGATTAATAGCTTGATTAAACTCTAAGAGATTTGTCACTTTTTTGTAATTGATGTTTTGAATTAAGCAACCTGGACGTAAGCCAGCAATTGCTGCTGGAGAGTTAGGTTTTACTTTTGTAATCACAACGCCCTCTTCTGTAGGTTTATAACCAAGCTGCTTAGCATAATCTTCTGTTAATGCTTCAACCTGTAGTCCCAATTTTTGCACAATTCCATTTTCAGCCATTACATTATCGGAATTAGATCCCAATTTTACAGAGATTTGCTTAGTTTCCTGATTGCGTTTTACCTTCAACTGAATAGTAGAACCAGGGGATTTTAGAGAAATCTCTGTTTTTAATCCTTCGGAGCTCTTAACAGGTTTATTGTCATATTCCAAAACAATATCTCCCTGTTTAAGCCCTGCTTTATCAGCAGCAGATCCAGGAACAACTTCAGAAATAAGAGCTCCTTCTGGCTTTGCTAAACCAAAAGCTTTAGCGATATCTGCATCCATTGGCTGTAAAGTAACTCCTAAAAATCCACGCGTAACACTTCCCTTTTCTAAGAGCTGATTCATAATGTTTTTAGCCATATTGATGGGAATAGAGAAACTAATTCCCATATAGCCGCCGCTATTAGAAGCAATGGCTGTATTGATTCCAATCACTTCTCCTTTTGAGTTTAAAAGCGGACCGCCTGAGTTACCACGGTTAATTTGTACTGTGCTTTGAATGAAGTCTTCTAGATCATTAATATGTAAGTTCTGTCTTCCCTTAGCGCTAATGATCCCTTGAGTAAAAGTGGATTTTAGAAGAAGGGGACTACCAATTGCAAAAGCTAACTCTCCTATTTTAACAGAATCTGAATCTCCTAAAGGCAGATAGGATAATCCGGCTATTTCTTTTGATTCAATCTTTAGAAGAGCAATATCTGTATGTGGATCAGACCCTACTAATACAGCATCTACTTCTTGCCCATCGTGCAAAACAATCGTGATTTTATCACAATTATTCACTACATGTGCATTTGTCATAATGTGACCGTCAGTGCTACAAAAAAAACCAGATCCCGCATTTTTTTGAGGAGAGGGCTGGGGCATTTGCCCAAAAAAACGATTAAATATTTCACTGTGAAACTCAAAAGGATTATGCGCACCGTAAGTTTCATTTACATTACTTTGGGCTTTTATAGAGATAACAGCAGGATTAGTGCTCTCATAGATTAGAGTAAATGCTTGTGATATCTGATCTAAAACCTGAGTTTCTTTTAGAGTTGGAATATGAATAGAATTTGCACTAAGAAGAGCAATGCTTAAAATAAGAAAAATAGGAGAGTGAATAGATGACTTTTTCATAATATAATCCCTTTAAATAAACTACAAATTGAGTATATAAAATATACATTTCTCTAAATTTTTGTAAATTAAGCAAAGACTTTAAAGTAGTTCCTGGTCAAGTAGTTTCTCTATAGTTTCTTTAACTACATTACTTGGAATAGCAAAGGATAAACCCGTATAGAAACCTTCTTTATAGCGCCATGTGCTTCTATTCACTCCAATTACTTCTCCATCTAAATTGAGAAGAGGTCCTCCAGAATTGCCCGGGTTAATGCTGAGATTGACTTGTAGGGTATCTGGTTCTTGGAATTTATCTTTTTTTATGCTGCTTACAATTCCAAATGTTACGGTGGATTGTAGACCAAAAGGACTGCCAATTGCTGCAACCCATTCTCCTAATTCAATGGAATCAGAATCAGCTAAAGCCAAAAAGTGAAGACCTTCTGCTTCGATTTTAATTAAGGCAATATCAGAAACGGGGTCTGATCCTACTACGATACCATCGAATTGTAATTGGTTGCTTAATGTCACAGTAATTACACCTGCATCTTTAATTACATGCTCATTGGTTATAATATATCCATCTTCAGTAATTAAAAACCCTGATCCGATGTAGGCTTTTTCTTCGTTATTTCCCCACAAAGAACGAATCCAACTAGAAGATGGGGTTAATTTTACCTGAATGAATACAACAGCAGGAACAGATGCATTTACAATCTCAGTAAAAAAATTGGCCACTTTTTTAGTATCTGAGATTTTATGAGGTTTAGAAGAGAAAGGATAAGCCGCGTAACAGTTATTTAAGCAAAAAATGCTTAAAATAAGGAAAAAAAATGCTTGCATAAAGAGCCTAAATGAATTTTGCTTCATTTAATTAGTGTTTTCTGTTTTTCTTGATAAGAAACGATTAAACATATCAATTATGCTTTTTATTTTACAACTTAATTCTTATAGATGTTCTATTTTAAATAGGAAAAACAGGCAAGGGGTTTTGCAAACTTGCGTTTTCATCGTTGATTAATTCTTGATTGGCAAAGGAAATAAATATTCCTTGGTTGAGTTTGGGTTTCAATTCTTTTTCGACAATGTATTTTACATCTTTGATTGTTGTATTGAGAAGAGAGTTTCTAAATTCCTGGCGCATTTCTTTTGTTTTTTGACTGCGAAGGCATCCATAAGCTATAAGAGCTCTGTTTTCTGGTGAAATAGGAGAGTCTAAATCTTGGATAATGGTAAGTTTTGCCTCTTCTAATTCTTGTGCAGAGATTTTTCCTTTGCAAAGTTGATTCACTGCTTCGTGAAAGTGCTGTCTAGTACCATAGATATGAGGATCTCGATAGGAGAGAAAATAAAAATGTCCCATTTTAGTACTAAATGTTGCACTAGCACCATATGCGCCACCTTGTTCCCGAATCTTTGGATGTAGAGTCTTATGCTCAAATAAAACAGAAGCAACTGTCAAAGCCGCTGCATAGGGATGGATGTAAGAAATTGTAGGAAATGCTTCTACATTGAATGCAACCTGTGAAGAGATCAAACGAATCTGAGAAGAAGGTAAGATTAAAGGTGCTTCAAACTTCCAAGGATTTGTTTTAAGAGTGGGTAATTGATTGAAGTTAAAATAATCTTTACTTTCTAATTCTTTTAACATCTCATAAGAACAACTCAATATCAAATGAGGGTTATTAAAAGTGAAAATTTTTTCCTTTAAAGCTTTTAAACGGTCGATTACTTTAGGAAGATTAGCTGGTAGATTTTGGCAAATAGTTTGCAGAGTTTTGAAGTAACGCAATCCATACCAGGCTTCGCTGATATGTGTAGCTGTTGAAAAGCCACTAATGACTAAATGAGTAGCATAGCGCATCGCCTGTCGATTTAGTCGATTAAGCAAGGATGTATACATTTGTAAAATGAGCTCTTCAATTCGTTTAATTTCATCAAATCGAGGATATAAAAGTAAATCCTGCATCAATGCAAATAGTTGTTCTGCTTTGCGATATAAGCACTTTGCTCGTAGGTTAAAAGAAGGACGCAGTACTTTTGGATCTAAAGTTTGAGGATATAAAGAGCAAGAAGTAGTCAGCCCTCCTGTATGGGCCTGCATATATTCTAAATTCTCTCTATAATCTCTATTTCCGCTTCCTAACTCAGATAAAATGGAGGTTAATAAATGTACATAGGGCAGCTCTTCTTCTTCAATTGCAGGTAGATCAAATAGCAGATCCACATACAAAATATGATTAGTAAAGCAATCGTGATGATAGATAGTTAAGTTTTTTGAGCAAATGACTTGCAGAGGAAAATCACGAATAGCATTAGGAACATCATTTAAAGATATTTTCGGCAAGCAATCTAGAGCTTGAACCTCTGTTTGCTTTTGATACAGGGCTAGATCTCTTGTTTGCTTTTGAATTTCTTGAATTTGTTCCTTAGATAGCTCTTGCTGGTTTTTTTTCAATCGTTTTAACTCTTGATTTCTCTCTTCTTCTGCTAGATGAGGATCCGGTATCATAATCAATCGGACCCTATGAGGATTGCTCAGAAAATACTTATCGATTAACCCTGTTAAATAAGTAGGTTTCTTTGTTTTTTCTAATAAATTCTCAAATAAAGAGTGCACCATTAACCCTGATTCAGCAGAACATCCATGTTGTTTAGCTAAAGCAGAGCGCATAAATAAAGAAAGGCCAAAAGGGGTCTGGTCTCCTCCTATCTCTAAACGGGAGAGCTCTAACTGATGAATAGCTGCATCGATGAGATGTTTTGGGATACCTTCTACAACGATCTTCTTTAGAGTGCTCAATAAAACTTGCTCTAATTCACTAGCATCTTTTTCTTCAGCGCCTTTACAAACAAGTAGATAAGGTACTTCGCTCATCTCCAGACTTATGAAACCATTTGCAGAGATACAAAGCTGTGATTCCAGCAAAGCTCTTTTTAAAAGAGAGGCATCTGTTTCCATTAGGATTATATCTAAAATACTTAATGCCAGTACATCTTCTTGTTCTATAATAGGAGTTGTTAAAAAGCCAAAAGCGATCACTGCTCGACGAGAAGAATTTTCAGAAGCTTCAATGGGATAGCGCATGGTAGAGAACTTCGGTGCATCAAAACGCTTTTGTTTAATCAAATAAGTAGCAGGTGAGTTGCCTGCTTGGTTTAGCTCTCTTTCTGCGATAAAATCAAGGTGTTTTTGTAAAGGAAGATTCCCATAAAAGAAAAATAAGCAACATGCTGGTTGGTAATACAAAGAGTGGAAAGAAATAAGCTGTTCGTAGGTCAAATTAGGAATCTCTTCTGGATCTCCTCCTGAGTTAAATGCATAAGGAAGATCTGGCAGAAGTTGAGCCATCATAGCATGCCACATACGCGTATCGACAGAAGAGAGGCTTCCTTTCATCTCGTTGTATACAATCCCTTTAATATGCAATCCTTCTTCTGGTTTTTTAGAATTGATAAATTCTAAACGATGTCCTTCTTGCAGAAAGCTCATTCGTTTTAATTCTGGATGAAATACCGCATCCAAGTAAACATCTAGTAAGTTGTAAAAATCTTTCTCTATCTGAGATGCTGCAGGATAACAGGTGAAATCAGCTCCTGTTAAGGCATTCATAAACGTATTTAAACTTCTTCGTCCCATTGCAAAAAAAGGGTCTTTTACCGGATATTTCGAAGAGCCGCATAAGACGGTGTGTTCTAATATATGTGCTACACCATTTGAGTTATACGGTAGAGTCTTAAAAGACAGACAGAATAGATTCTCTGGATCGTCATTTTCAATGTGCATAACAATAGCGCCTGTAGGCACGTGCATCAGCTCGCGCAAAACACAGTGTAGCTCATCAATAACTACATATTTTGTGACGATAAAATCGCCATGTTTCTCTCCAGCTCGTGTCAAAGATTTGCAAAATGTATACATGGATCCAGCTAATTTAAGCGTTTAACAATAGTTTAGGTAAAGATTTTAGTAAAGATGCTCTCACCTTTACGTGTAGAGAAAAATACATGTTGGTGCATTTCTTAAATTAATTGAAGTGATTATTTTTTTTATAAATCAAAACTAAATTAATTGTATTAAATTTAGTTTTAATTCTTGATTTGTAGTTTTTTTAAAAATAACATCATTAAATTCTATCCATTTATTAAAAAACTATTGAGAGGTCTATACGCTATTTATGTTGAAGTGGTGTGCTATACGCAAAGGTAAATCGGAAGTTATCTTGGCAGATGCTCAATGCAAAAAAGATCAGATTCAGGGGCATAGTTATCAGGCTCTAGATTTTTCCTTTCGCAAAGAAGCAGATATTGTTGCTATCTCATCTTTTCCTCAGCAAAAAATCGAACAAGCCTCTTTAGGTACTAGTAGGCAGATCTCGTATCTAAATATCCCTTATTTCATTTCAGAAATACCAGCTATTGAATACGAAAACAGGCAATATCGAGCTTGGATTAGAAACATAAAAACTGCATTACAAGAAATAAATGATAATGGGTGGAAAAATTCTATAAAAAGCATCTTAAAAGAGCTTAATATTAAAAATGATCATTTAATAAAAGAGTATGAGAGAACAGCTAAAGAGATTCAATCTTTAGAAGAACTGTTAGAGAAAATACAGGAAGATAATGTAGAAATGGTTAGTATAATAGATAGCTACCAGTCAGAAGTTTCTAAAGAGTCTATCAAAAAGTCTTTCTTTTCTAGCTTAACAGAGGCTTATACTCGTAGAATATCTAAAGAATCAGGTTATGACAGTCAAGGATCAATCAGTTCTACAGAAACCGTTGTATTAGAGGAATCTGATTCTGTATTTGTGCAAGCGCATGTGCAAATGAAAGAGTTAGAAAAGAAAAATAAGATATATAAAGAGTGGATTAATTCTTTAAATAGAAAACTAGATTATAATTACGATTTTAAATTGATAAAGCTTTCAAACTTAAAAACGTTTGAAGATTTAAAATCTCCTTCTTTTAAAAAAATAGAACTAAAACAAAAAAATAGGGAAAACGAGAAAATAATCCAATCTTTAGAAGTTCAAATAATCAAAAACTTAGAGATAAATGCTACATACCAAGATCTTTTATCAGAAGAGGCTCGTTTTCATAGATCAAAAGATGCTTATCTTGATAAATTAAATGAGTTAGAAGAACGGTTGAACAATGAGCAAAAAGAGCTTGAAGATCTAGGTTGTTATTCTGAAAAGGTGGGTCAATTACATAAAAACATGGAAACATTTACAGAATGTTTAACTCAAACCAAAAAACTGATTTCTTTATTAAAAATCTGATAAAGCGAAATGGTTTTTTTTAAGCTACTTAAAGATTTAAGCAAAGCAGGGATTCCTCCCTGCTTTCGATTACCAGGTAAGGGATGAAGCTGATTGGTACTCTGTCACACGAGTTTCAAAGAAATTTTTCTCTTTACCAAGATCCATTGTTTCACTCATCCAAGGGAAAGGATTTTTTGAGTGATAGACCGCTTTAAGACCAATTCTCTCTAACCTGCGATCTGCAATATATTGCACATACTCGCGGAACATAGAAGAGGTAAGGCCAAGAATTCCTCTAGGAAGGCAATCTTCCGCGTAAGCGATCTCCAATTCAACAGCGTGTTTAATTTTTCGAATGATTTGATTTTGAAACTCAAAAGTCCATAGGGTTGGATTTTCTTCTTTAATCCCATTAATCAGATCGATACCAAAATTTAAATGGACGGTCTCATCGCGTAAGATGTATTGAAATTGCTCACCAATTCCCGTCATTTTATTTTGGCGGTGAAAGGAGAGGATCATGACAAATCCACTATAGAAGAAAATCCCTTCCATAATGAGGTAATAGCCAATTAGATTTTCTAAAAATTTTTGTGCTCCTTGTATTGTGTCAGTGGAGAAATTAGGGTCTAGAACCTCAGTTGTTAGCTGCATTTGAAACGCATCTTTAGCTTTAATGCTAGAGATTTCATTATACATATTAAATACTAAACCTTGGTCGAGATTTAAGGATTCACAGATATAGACAAATGAATGAGTATGAATAGCTTCTTCAAATGCTTGGCGCAATAAGTATTGACGCACTTCAGGATTTGTCACGTGCTTAAAGATAGCAAGTACGATATTATTGCCTACTAAGCTCTCAGCAGTGCTAAAAAACCCTAAGTTACGCATAATCACTCTGCGCTCATCTTCACTTAAAGTTTTAGTTTTCCAAAGCTCAATGTCTTTGGCCATAGGGACTTCGGTAGGCATCCAATGGTTGGCGCAACCATTCATGTAATGTTCCCATGCCCAATTGTATTTAAGGGGCATGAGCTGGTTTACATCTACTTGGTTACAGTTAATCAGTTTTTTTTGTGCTACATTAACTCGTTTTCTTGTGTCTGTAGTTTCGTTCATAGTTATGATCTCCTTATTGGCAACTTTCACATCCCTCATCTAGGTTACAGTTCTTACGCTGCAATGCAATATTACTTGAAGCGGATTTGTGTTTCATCCATCTGGGCTGCAGCCCTCGTTTATTGATATCTGTTGTCGATTTTTCAATCTGGGTAGCACCCAAAGAGCGCAGATAATAGGTGGTTTTTAATCCTTTTTGCCAAGCAAAGAAGTACATTTGATTTAACTTCTTACCGCTTGGTTGAGCTAAATACAGATTTAAAGATTGTCCCATGTCGATCCATTTCTGCCGACGACTAGCGCATTCAATGAGCCATTCCGGATCAATTTCAAAGGCTGTTAGATAGACTTGTTTGACTTCTTGAGGAATACGATCAATTTCTGCAACAGAACCATCAAAGTATTTAAGGTCATCGAGCATTTTCTGGTCCCAAATGCCAAGCTCTTTAAGACGATCTACAAGATATACATTAGGAACTGTGAATTCACCGGATAAATTAGATTTAACAAATAGATTTTTGTAAGAGGGTTCGATTGATTGGGTAACTGCTGTGATATTAGAAATGGTTGCTGTAGGAGCAATGGCCATAGTATAAGAGTTACGCATACCATAATTTTTAATCGATTCACGTACAATGTTCCAATTCATACTCGAGGTTTGATCCATGTCAAGGTTGAATCCCCGTTGCTTTTCAAGCAGAGAAATCGTATCTATAGGTAGCAATCCTTTTTCCCATTTGGAACCTTTGTAAGAGGAATAGGTACCTTTTTCATGCGCTAATTCACTAGAGGCTAAAATAGCGTAATAAGAGATCATTTCCATACTTTTATCAGCAAAAGTAATAGCTTCATGACTTGCATAGCTAATGTTCAAGGCATAGAGAGCATCTTGAAATCCCATCACTCCTAAACCAATGGGGCGATGTCTTAAGTTTGCATGACTCGCTTCTAATGTAGGATAAAAATTGATATCGATTACATTATCCAGCATGCGCACAGCTGTGCGAATGGTGGCGCTTAATTTTTCTTCATTGATTCCTTGAGGAGTCATATGTTGGATTAAGTTAACCGATCCTAAGTTGCATACGGCGGTTTCATCTGAAGAAGTATTAAGCAAAATCTCTGTACACAAATTAGAACTATGTACGACACCCACATGATCTTGTGCAGAGCGAATATTAGATGGATCCTTAAAGGTGATCCAAGGATGTCCTGTTTCAAATAGCATGCTAAGCATTTTGCGCCAAAGTTGGACCGCTTCAATTTGTTTAAATAGTTTGATTTTTCCAGATGTTGTCATCTGCTCATATTCTTTGTACCGATTTTCAAAGTTCTCCCCATAAAGATCGTGTAGGTCTGGAACATCATTTGGGCTAAATAAGGTCCATAATCCATTTTCTTTAACGCGCTTCATAAATAGATCAGGAATCCAGTTAGCTGTATTCATGTCATGAGCACGTCGTCTATCATCACCTGTATTTTTGCGTAGCTCTAGAAAATCTTCGATATCTAGATGCCATGTTTCTAAATAGGCACACATAGCACCTTTGCGTTTACCACCTTGATTGACAGCAACTGCTGTATCATTGGCTACCTTTAAGAAAGGGATAACCCCTTGACTACATCCATTTGTTCCTTTAATAAGAGAGCCTGTTGCTCTAATGTTTGTCCAGTCATTGCCAATTCCTCCAGCCCACTTGGATAATTGTGCATTATCGGCAATCATTTTAAAAATACAGCCCAGGTCGTCTTGCACAGTTAATAGATAGCAAGAGGATAATTGTGAGTGAAGCGTTCCAGAGTTAAATAACGTAGGAGTGCTGGACATAAAGAGAAAAGTAGAAAGGACGTTATAGAATTCGATGGCACGTTCATTTTTTTGTTCTTCTTGCATAGCAAGACCCATAGCAATACGCATCCAGAAAATTTGTGGTGTTTCTAGTCTACGCTGTTCATGATGGATGAAGTAGCGATCATATAGGGTTTGTAGTCCAAGATAGGTAAATTGATCATCTCTTTGCAGTTGCATAGCGTGACAGAGAAGATCAAGGTCGAACCTTAATAAATCAGGATGTAACCTACCTAGTTTGATTCCTTCTTTGATATACTTTTTAAAGTAGCTGCGATGAGATGACTCTAAATCAGGATCTGAAAAGCTAATTTCCATGGTTTCTCGGTAGAGGACGTCTAATAACAAGCGAGCAGCTACTTTAGAGTAAGCGGGCTCAATTTCAATTTTTGTACGAGCTGCCATAATTTGGGCTAGGTCAACCTCTTTTTCCTTAATTCCTTCATAAAAATTAGAAACCGTGTTTTCTAGAAGTTCGTCGGCAGATACCAACTCTTCCAATCCGCGACAAGCGACTTTAATACGGGTAAATAATTGTTTTTCCGTGATGATGCGTTTATTTTGTTCTTGATCAAGAAAGGTAAATTCACGTGTTATTCTATCTTCTGGGATAGGATAGGAGAACTTGAGGTCATTTTGTCTACCAAGTAAGGCTCTATGCAAGATAAAGTGTTTTGCTACGCTATAAAAATCGGCTTTCATCAATTGTTGCTCGATTTCATCTTCGATCAAAATAGAGCTAAGGACAACGCCTGTTTTAGAAAGACTCAGTGCTCTTGCAACTACATTCTGTGTGAGTAAGTTAATGGCTTCTACCACTTGTTTTGGAGAAAATCCTGTGATTTCCATAGAAGAGCGAAAAGCTTTTTCTAAAGAAGAGGCGATTTTCATAGGGTTAAAGCGCACTTCTATTCCATCTTCTCTGATAATTTTTAAACTTTGCGCAGAATCATCGCGCAAGGTTTTATGTTGATCTCGATAAATAATATAATCTCGTGCTACATCATGGTGACCTGCTTTCATTAAGCAAACTTCAACCTGATCTTGAATTCCTTCAACGGTTAAAGAAGTTCCTTGGACAGCTAATTTATACAAATCTTCAATCACTAGGGTAACGATTTGATCGATAGATTGATGTAAAGAAGGGCTAAGAGGGGTTTCTTTATCGACTTTCTTGGTATCGCGAAAAGCACATTCAATCGCTCTTAAGATTCTCTCTCGACGAAAAGGAACAATGCTACCATTGCGTTTGACAACAGTGAAATGCTGTAGGGAGGAAGCCATCTGAGATGAGGAGTTACACTCTTTGATTTTCACAGGATCTTCTTGAGTCATTGAACCTTTCATATATTTTTTTTGCTCCAAGTATTTTAGTTTTTTATAAAGATGCTAGGTCTTGGGTCTGTTTATTATACCTCCTAGGTTAACGTTTTAAGCAATTACAGCGAAGTCTAAAAAATAAAAGATCATTATACTACATATGGTAGTTTATTTGAATCATACACACCATATATAGTAGTCAAAAGCTACTTGTCTAGTAAAAAATATACTTTTTAAAAAGTTATTTTTATGCTTTTCTAAGCAAAGAACTTAAGTGATTAGAGTGCAACAATTCTAAGAAACTGATACGATTTTGTATGTAAGGGAAAAACAATTTTAAGATTAAAAAAAGGAGGATTATGCGAAGGGTTTATCTAATTCCCAACATGATCACAGCTTTTGGCTTAGCTTGTGGGTTATTTGTTATTTTTAAAGTAAATATGGTAGAGCCTGGTTCTGGATTGTTTCAAGTATTGCGTATATCGGTGCTGTTATTATTAGTGGCAGCTTTTGCAGATTTATTAGACGGCGCTGTTGCTCGAGCATTTCGAGCAGAGAGTGAGTTTGGATTTATTTTTGACTCATTAGCAGATGCTATATCTTTTGGAGTAGCACCATCTGTTTTGCTTCTCAAAACATTATCATTAGAGCCGGGAACAGGACTGTCTTTTTTAGCTGTTTTAGGTGCTATGCTCTATTCCATCTGCGGTATTTTACGACTCGTTCGTTTTAATGTAAAAACAACAGAACCTAAAACAAATGCAGAAGCTTTATCTGCAAAAAAACACTTTACAGGTCTTCCTATTCCCGCTGCTGCTTTAGCAGCGGTTTCTCTAAACCTTTTATTTGCATCTGACTTTTTCCATAACTATTTTCCTCTATCTGAAGAAGTACATGCTACCACTTTAAGCATTGTAATGATTATTTTAGGATATTTTATGGTAAGCCGTTGGAAGTTTCCCAGCTCTAAAGCCCTGCATTTTCGAGTCCCTTCTTTTCAGTTGGTTTTTGGGACCGTTATCTCAGCGATTTTTGTTTTTTATGGAACGCTTTACTTCTTTCCCATTATGCTAACTATGGTAACATGGAGTTATATTCTTCTGGGATGGACTTTATCGATTATCCGTTTGATTGCAGGTAGAAAATCAAAAACCCTAGTGGATTTCGAACCAGAGGATGAGGACTAATGAATAAGGACCTTGTCATTATTTTATTAGCTATCATTGGATGGGGGCTTTGGTTAGTTGCGCTTATGAGTCGAAAAAGACTAGAGATTTCCTTAGCCCTAGCCCAGAAAAAAGCAGAAGAAGCATCTACTTTAGATCTGCAATTAAAAGAAAAAGAAAAAGAGATTTTTACTCTTTTGTTGCAGCAAAAAAGCTCTGAAGAAAGACAACAAGCCATAAAGCTAGCAGAACAACATTTTAAGCTTCTATTTCAGTCTCTATCTTCTCAAGCGCTAGAGCACAATAACAAACAATTTCTATCTGTTGCTGAAACAGAAATTGCTAAATGGCGTATCTCTGCTCAATCAGATTTAGATAAACGCAAACAATCAGTAGAAGAAATGCTTGTGCCTTTTAAAGAAACTCTGGTCAAACTTGATCTAGAGATGCGTAAATATGAAAATGAACGTAGATCTGAGCGAGAGGTTTTTAAAGAGCAAGTACGCGCTTTAACCGATAGTGAAAGACAACTTAAAGCAGAAACAGCCAATCTTGTACAAGTGCTAAAAAATCCTCAATCTCGTGGTAGATGGGGAGAAATGCAATTAAAGAGAATCGTTGAATTAGCTGGTATGCTTAACTATTGTGACTTTTATGAGCAAAAACATAAATCTACAGAAGAAGCAAGCATCAGACCCGATCTTCTCGTTCGTTTGCCCGGTGGTAAGCAAATTATCGTTGATGCCAAAGTCCCTTTAGAAGCGTACTTAGAAGCTATGTACCATTCTGATGAAAAGATCAAAGAGACTAAATTTCGCGATCATGCGCGTCATATAAGAGCTCATGTCAATGCTTTGAGTAAAAAGAGTTATTGGGAGCACTTTCAACCCGCTCCTGAATTTGTCATTTTGTTTTTACCAGCAGAAGCTTTTTTTAGTGCAGCGCTTGAGCATGATCCTTCTTTAATTGAAGTAGGTGCGGAGCAAGGAGTCATCATTGCAACCCCAACTACCCTCATAGCGCTTTTACGTACAGTGTTTTACGGTTGGAGACAGGAAAACTTATCCAAACAATCAGAGAAAGTAAGAGAGCTTGGTCAAGAGTTATATAAAAGATTGCTTGATATGACAGGGCATTGGTCTAAAATGGGTAAAAGTTTGGCTCAAGCAGTTGAATCCTATAATAAAGCAGTAGGATCTTTAGAAACCCGTGTTTTAGTAACAGCGCGCAAATTTAAAGATTTACAATTGCTCTCTGAAGAAGTGGATTTAGAACCGTTATCTGAAATTGATAAAAAACCACGAGATTTGCAAATTGCTGAGCTTATGACTCCCAAGACTTAGACTCTGCTCTTCCTAATGGATTCTAGAGAAACATCCTGAGAATTATTAAATTTTTCTATTCATGCAGTTATAGTAAAAGTTTTTTCTGGGTCAATTGGAGCAGAAATTAGTGGAATAGATTTATCTCATCAGGAATATGCCATGTAAGCATCATACTTCTTTGTCGTGAAAGTTTAAAGTTAAATTGCTATATTAAAGAAAATGAAAATTTCAAAAGATTCATTCCTAACTATAAAAGTTAGAAATGCGGGACCGTGCTTTTAAAAGATGGGAAATAAATGATTTGAATATCAGCAAACCGCTGTAAATCAAAAAGGCATTCAAAAAAATTGCAAGAAGAGGTCAAATTTGTTTGGTTTCTTTATTTAAGAAAGAGCAAGGATCTGGAAAAATAATACTTTTGCAAGAAATGTAAAAAGGAGCTCACATAAGCTCCTTTTATTTCTTAAAATTACTTAACATCTAAAACAAAATAGGAGGGGAAAGCAAAATTATTATTAGGGCGTGGTGTAGCAACAAGAGAAACTCTTTTACCTACTAAATCCTGTAAATTGACAATGGTACTATATACATAGGCAACAGGAATATCTTTATCGCGTAGAATAAAATCTCCGGGTTTATTTTTAACAGCAGAGTTATAGGCTTCAACAATTCCGGAAATGACATTAGCCGTAATTTGTTGTTCTTGATAGTAGTCTTGCATATTTTTGTTGTAGTTCATGTTGGTCCAAGTTAAGAAAAGAGCTTCTTCTACATGTTCCCACATCTTCATCTTATCGGTTTGGTTAATACAAACCGTATTATCTGCATCGGCTCTACCGTCTTCTGTATCAGAAAAAGTATCTTGGGTTTGCATGGCTTCTAAGTATTGGATTCTTTTGTGCAGATATTTTTCTTGAAAATCCACTAGAGAGTCTTTGGCTTGCTCAGAAACAGCAGCAATATCTTTATATTCATGGATTAATTCATTGTAGGCGTCCACTCGTTTTGTAAAATCGATTTCATCTACATTTTTATGCAGATCTGATTTTGCAAGTAAATTAGCTGAAGCTAGTTTTTGTTCTGCTGTAGCAATACGCAGATCAAATTGTTCTTTTACTTCAGGGCCACCTATGTATTCTATATACTGCTTTGCAACATAAAATTGTACTTGTGATGGACAATCAATTTCAAACCACTTTTGATCTTTAGAAGAAATTAAGGGATTGGTTACAGCATAGCCATGATGAAAAAAACCGGCACTAGGTGCATCCACACTTGGTTCTAAGCGAATATTGACGCGATTGCCTTCTATAAAATTATCCAGTACATATTTACGGGAGACATATACTTTGAAGTCTTTTTGAGGAGAGACTACCCAAAAGTCTTCTTTTTCTCCAACAATGGATAAGAGCTCATCTGCTTGCATTTCTGCAACCACATCGCTCTCTAAACTTGGATTTAATCGTAATCTGACTTTTTTTCCTCTTACTTTACCAGTAAAAGGTTCGAATGATCCTTGCTGCGTTGAGAGGGAAATGGATGGAGTTTCAGAATTTTGAACAGCTGGTAGGGAATCATTAAATACATCTTCTTGTGCAAAACCATCTGCAAAAAGTACATGGAAGGAAAAAACGCACAAAGATGCGTAAAAAAACTTAAAAGACTTAGACATGCTACTACATTCCTCCTAATCATAATAATCTAGTTGTCATTCTAGGAAGAATTGTTTTTTCCTACCACAAATTTATCGAGTATGACAAAACATTTACAAGAAAATATATGATTTAAGCTAATGTAAGTTTAAGCAATATCTGCGCTTAACACGGCATGAATGTGTTTGCAACGCATTTCTCCACAAGTGCATCCAATAGGATTGCCAATATACACACTGTATTTTTCCTTTGCATTGAAAGGATTTGTTACAGAAAATAACTTATCACCTATCTGCTCAATATCCCAAGTTTTAAATTTTAAATCTTTATCAGACACTTCTTCTTCAGGCTCTTCTGTTTTATTTTGAGCAAAGCGACTGATTTGACAATAAGGACAATTGCAATGAGGGTGCTCAGGTTTAGTAAGCAAACCATTTAGCATAGATCCATCATCTAAAGATTTTAAAAAAGAAAAAATATGCTCTAAAATATCCTTAGAGAAAAGAGGAGACTCTGCTAATTGGGAGTTATGCTGGAGAAGCAAGTCTATTCCAGGTAGCATTCCTTTAAATGAAGCACTTAAGGTCTTTAAAAAAGCTGTGAGATTCTGAAGAGATTCAGGATTTTCAGCTAATTCAGAAGCATTAACGAGCTCCATCCCAGGAATAATTCCTAACACTCCTTTTGGCAAGGTCGTTTTCTCTTTATTAGATAAAGACTGTTCTTGTTCTAAATATTGAGAATGCATAGAAAAAATCGCTTCTAGAACACAGGGGGTCAAGTTAGGGACTTGTACACAAGTACCATTAAGAAGGGCAATACTAAGAATAGGTTTGTTCTGTTGATTATCAACGTATAAAGCAACTACATTTTTCCAGGAGGTAGATATATAAGGGGGTATATTTAGCATTTTCTGATTAATTTTCATAAATTTCTCCTTCAATTACAAAATCCATTATAAGCGATTTTCAGGTTCAGCGTCAAGAATTTAGCACTCGAAATAGTCAATTGCTGATATTGATTCATAAGGCATTGATAATAAAATACTTATAATTTAGTTTAAAAAATTAGGTTGAGTCTAGTAAAAGAGCACGCTATGCTGCACTTTAACCTGAATTAAAGGAGAAACCAAGTGGTTCGTAAAACATTTATCATAGATACCAATATTCTCTTACATGACCCTGACGCAATCATTAAATTTCATAGCAATGATGTTGTAATTCCTCTTGCTGTTCTTGAAGAGTTAGATGGTATGAAAAGATTTTCAGATGAGTTAGGAAAGAATGCTCGTCATGTTTTACGTTATATCGATGGGTTAAAAAACGCTCATCCAGGTCAACTGGCTCAAGGAGTATCTATTGAAAATGATATTATAGTAAAAGTGCAAATGGATACGAAATCTACAGATCGAGGGGTTTTCCCTTTTTCTCTGGATCGCAGTGCTCATAAAATTGTTTTTAGTGCTTTTAAATTGAAGGAGCAGGGCATTCCAGTTTCTATTATTTCTAAAGACTTTATTGTACGTGTCAAGGCAGAAGCTATAGGGATAGAATCGCAGGACTACATTAACTTACGATTTTCTTATGAAAACATCTATAAGGGATATCGAAAATTAGATATGAGTAAGAAAGATCTAGATCTATTCTATAAAGATGGAGTCTTACCGGTTGATTTACCTGATTTATACCCTAATGAATATTGCTTGATTAGCTCAAAAGAGCAGTCATTTGCTGTGTGCAAATACAACTCAAGAAAAAAACAGCTTGAGCCTCTGCTAAAGCTATCAAGAGATATTTGGGGTGTCCATCCTCTGAACGTAGAACAAAAATGTGCCTTAGACCTGCTGCTACGCAATGATATCAAATTAGTAACCCTTATGGGTCCTGCAGGGACAGGAAAAACCCTTTTAGCTTTAGCTGTAGGTTTAAAAAAAGTTTTTGATGATGGGAATCATAAAAAAATTCTCGTGAGTAGACCCATTGTGCCTTTAGGAAAGGACATTGGATATCTTCCAGGCAGCAAAGAAGAAAAACTCTATCATTGGATGCAGCCTATTTACGATAACTTAGAATTTTTATGTGAGTCAACAGGTTCAGCTAATTCAGCTGAAACACAAAAATGGATTATGGAAAGTAAAAAAATTGAAATGGAAGCGGTAACCTATATTCGTGGCCGTACGCTTCCTAATATGTATATCATCATCGATGAGGCACAAAACCTAACTCCGCATGAGGTAAAAACCATTATTTCTCGGGCAGGTCAAGGAACAAAAGTGGTTTTAACTGGAGATCCTACTCAAATAGACAACCCTTACCTAGATAAAGACTCCAATGCTTTAACGTATACGGTAGGTAAGTTCAAGGAACATCCTATTTACGGTCATATTTTCTTAGATCGCACGGAGCGCTCTGAATTAGCTGCTTTGGCTACAGAGGTTTTATAAGCTTTAATGAGCGATGTGATTGAGGTATTAGTTATAGGAGCTGGACCAACTGGAATACTAATGGCAGCAGAGGCTGTTCGACATGGTCTTTCTTGTCGAATTATCGATAAAGGTGGATCTTATGTAGATCGATCTAGAGCTATTGGTATTCAAGCTCGAACTATGGAAATTTTTGGACATTTAAACATTGCAAAGGATTTTTTAGCTCAAGGGATTCAAATACAAGCAGCCAATCCAATTAGTCATTTTCAACGCCTTGCACAGATTCCATTAAGTACATTAAGTTCTCCCTATCCCTTTGTATTAAGTCTTGAGCAGAGCAAAACCGAAGAAATTTTGGCTAAGTATGCTGCAACACTTGGTATAAGAATAGAAAAAGGAATAGAATGCATTCAGCTCATGCAAAATGCACAAGAGATAGAAGTTGTTCTGCAGCAATCAGGAAAAGAAGAAAGAGTTAAAGCCTCTTGGGTAATAGGATGTGATGGAGCTCATAGCCAAGTACGTAAGCAATTAGGGATTGCTTTTGCAGGAAAAGCCTTTGCTGATGTTTTTTCTCTTGCTGATGTACACATCCTCTGGGAATATCCTCATAGTGAAGTAAGTATTTTCTTAAATGCTAAAGGATTTTTAGCTGCAATCCCTCTTCCTGAACCCAATCGGTATCGTCTTATTTTCCAACTCTTACGTTGTCGAAATCTTTTAAAAAATCATAAAAACCTACCCTATGGGCAAGTGAATACGGATTTGGTTAAAGAACCGAATGTACAAGAAATAGAAAGTCTTCTTCAAGAATATTCAGGGCAAAAAGCCCAGCTAACAAATTCCATTTGGATAGCAAATTTTCATATCAATAGTCGTATGACAAATACTTATCAAAAAGGACGTGTTTTTTTAGCAGGGGATGCAGCTCATATTCACAGCCCTCTAGGAGCTCAAGGGATGAATACAGGTCTACAAGATGTGTTTAACCTAGCTTGGAAGTTGGCTTTAGTTCATAAAAACAAAGCTTCTTCAGAGTTATTAAAAACCTACGACTTAGAACGTCATAGGGTAGGTAAAACTATTCTAAGAACTACAGAATACGCCTCCTACATGGCAACAGCACATAATCCTATTACTATTTGGTTTCGCAATCGCATACTTTCCCTTTTGAATCGATTTTCCTCTATTCGAAGATCTCTAGCTAGGAGAATCTCTCAAATAGCTATTTGTTATCCAAAAAGTTTTATTGTTGTGGATAAAAGGCCTTTTCAAGGCCCCAAAGCTGGTTTAAGAGCTCCTAATGCTCCTATTCTACTTAATGGAAAATCCTCAGATCTTTATACAATCTGGAGCAGATCTACTGCATTTCAAATGCTTCTCTTTAATAGTCCAAAAAGTTTGCAACGCTTTAGATCTGAATTCATCAACGTAATTTTACTAACACATAGTATGGATCCTACAGGAGAAGCACATCAAATTTACGCAGCAAAAAAACCTTGTGTCTATATTATTCGTCCTGATGGGTATATTGGATACCGCAGCAAGAGAATAGATGAATCAGAAATAGAGACATTTTTTAATTCTATTTTTAAAAACAATTAAGCAAGTAGCTCAGTGTATTCAAAGATTTCAATTCCACTGAGATATTTACCTTAGCCCACTTGTGTGCAAGATCTACGGTTTTTAATTAATCTAGTCAAATGAAACCTTAAAAGAGACTTTTAAGCCTGAATAAAATTATTTCTCTGAACTTTTGATGAGTCGATGAAGTTGTCCTAAAAGATAGATCAGAATTAATCCTGATAGCAGTTCTTGTTTTTTCTCCTTCATGAATTGATGAAGTGATTTAAGGGTTCCAGTTGAACCGACCTTTACCTCTAAAGGGATTACCTGGTTTTCATGTTGGATGATATAATCAATTTCAGCTCCCTTTTTTTCTCTCTGCCAGTAATAAAGAGAAGGGGAACATATGCAGGAGATATACTACGCAGTAACTGACCCACTAATTGTTCAGCCATACCTCCAATCATGGAAATTTCAGATACCGATCTTAACTGATGTAATGAAAGTCCTAAAGATGCGCCACACAGTCCACAATCCAACATGATTACTTTTGAGAACTTTTCATTAGCTTCTGCTTAAGAGCTTATTTTAAAGGAGTTGTACTTACCTGAGAATTGACATCCTTAGAAATAATGAAGTGTATTTAGTGGATCTAGATTCAAAATGGAATAGAATGGGCAATTGGCTGGATTGGAACATTTAATACTTATAAATAAAGAGCAGGTGATCGGATCATTATTAATAAAAGCGATTATTTGATTAGAGAGAGAGCTATCTCTTAATTAATGCAGATAAGGGAAACAGTGTTGGACCCAATTTTCTTCCTGACCTAGTAAGCGGGATATCCCTCTAATAGACTAGAACTTTTTTCGATTTCATTTTGATGCCAATAGCCGAAATTTATGTTTGGCGTGCTTTACTTTTGATTAGACAAAAATTGTCTCTCTTATTTAAATTTTAACTTATATGTTAGGGGGATAAAAATGAAATTTGGAAATTTTTTAGTATGCAAGATTTTAGCAATGACTTTTTTAACATGCGCACTTGAATCTAGTGAATTATCGTTTCCCTTTTTGCAAGCATCGCATTCTGCAGATTCTAGAACCAGGCTCAATCTACTAGATACTGTGGACTACTATTCTCAAGCGTCTCAAGATAAGTTTGTTTATATGATTCTCTACGGCTTACTTAGAAAACAAGACCAAGGTTACTACCTTGAAATCGGAGCAGGAGATCCAATCAATAACAATAATTCTTATGTTTTTGAAAAAGGGTTCAACTGGAGAGGGGTAAGTATTGATATTTCTAAAGAGAATACGAAACAATGGTATGCTAAGAGAAACAATCTTTTACTTTATGAAGATGCTACAAAATCTGATTATGGCACAGTTTTGCAATCTTTCCCAAAAGCCATAGATTATCTCTCTCTAGACATTGATGGAGGTTACACCGATGTTTTAAAAAAAATACCTTTTAAAGATTATGCTTTTAAAGTGATAACCATTGAACATGACTTTTATCTCTATGGAGATACATATAGAAAGGAAGAGCGCCAAATTCTAGAATCATTTGGTTATTATTTACTCTGTTCAGATGTGTCAATTACTGGATTCTGTTTTGAAGATTGGTGGATTCATCCATCTTTTTTTTCTTCTTCTGAACTCTCTACAATCAAGTCCCTTGATCTTAAAGCAAAAGATTATACCCAGATTATACAGGCGCTTCAAGTTGCTCTTGAGAAATAGTTTTCATTTAAGGAGATTGGATTCTTTTTAAAATGGTTTGTATAAGAACTCGTTATGAAGATCTCTAACTAACTTTTTCTAGAACCTTTCCATTTAAAAAATAAAAAAGGCTTCACTTTTCTTAAGTGAAGCCTAAAAGGGAATGGAGGTGGAGAGAATCGAACTCTCGTCCTTAGCAAACTCCCTATAAATGACTACATGCTTAGCATCTTCAAATTGAATTGATCTTGAGGAAGGTGCCACACAATAAACCAATTTGCTTTCTTCTCATCTCGGGCATCTTCTTGAAGAAGCGAAAAGAAAAGCCCATACTAGGGTTAATGACAATAGTTCTAACGCTCCTAGTCAGGCATTAGGCTATCGAGTTGCAAAAAGCGGTTAAGCCTTAAGCAGCCAACAAAAGTTCCTCGTTAGAGGTTTGGTTTTTTGCATTTATAGTTATATCGGATGATTTAGGAGGCCAACCGACATCCTCCGCATGCCACTCATACTTTGTTTCCAAGTCGAAACCAGTCACCCCCAAGCTAATAATAACAGAAAAAAGCATTATTAGCGATAGGAGGATAAATTAGCAAAAGAATTTGGATTTTATTAAGAAATCATTAAGAATTTCTAATTATCTCTTCATCTATAAAGAAGTGATTTTATCACAGTCAAAGTATTGTTCTAAGTATTTTTTTTGCAGAATTTGGGTTGACTGCAATTCCTTTAAACGCTTCCAAGCGTGGGGATGAAGTTTTTCTGCAGCTTTTTCGTAATAGTTAATCGCATGTTGAAACTCTTTTTTTTCAAAATGAGTATCAGCTAACTGAGCATATATAGTTCTAAGACGAGAAAAGGCTACAGAAGAGCCAAGCTTTACGGCCTTTTCAAGATAATCAATTGTTTTTTTTATATTTTTTTCTATATCTATGCCGTAAAAATAGATAGGACTAAGTCTTAAGTAGGCTTCTATGCAACCCGAACTCCCAGCAATTTCATAATAGCTAACCGCTTCACGGATATATAGTTTTTTTAAGGAATCTTTTGTTTCTAACTTAATACAGTCTATAAAAATCTCTGCAAGATAAAAATACTTTTCTTGAGAATCTAATGCCCTGTTTTTCCAAGAATAAATTTCATCTGCTAAACCAGAGCGTAGAGATCCAGCTTTTCCAAATGAGTCAAGTGCTCTATCTAAATTTTTTTCTGTTAAGTCCCCATAGAGATAAATATATCCTAAGGCTAAGCTAGCTCTCTTAGATCCTAATTTTTCTGCTTTTTCATAATACTTAATTGCTTTTTTGCTATATTTTTTATCTTGATTTCCTTTCTGCTCGCATATTTTAGCTAAGTCTAAACAAGACTCTAGGTGATTGTTTTTAGCTGCTTTGATCAAGTATTTCATCCCTTTTTCTTGATCAACTTCGTTGTAGATTTTACCAAGGATGTACAGTCCTTTTGGGTTACAGTTCAGGTTATAATTTGTATATTTAATAAAACATTTTTCAGCTAGTTGAAGTTCATGATTGTTAAAATATTCTATTCCTTTATTTAGGAATTCCTCTGCTTTTTCCGCTTTTTTTATCTGCATTCGGTTTACGATATTTCCCAATATAGGAATATGAGACAGTTTCCCTTTTAGAAATTCTTGAGATGATACTTGGTTAATACAAAGTGTTTTATGGGATGGATCAATGGTCATAGTTATCTCTCTATAGAAGAATATGATATTTAAAAAAAATATAGTTAAGTTTAATTATTATTAAAATTAATAAGGTTAGAACATATTAATTAATATAGTTTGTTTTTAATTTATAATAAATGAATCTATTTTTTGTTATTAACTTTATTTTTTAGTTTTTAAGAGATACGAGCTAGCATTTTAAGAGATGCTTGACTTATGATTGACTCTTTTAACCCCCTTTTATTTATATGTTTGATATCAATTCACAAGAGAGTTTCCCTGAGCGAGAAGAGCGTATTTTAGCGTTCTGGCAAAGTCAGGGCATTTTTGAAAAATCTTTAGATCAAAATCGTTCAAATCCCGTTTTTTCTGTGTATGACGGTCCTCCTTTTGCAACAGGTCTTCCTCATTACGGGCATATTTTGGCTGGAACCATTAAAGATGTAATCCCTAGATATAAGACTATGCAGGGGTATTTTGTACCTCGTCGATTTGGTTGGGATTGCCATGGGTTGCCTGTGGAAAATGAGATTGAAAAGGCTAAAGAGCTATCAGGAGCTTCTTGCATTGAAACATTTGGAATTTCTCAATTCAATGAAGAGTGTCGCAGTATTGTTATGCGCTATACAAAAGAATGGGAATATACAGTGATGCGTATGGGACGCTTTGTTAGCTTTACGGATACTTGGCGAACCATGGATCTTAACTATATGGAATCTGTATGGTGGGTTTTTGCTCAACTCTATCAAAAAGGATTGGTTTACGAAGGCTACAAGGTTATGCCCTTCTCTGCTCAATTAGGCACCCCTTTATCCAATTTTGAAGCTAATCTTAATTATAAGGAAGTGGATGATCCCTCTCTTACTGTACTATTTCCTCTTGTAGATGAGCCAAATACTTCATTTGTCGTATGGACAACAACCCCGTGGACTCTGCCATCTAATCTAGCGATTATGGTTAATGAGAACTTTGAATATGTAAAAATCAGACGAGAAGGTCATGATTATATTTTAGCACATAATCGATTAGGGCATTATTTTAAAGAAGGGGAGTATGAGATCATTGCTACCTTTAAGGGTTCTTCTTTGATCTCTAAGCACTATCATCCCCTGTTCCCTTACTTTGCTAGCTATGAGGGATTTAGAGTCATTGCAGAAATTTCTATTAGCAGTGAAGAAGGAACAGGTCTTGTGCATGCAGCTCCAGCATTTGGAGAAGTGGATTTTTATGCATGCAGCAAAGAAGGCATTGAGGTGGTGTGCCCTGTTGATCATAATGGTAAATTTACTAAGTTAGTTCCTGATTATGAAGGTCTCTTTGTAAAAGATGCTGATAAGGAAATCATTCGCCGATTGAAAAAAGAGGGAAAAGTTTTACAACATACGCAGATTCGTCACCGCTATCCCTTTTGTTGGCGCTCTGATACTCCTTTAATTTATCGAGTTGTCTGCACTTGGTTTGTTGCAGTGGAAAAAATCAAAGATCGAATGATGGATGCTAATCAAAAGATTCAATGGGTTCCTCATCATCTTAAAGACGGTCGTTTTGGTAAATGGTTAGAAAATGCTAGGGATTGGGCGATTTCGAGAAATCGCTATTGGGGAACCCCTATCCCCATTTGGCGAAGTGAAGACAAAGAGGTTATTATCTTATCTAGTATAGAAGATCTGCAACAAAGAACAGGAGTTACTGTTTCAGATTTACACAGACATTACATTGACTCTCTAACATTTGTTGCTAATGGCAAGGAATTTAAACGCATACCAGAAGTATTTGATTGTTGGTTTGAATCAGGTTCTATGCCTTATGCGCAAAATCATTATCCTTTTGAAAAAAAACAAGAAACGCTAGATCGATTCCCTGCAGATTTTATCGCAGAGGGGTTAGATCAAACACGTGGTTGGTTTTATACTTTAATGGTGATTGCAACAGCGTTATTTGATGAACCAGCTTTTAATAATGTGATTGTTAATGGAATTATTTTGGCAGAAGATGGCAATAAGATGTCAAAACGCCTTAAAAACTATCCAGAACCGCAACTGGTATTTAACCATTATGGGGCTGATGCAGTGCGTTTGTATTTGCTGAGTAGTCCTGTTGTTCATGCAGAAGATTTACGTTTTTCGGAACGCGGAGTAGAGTTAGTTCTTCGTCAAATGCTCATTCCTTTTTGGAACTCAGCAGTTTTTTTATCTACCTATGCAAAGATTTATCAATGGGATCCCAAAGAAATAGAATTTTCTGCTCCTCAGATCGATATCGATCGTTGGATTTTGTCTTGTTTACAAGGATTAATTCAAGAGGTGACAGACGGGTTAGATCGTTATGAACTGCATCGAGCAGTCGATCCTTTTGTAAAATTTATTGATCAATTGACTAATTGGTATATTCGTAGAAACCGATCTAGATTTTGGGCAGAAGAAGATACAATAGATCGTAAGCTAGCCTTTGAAACGCTGTATACCGTATTGATCAATTTAGCCAAAATCGCAGCTCCGTTTATCCCTTTTTTAAGCGAGGCAATCTATCTTTATTTAAAGACCCATCAAGATCCACAATCGGTTCACCTATGCTCTTTTCCAATTTATAACCCTGCATATAGAGATCAGCTCTTAGAAAAGCAGATGTCTTATGTGCAAACCGTGGTAAGCATGGGGCATGCTCTGCGTAAGGAAAGCAAATTAAAAGTTCGTCAACCTTTGCGCTCTGCCTTTGTTGTATCTTCTGATCTTGAGATTTTAAAACAGCTTAAATCGCAAAGACAGCTGATTGCCGATGAGCTCAACGTAAAAGAAATAATCTTTAAAGAAGATGAAACAGCATTTGTTTTACTTTTAGTAAAACCCAATTTTCGTGTTTTAGGTAAAAAAGTAGGTAAACTCATGAGTGCTGTTAAGACAGCTTTAGAAAATCTTTCTCAAAAAGAGCTTAATCAATTATTGGAAGAGAATCAATATGAGTTAATACTTGGGAAGGAAACCATTCTTTTAAGTGTTGATGATATTATTATAGAACGCCGAGTAAAAGAAGGATTAGTGGCCTCTACAACAGGTCCGGTAATTGTTGCTATTGATGCGGTTTTAGATGAGGAATTATTACTAGAGGGATTAGCAAGAGAATTGGTTAATAAGATTAATACTATGCGTCGAGATTTGAGTTTTGCAGTAAGCGATCGAATTGAGATTTATCTTAATACTACAGAAAAAGTTAAGAAAGCTTTATCCATCCATCAAGATTACGTGATGGCGCAAGTATTAGGGATAAAACTGGAGTATAGTTCTCAAGAAGAGGGGAGTGGTTGGGATTTAAATGGAGAAAAAACTTTTATTGCAATAACACGCTGGAAATGATTTAAAATAAACCCTAAGACTTGAAGATATTCAAGTTTTAGGGTTTATTTTTTTACAAAATTATCTTGAACGTCTTCTTGATTGCGGACTTCTATTTCTGCTTCTACTCTGCGGTTTAGAAGAGGAGTCGCTAGGATCATCAATAAATCTTTCTACTTCTCCGAGCATTTGATAATCTCTAGAAGAAGCAAAGGAAAAAGCTTTTCCTTTGGCCCCTGCACGACCTGTTCTTCCAATACGATGGACATAATCGTCTAATGTCTTAGGTAGGTCAAAATTGATTACATGGCTGACCTCTGGTATATCAATTCCACGAGCCATTACATCTGTCGCAACTATTACTTTAATGTCCCCACTGCGGAGTTTTTTCATGGTTCTAGTCCTTTGCTGTTGATTCATGCCACCGTGTAGAGCTGCTGCTTTTAAACCACCATAGCACAGTTTATCAGCGATTTCTTCTGTCTGTCTTTGAGTAGAAGAGAAAACAATAGCTTGCTCTATATTTGGATCGGACAAAATTTCATCTAAAAGCTTATATTTTTGCTCTAAGTTATTTGTTTTACGAATGTATTGTTCAATTAAGTCATAGCTAGCAGCTTTTTTTTCGACGATGATTTCCGTTGGGTTTGTTAGTAAACTATTAGCTAGTCTTAGGACCTTCTTGTCATAAGTAGCAGAAAACATCAAAGTTTGACGAGATTTAGGTATCATAGAAGCTATATACTCAACAGGTTCAATAAAGCCCATATCGAGCATTCTATCCGCTTCATCCAAAATGAGCATTTTCAGATTAGATAGATCAATGCGTTTTTCTTCCAGACACTCAATGAGCCTGCCTGGAGTTGCAATCAGAATATCAAAATTTCTTGACAGCTTTCGGTTTTGAATATGATAAGGAATTCCTCCGCAAATAAAAACACTGGTTATGTGACGAAGATGACGACTTAGTTTAGCCGTTTCATTAACTACCTGCATAGCTAATTCACGTGTAGGAACCAAAACCAAGATCTTAGGCCCTCGAGTAGAAGATTTTTCTAATAATCGGCAAAGAGCAGGGAGAATAAAAGCTGCTGTTTTACCTGTTCCTGTTTGTGCAGAAGCTCGCAAATCTTTTCCCTTGAGAACTTCAGGGATTGCTTGTTGTTGAATATCTGAGGGAGTTGTAAACCCTAAATCTTGAATTGCTTGAAGAATTAATGGTTCTTGAATGAGATCTTCGAAATTTTTATTTGTCATTTTTTCACTTACCTTAAAGTAGCATTGCATAGGTTAATCATTTGCAACAACTAAAAAGAAGGTGCAAAAGAATAATGAATAGTTTAACAAAACTAAATAATATAAACAAGATCTCTTAAATTCTAAAAAATAATAGTATTTATAAAAAACTTACAAGAATATAAAAAAAAAATTATAAAATGGGCAGTTTGTTTTTTTTGATCCAACGATATAAACAGAAGATAATCCCTATAGCTCCACAGCTATATACAATCAAATTTGGCAGACTTATCCAAGGGTAAAGGGGTTGGTTAGGCCTTCCCCAGCGAGATCCAGGAGGCCAAAAGATCCAGCTAGGGCTTCCTTTTAAGTTATCTTCTGGAACAAAACCAAAATCACGGCTATCTGAACTCATTGCGTGATTATCACCTAAAACAAGATACATTTTTAGTGGGATAGTAAGGCCATATTTTTTAATAAACTCCACATTAAGAGCACCATTTTTCAGCAAAGGAGGACCATAATCTATAAAAGGTGTAGGAGAAGAATTCTCTTTTCTTACAAATTCTATAAGAGAAGGATCGTCGCGCGTTAAGATGGGTGCTCCCATCAGATAAAAATCTTGATTGCGAAAATACGCATAACGAGCTGGTACTAATCTTTGATCTCTCTTTTTGCTTAAGAATCGATTATCCCAATCTATTCCAAGGTTGAAAAAGAGCTGCACATTTTGTGGGCTATATGTATATAACGGATGAGAAGGAGGTAATTCTTCGATAATCCCTTGCCATAATACGCGATAAGCCTTTCCATCGTAAAATTCATAACATCCATCTGGTACATCGGCAAGAGTAGGAGCAAAGGCTTTTTTTCCCAGACTTATATTAGGGTAACGATACACTTGGTGATCTTTTACGACAAATCGTGCTGTATATAGATTTTGCATCAGCGCCTTTAGATGATTCTCTTGTAGCGCAATAATAGACGTGCTTAGTTGTATTTTGGGATATACATTTTTATACGCATCTTTTGTTAATTGCACAGATTGCAAGGAGGGATGATGTTTAATCTCTAGATATAATACTCCTTCAGGTACTTCTTTTATGTTGAACTCTTTTAGTTCTTCTTGTTTAAGTAGCCTTACCATGCCAAAGTTTTTAAAACCCCATAAGTCGCTATAATCTGTAATAAAGCCAGAAGCAGGAAGCATTTTGGCTTGGTTTTTTTGCAGATTAAATTCTGCAATAGGTTCATTCATTTGGTAGAAAATAAGAGAATTATTGTTTTTATGAGAGATCTCGACTTTGCGCTGAAAATGAATAAAAGGGATATGCTCAATTTGTTTTAATGAGGTTAATTGTAGTTCTTGGGTAATATCCTTGCCATCTTTATCGATCCCATAAATCTGTCCTCCATAAAAATATAGAGTGTCGCCTGGTTTACCAATGAGACGCTTAATGTATTGTTTTTTTCCAGGGAATAGATAAAAATACATAGTATCTACATCGTAGATATCCATGTTTTCCCCAGTAAAAATTACAATCGAATTACGTTGTATTAAATCGGGATTGAAATACAAGTGTTGTGTTTTTAGGGGAATATTGATTCCAAAATCTGCTTTAGACACAATTAAGCGATCTTTTTCTTTAAAGGTAGGACGCATAGATCCAGATGGGATTTCATAGAGCTCAAACCACATTTGACGGATTAAAAGTGCAATGATTAAAGCAATGCATACTCCAATTACCACATCTCGGAAGTAGTCAAAAGGTCCTTTTTTTAGACAAGTCAGACCAAAACCTTGAGCTTTTTTAGCTAGTCGATCGGCTAGAGATCTATCTTTTTGTAAAATCGCATTTTGCAGAGCAGTTAAAGAAGTTTCTATTTCAATACGGGTATCCACAGGTAATTTATGCTTTTTCTTTTTATAGAGATGATACGTTTGGATCAGATAACGTTTAGATTGCCTTAAAGAGTATATTTTTTTTTTAGAAAAAGACCACATTGTTATCCAGATTCTTTAAATAAAATAGAACATTATAGCAAGAGAATTTACGGGTTTTTTAGAAAGAGAGCAAGCTTTTTATCTTCTATAGAAAAAACTCCAAAATCTTTTCTTTAAAGCTTTTTTCAAAGCACTAACTCCTGGGTGCAAAGGATCCACCTCTTCTGCAAGAGACCTATGTTTATCAGCATAATCGCGATTCTTACATGCAAGGTGATAAAACCCCATACAAACCATAAACCCACGAAACTCAGAATAATGAAAGGAAAAGCGGTTTGGATAAAGCTCTAATAAATCATGTTTATGGTGAAAAATAGAAGGAATTTCTTGAATTTTCTTATATCGTAAACACTGATCTGCATAGTTGATTTTAGCACATAGATAAGAGGGATGTAGATCATAGGTAATCTTAATTAGCTCTTCTGCTTGTTTATTTTTTTTTAATCTCAGGTAAGCAAAAGCTAATAAATTAGCCACTTCTGGAACATTGAGATGATCTTTATAAAATGCTTCTAAGGCAGATAGATGTTTTTCAGGGTTTTCTTGAACTTGACTGTGAATTTTTTGAAAAAAAATCTTTTTTGAAGCATCTAGTTTAAGATTAGAGAAACTAGGTGAGAAAGTAATTCGATAAAAGCGATAAGGAAAATAGATGGAAGGAATTTCTAGTAAAGTGGAGCTTTTCATACTTATTAAGCATAAATCATTTGCGTTTTTTTAGGCACTTTTCTTGTGGGAAAAATGTTCATAACTTAAATCAATAGCCTTTGTGTGAGTATTCTATTAAGAGTGGATCAAGAGTAGAAAAAAAGAAGGGTTAATTTTTATCTTTCTAATTATGAACAGTTTAAATTCTCATTGCTCTTATTTTTTTTAGATAAACAAACAAGGGAAGATAAATGAATTTTGTTGTGGAAAGATTGTTGATAACTTGCCTAAGTTACGAACAACCAAGCAGGAAAGAAGCTTTATTCCCAAAGAAAGTTTTCTCCTGAACGAATCTGTACAAGATTTTCTGATGCTGGAATTAAAACCCACCGGTAATAAGAGCCTTTTTTTAATATTTTATGTAAAGCATCAGGAGAAATATCTATAAATACTTCTTCACCAGGTCCTAGTCTTAATTGGAAAGGAATTAAAATTGCCTCACTTAAAGAGTTTGATTCTATAGCATAGAGCTTGAGATTATGACAGTATACAGGAGCTTGAATAGAAATGGTCCACATTTTAGGACTGCGTTTCGTAGCACCAGTAATGCTTGGTAGTCGATGAGGGATTGTTCCTTTGATAGGAGAAATTAATCCTTTTCCTGAATCGATTGCGCGAATAGTCAAGGTGTAATGAGCACTTTGTATTTCAAGCCAATGAGGAAAAGGAAAAAGAGGATCTAATGAGGAGAAGTAAAAATCGATTAAGCAATCCTCAATGATCGATTGATCATGAGGCCATTGCCCTTGATAGACTTCAAAACTAGGCTTCTTAAGCGCTTTCCCAGAGCAAATCAAAGGGGGATTCCAGATCGATCTAAAATCCTGTTCTCCAGATCCAGGAGGGGGTCCAATTTTCTTTCGTGCCTCCTTACTTACTTTATACAACGGCAGTTCTAATAGCTTAGATAAAAGAAATTCAGAAGAGTCGATATATAGCCAGCTTTGTTTACTAATTGAATAGGATTCAATGAGCTTTCCTTGTTCTAGATCGATTTCAAAAAGAGACCAAGAAGTGTGTCCTGGTGCTCTTTTATCTAGCCAGTTTTGCCAGTGTGTTTTCTTTATTTCCAATTGCGTTTGAGGAATAGAAATTTCCTCTAGAATGAGTTGATTTTTTTCCTTATGACGCAGAATTAAAACGACATAGATGCCCTCTTGAGCAGTTACAATAAAGTCACCAGGAGAACCTTTTTCAAAACGGTTTTTCAAAGTGGTTCTTTGTGCAGAATAAACACTAAAAGGTAGGAAAAAAATACATAAGGCTAAATAGATCAATTTCTTCATGGTTTTAGCAATTGTACGTAAAAAGACTTTAAATCCCACTTGATATTTTTGATAGTCTTAAAAAGTCGTAACTTATTTTTGTTCTTTTACAAATTAGTGCATTTTTAATCAGTCATGTTTATAATCACTCTATAATCAATTTACTATTTTAATTAATATTAACTGTAAAGAATATTTTATTAAAAAATCATTTGGATATCTACTGTATTAATTATTGCATTATTTTCAGCAATTTTTAAATAACATCTACGGTTATCCCATCCAAAAACTTGATAAGACTTTTTTGCAAAATCCAATGTCAAGTATTTTTGACTTAGGCATTAATTTTGTTAATTGAATTAATAAGTCAACATCTATTTGCCAATCCTTCCAATAAGAAGCTGTAGGAAAGGCCTCTTCTAAAAGCTCCCAGTATAACTCATTACTCAAAAATTGTTGTTAGTCTGAGGAATTCATTTTTAAGATTATCTCTAACTTCAATTTTTAAATTAAGCAGCAAGAAACAATGAAATTATGTAACCCTTTGATAAATCATTTTTTTATGGATTGGAATAGTTTAAATTTTTTAAAAACTAAAAACGTTAAATACTTGCTTATGAGATCCTATTATAGTCTTATCAAAAGATTGTTCGGCTATTTTTTGTTAATGAGAACAAGATAACTCAGCAACTTGTGAATAATGATGAGGGGTGTATTCTATGCTATCGGATCCTTCTTTTCCTTCAGATCCTTCTGTTATATCGCTTCCATCTTTAAAACTTCCCATATTATGTCTTCTTTTTATTAAAAGGTTTATAAAGTAATTTTATATTATTCGATTAGATAGCATTTTCTAAAAATAATATCCTTTATTTATCGTTTTTAGAAAACACATAACTAACATAACTATTTATGTTCTTATACATTATTCACTTAACACATCCATATCATGATCATTGAATTTGCAGATCTTAATAAATGCACAATAATTAGAAGAACAGTATTCCCATGCAAAACGCATTATAGCTATATGTTATGATACAAGTTATTCACCTTAAATCACTAAAGGTATCTCCTCGTAATGCTTTTAATTCCTAAAGAGCCATTTGATTCGCTCGCAAAAATGATTCAAATCTATTCTGATTTTTAAAAATTCAAGCCTACAATAAAAAATAATTGATGCGAAAATGTGGTTTTTTGAGAGCGAGGAACCTTTGTTGGTGATCTCCCAAGACTAGCATTTTGCTTTATCGATAATTAAAAGCCTTACGAGAAGATGCCTTTAGTGCGTAAGGTGAGTTCATTATAGTAAATCACGGGATGAAACAGTTAAGTCCGCCCAAAGACTTCAAGGACCAGTTTGCAAATCCTCGCCAAACTCAAAAGTCTATATTTTATATCTACTGAAATTTTAAAAAATCTAGTGGTGATTTAATTTGTGTAATGAAATCCTGCAAATAAAGAGAACTCGCATGAAAAGTAATCGCGTTATAAAAATACTTTTAGGGCTTTGTTGTTTGTTCTCAAATAGTCTTTTTGCTGAAGAAGTGCCTTCTGATTGTCAAAGAGAGCTATCGCAAATCAATGAGGAGATTGTTTATTTAGAAGAGGTAAAAACTCGTTATCTTGCATTGGCTTTAATTCATGAAGAGCAAGCTATGCGTTGGCAGTTTGATCCTCATTTAAAACAAGAAGCCAGACGCTCTTTGAAGTTAGCAGATTCTGAGCGTAGAGTGATTCAAGAGATTCAAGAGCGGATTGATCATCTATGCATTCGTAGAGATCAACTTCTTAAGTCCTCTTAAGAGGTTTTTTTATGAGCCAAATCACAAGATAAATAAATGCTCCGGATAAAGCTAAATTTAGTGTGAGACTAAGGCCTGCTAGTTCTAAAGCAATAGGAGGGAGTTGGTACTGAGTAGAGATCATTAAAATTCCAGCCCCTACTTCTCCTCGAGGCCACATAGCAACGCTTAAAGCGGTTCTCTCTCTTAAACTCACTTCCTTTTTATAGCAGAACATAGGAAATAATTTGCCTAGATTAGCAAAGATTGTCAGCATAAACACATGAAAAAGGAGCATCATCCAGGAGATATGACCAAAAGATATTTTAGCTAAAGAACATCCTACCAGGAACATATAGATAAATTTAAGACTATTATCAAATTTCATAGCAAAAGGCGGGTCTATTTTCTTATGTGGGGCTTTGAGGATACATCCTAATACAAAAGCCGGTAGTAAAATTTCAAGATCTAAAACATCAACTGCTTTAAGAGATTCTACCAAACCTGTTAGAAGCACAGCATAAATGAAAATATATAGTTTGTTTGTAGGGAGAGATACTCGATGTAAATAACGATAAGCAACAATTAAAAGAAGTAGGGTAATCAGTAAAATAAAGATGATTTGAGGTTGCAGACCAATGTATATAAGCTGAAGAGGAACAATAAACAATACAGTGTCTAAATCGTCAAATATAGCTAAAATTCGAACTTTTTTAAAGACCCAAGTGCTAGCTAAACCCGCAGCCATTAACATGGCAAATAAAAGACCTGTTGAAGTAGGTGCAGCAAACCTTCCAATTAAAGCTGATTGCTGAAGTGTTAGATCCAAAAATAAGAAGAAATAAGCACTACAAAAAATCCAAGGGAAGGCTGCTGCAGTCATTGCGATAAGGTAATCTTTCCCGTAACTTTTGAGGTTTTTTTTATTTAAATCAAACTCTATGCCTACTTCGATCATAATATAGGCTAGAAGTGTTAGAGTAAAAAAATGTAAATAGCTTTGATAAGGAGCTAGATAAGCGGTTTGCGAAACGATAATACCAATTATTAACAACAAACTGTATATGAAAATCTTGTACATAGGGTGCTCATTTCTTAGGTCTGATTTCTTAAGTAAAAGATCTATGCACAAAAAGCAAGTGAATTATTGCTAAAGATCAGAAGTAGCGGCTCTCAAAGCGGTTTCAAATAGAGAATGCAAGCTATTTTCTATTTTTTTATCTTCTAAATGAGGCTCCCACTCTAGCTGGGTATGAGAATCGCTAATTACAACCATTGACCCTAGATCGATTTGATGAACATGAGCTATAGCAAATAAAGCTGCTGTTTCCATTTCAACAGCTAACACTCCTTCTTGTTGAAAATGTTGGATTTCTAATGAGGTTTGCCTATAGAAGCCATCTGTTGTCCAGGTGCTGCCAATGTGATGAGAAGTATTGGTTTGTTTTAATAAGTCGGTTAAAAGGTTGATCATACGGCGAGGTGCATGGATATATTTACTAGCTTCCATATAATGATAAGAAGTTCCTTCATCGCGAACAGCTTTTTCAAAAAGCACAATATCACCAATGCCTACTTTATCATGAAGCGTACCAGCTGTACCTATACAAATAAAACGGGTGACTCCCCAAGCAATGAGTGCTTCCATTTGATGGGCAGCAGCAGGAGCACCGGTTCCTAAATAAGCAATGGCAAGTGAAGGGAAGTCATCTAGGAAGAACACCTTTTTAAAACAGCCCTCATAACTTTTATGGTTGTATTTTTGTAAGATGGTTTCTAAAAAACGTCCATGAGAACAAAAAATAATAGTTTGAGGAGCGTTGATTGTAGGTAGCAATCCTTTTTGACGATTATATTCCAGCCATTTAGCTGGGGTGATCAAAGAAGGATGACTGTATTTTTCATGCAATTGAGGCAACATATTTTTTTAACCTTTTTAAATTATAAAAATGATAACATAAATCAAAATAAAATATGAATAAATTCACTTAATTAAAATAAATTTTTATTTTCTTCGGGTTTTTAACCATCCATAGATTAAACCTAAGATCCCTCCAAAAACCACATATCCCAATAGTAAAAGAGGCTTTATAAAGAAATATCCCTCAGAAGGGCATTCTGTTTTCATTTTAGCTATAAGCATTATGAGGTTGATTATCCATAAAAGCATTCCATATAAAGCTCCCCAAACAATGGTTCCTGTGGGCTTTTTAGAGATTTTACAAACAGCTACAGCAAATATAGCTCCTAAAATAGTTGTTAAAAATAAATAGAAAAATAAACTGCTAAAGATATGGGATAAGCCAACTAGCTCTCCAATAACCAGGATGGAATCGAAGTGAAGTAAAGCAAAGGCAAGGATTATTCCTGCAAAAATCCCACTTAAAACACCAATAATTAGATTTTTTTGAGAAAAAGTCCTAATTTGCATGAAACCTCTCTATTTATTTTGTTATCATCTTATGTAATTTACTGCAAAAAATGAGTTGTACTAAAAAAAAAAATCTGGAATAGTTTCCATTTTATAAAAAATTAATTTCTGATTTATTCAGAACCTATATGCTTAAAAAAGATAATTTAAAACTCTGCCCTTGCGATAGTGGTCTGTCTTATCAAACATGTTGTCAACTTCTTCACGACGGTGCTCTAGCAAAGAATGCCTTGATGCTTATGCGTGCACGTTATGCAGCTTATGCACTTGATTTAAGCTCTTACATTATCAAAACTACCCATCCTGCAAGCCCACAGTATTGCGATGATCATAAAGAATGGGCAAAAGAAATTTCTCATTTTTCTAAAACCTTTCTATTTAATCGATTGGAAGTGCTTTCTTTTAAAGAAAAAGAAAAGATGGCTACTGTAACTTTTGTAGCACATATGTCTCAAAATGACCAAGATGCTACATTTACAGAAAGAAGCTACTTTGAAAAAATCAAAGAGCAATGGCTGTATAAAAATGGACAGCTTTGTGAAGGGCATGTCCCTAGTTTGATGACTACAGAACCATTAAAGGTATTGCCTCTTGCCTATTATGATGACCCCATTCTCAGAAAAAAGGCTGAGCCAATTATAGCTATTACAGAAGATGTAAAAAAGCTTGTCGAAGAGATGAAAGAGACAATGGATGCGTGCAATGGAATAGGGCTTGCTGCCCCTCAAGTTCATCATTCAATTAGGCTCTTTATTATCAGAGAGCCTACCAATAAAGAGCTAGATAAAGATAAAATAAAATGGGGTGAGGTAAAGGTATTTATCAATCCCAAAATATCTTCCCCTAGTAAAAAGACATGGAAGGAATCTGAAGGATGTCTATCGATCCCAAATATTTATGCAGATGTAGAAAGAGCTCAAGGAGTAACAGTTGAGTATATGAATCTAGAAGGGAAAATCGTTACACAGCGGTTTTTTGGTTGGGAAGCTAGAGTGATTCTGCACGAAAATGATCATATTGATGGCATCTTATTTATCGACCGACTAAGTCAACAAGAAGCCGAAAAGCTTACTCCTTTTTTAGAAAACTTGAAAAAGCGCATACATAATAGCTTTATGTTATAATACGTTTTTTTATGAGTTTTCTGTAATCATATGTAATAATTTCAAAGAGAAAACACAATGGGTTTAGCTGCTTCTAGTACTTTTATTCAAACAATTCCCGTTAGAGTTGCAGGAATGGCTCTTGGTTACTGTGCCTACGAAAGATTTGCACAAATTGTAAATGCAAAATCTTCAATTATACCCACTAATTATTTATCCTATATAGGGCTTATTGCTGGTGCTTTAGTAATTACGCAGCAAGCTATTGTTATATATGCTGTGGCACTTCTTGTCTTAATTCCTTTACAGTATGTATTAGCAAAAGAGCAGCTTATAGCTAAAATCCCTTCGTTTTTGGAAGATATGCATGAGACTGTGGGTTTGGAAAATCACAATTATACTTCATTACCAAGTGCAGATTACCAGATAACTGTTTTTATTAATATGAAAGAAAAATCCAATGTGATGATCATAGGCCCTGCTGGCTCAGGCAAAACAGCTTTAATAGAAGGTATTATTCAAAGGATTTGCGCAAGTGATTCTACCTTAAATGAAAGTCTTAGGAATAAGAAATTTTATAGAGTTGATTGCTTAAATCTCATGAGTGATACAAATTATCGAGGTGATCTTGAAAAAAGAATTAAAAATATATTAGAGTTTGCTAAAAGTCAAAAAAATAGCGTAATTGTTTTTGATGAAATGCATCAACTCGCTATGACCAATAAAGGTTATGAAGGGGGCAACAATATATCTATTTTAGATCTCTTTAAAGCCTCTTTAGCAAGAGGCGGAATTTCTGTTATTGGTATGACTACTAAAAAGGAGTTTGCAACCTATTTAGAAAATGATGAAGCTCTTACACGGCGTTTTAATATAGTTGAACTAGAGCCACCTAGCCATGAATCTAGCTTAGAAATGCTAAAAGAGCGAGCAAAAGGTCTGCTAAAAGACCAACAAAATATTACTATTGCAGAGGGTGCGTATGAAGAAGTATTAACTCTTGCGCAAAAATTAGCACATCAAAAAAAATCTTCTCTCATAGATCGAGCTTATACTCTTCTACAAGCAGTTTTTACTGCTATTTCTATAGATGAAAGCCGTAGAGGCAAAAGCTGTTGTGTAGATCGAAAAGAAATAAAAAATATCCATAGAAAGCTTTTCTGCCCGCAATTTAAGTATAATTAAAATTAATCATTGTTAAAGAACAATCCTGATAGAAATTCTTCTTATGTTTTTAAAAAAAATTTGACTCTTCTTGATAACTAAAGTAGTTTAAAGAAAAGTGCTAATAGTCTTTAAAAAGAATGTTTTATGAAATGAAAGCTTCAAAAACTTTACTTTTTTAGTAGATAAATATGAGGATCTAGAGAATATCGTTAAAAAAATCCTTGATCCTTCAACAAGAAAAAAGTATATAGGTTTTTTGCGTTTTTGTGTGCAAAAACACGCTTCTCGACATTTGCATTATGACTTTCGTTTGGAATATCGAGGAGCTCTTTTAAGTTGGGCTATTCCAAAAGGCCCTTCTATGGATCCTAAAATCAAGCGCTTAGCCCTAAAGGTAGAAGATCATCCTCTCGACTATCAATACTTTGCAGGTGTGATCCCTAAGGGAAGCTATGGAGCTGGGACAGTCAAAATATGGGATCACGGTTACTATACCAGCTCTGATGCTACTGATCCTAAAAGGATAGAAAAAATCCTTAGCCAGGGATTAAAAAAAGGTCATTTTACCATTATTGTAAAAGGGAAAAAAATCAAAGGGGAATTTGTTTTTCAAAAAATCAAAACAGATAAAGACAATACATGGCTTCTTATGAAAAAAAACGGATGAGTATGCCTCTTCCTAAAATGCCTAGCTTTATTCCTCCTATGTTAGTTACATTGGTTAAGCAGAAAAAAGATAGAAAGGATTTAAGAGAGCTTCTTCTAATAGAGCAGCACTCTTAAAGAAGTATGTAAAAAAACTAGCTCTTCCCCAGGCGCGGTAATGATGAAGCTGGAGGCGTGCAAACGTTATCTCAATCCCTCTATCTCTGATTGATTTTTCCACTTTCTTCGACCAGTATTACCTTCTGAAACAGCACCTTCTAAATCATATTTATGATCCTCTGAGTCAATTGTGCCTTTATCGGCGTGCTTCCAGTCTACTCTTGCCCTTTCTGTATTCTCCAGTATATAATGTTCTGCATCAATTTTTAGTCTATTTATTGGGAAGAATCAAGAATTTTATATATTTTTTATTTAAAAATATTTTATTATTAATTTTAATATCATGTGTAATATAATTAAGTATTATTAAAATTAAGAAGATTGCTATGGTATGTAGTATAAGTTTTTTTACACCTATTCGATTCGGAGAACAAAAAACATTCAAGCAGCATTTCCAGGAAGGGATTGATGATTATTTTTATCTCGGCGGCAAATCTGTATTTGTTATCTCTAGAGAGATTATAGATGATAGCCAGGCTGTAAGGGTCATAAAAAATCAAGACCAAAGCAGAGTAAAACAAGTTATTCTTGGTGTCATTAAAGTTATCTCTTACATGACTGTGATTATTCCTTTGATCGTGCTTATAGCAAAAGCCTCCTTCCGACTTACTCATAAATTTCATATTGTATCGGAAGATGAGTATGAATCCATAGTTAGTCAAAAAAATTTTTCGATTGTAGAAAAAGCAAGCTTCTGGGAGTTCTTTCTTTTTTCTTATAACAAAGCTGTTGATGACGATAAATGGAATAGCGTCCAAGGGCTGTCATTTTTAATAGCAGAGTTTCAGGAAATCCAAAGATCTTTGTCTAATTTATTAGTTGAAATAAAAAATGAACATGCGGAGTATCCAGAAAAGAAAGAAGCGTTAAAAAACCATATTTCTAAATTAATCGATCGAACAACAAACTCTTTAAAGGAGCTTCAAGAGAAAATCCAAGACAAAACTGTTATTAAGGGCTTAGCAAATGTAGGTAATACTTGCTATATAAATTCTGCTCTTCAATCTCTTCTAGCTGTAAGAAATTTTGCACAAATCATTCCAGATAGCGCAGCCCCCGAACCGAAAGACAGCTTTGAAGCACGTACAAAGATTCTCGCTTCTTTTAAATCTTTTTTTCAAAGCTGGACAAATAAAGAAACGACAACAAATCTGGGCCATAAAGTTGGAGCTTTACGCAGAGAAATTTTTGAAGCAGGACTATTAGAAGGTGGATTTATTGACAGAGACCAAGAGAGAAATTTTCAAGATGCAGGGCAATTTTTTGAATTGATCCTTCATGTGTTAGGTGAGGGTTTCCAGTTAGAAATAACAAGAGTGCCTGTAAAAGATGATGGAGAGTCTATAGAGGCTAGCAGAAAAGTAGAAACAACTCCTCAGGGAGTCTTTTATTTACAATTGCCTGGTGCTTTGCTTCAAGATATCGTGAATGGATATCAAACAGCTCTTGATGGAGAGCTTTCTTCGGATGATAAATGGCGAGTAGAAATAGAAGGCTCTAATTCTCAAAGCGAGATATTCGTATCTCGCTATAAAGAAATGCAGAAAATTGTTGGCTCTGCATCTGAAATATTAGTTGTTAGGGTAGATAATCACGTTGTAAAACCCGAGCAGGATCAGATAATTGATTTTACTGCTTTATTCAAAAAACCTTCAGAAAATTGTAATTACAAATTGGTCGGATTTTCACAAAATCATCATCAAATTCATTGGACTTCTGTAGTTTGGAAGCAAGGCAATTGGCACTACTGCAACGATAGTGAAACAAAACCAATATCTACAGAAGATCCCCTTTTTAAGCACCCTGCAAACTACATGATTTTTCAAAAACAAGAACTAGAAAGAGATACTGGTCTTTAATTGCTATTCTATTGTGTTGCACCGTCAAAACAAAATTAGAGTGGATTATTGGACTTAAGTCAAGCTAAAACCTACTCATAGATACTTGTGAAGAAGTGGGGCAACCTGGACTTGAACCAGGGACCGACGGGTTATGAGTCCGCTGCTCTAACCAACTGAGCTATTGCCCCTAAAAAGGCCTGAATGATAGCCAAAATTTGGCTAACATTGCAAGGATTTTATAGGTTTACAGGGAAAATCTAGATAGGCTATTTAAAATATAAAATCTGAAGTTTGCATAGAAACAGAAAATTCGCTATACAAAAGTCTTTTGGAGTATGATTTGATTTATGAAATTACGGCGTTTGGGACTAATTAGCTCTGCATTGACTTGTTTTTCTCTGCAAGCATCGGAAGAAAAAGAAGAGATGGTTGCGATCAAAATAGATAAAATTAGAACAGATATCTTAACACGAACGGATAATTTATTAATTGATACTTTTGCTGATGCCACAGATCCTTATTTAGAAGGATACATTCAAGCATTAATCGATGTGCATTATTATGAGTATCAAGTTGTTGTCATTGTTAAAAACCATAAGGTTTATCTAGCAAATCTGCCTAATAATGATCTTTTGTCAGAAAGTATCATCTCTTTTGTAGATGATCTACCAGGTGTAGAGTCTGTAGAGGTTGCAGATCTATCAGAAGCAGAGGAAGAAGCTAGAGAAGCTTATGTAGAACAACCCCGTTTAAATGGAATTTGGTTTCCTCAGTCTACTGTTTTATTTGCTCCTTTGATAGCGAACCCAAGGCAACCGGTTAATTCCGTAGCAGTTCGTTGGGGAGATAGAGTAATCGGTCATGATGTTGCAGCTATTTCTCTAGGAGATGATTTCCCGATTTTTCGTTGGCTGAATGTCTTTCGTTGTGAAGGAGACTTGCAAATCGGTATAGAAGCGGGTATTTGGTCTGTATTTAACTATTCTGATTCTTTAGGTCATGGTAGGGGATGGTGTGAGCTAATCAATACCGATTATCTTGTGGGAATTCCTTTGACATATGCTTTGAACAGTTGGTCTTTTCGTTTAAGAATCTACCATGTCTCTTCTCATTTGGGAGATGAGTTTTTATGCAATCACTCTGAGTTTTTAAAACACAGAAGAAACCCTAGCATGGAAGCAATTGATTTTTTCAGCTCCTATCAAGTTTCTAGTCATTTGCGTCTATATTTTGGACCCGGGGTCGTTCTACATAGCGATCCCTCTTTTAATATGAAAACGCTATATGTCCAATACGGGGCGGAATTAAGGGTTTTTGGTAGTAAATTGTATTACCATCTTTTATATGGAACACCATTTTTTGCTATCCATGTAGAAAACTGGCAAGTCAGAGATTGGAATTTTGATGTAAGTATGAAGTTAGGATACGAAATTAGTAAGTTACAAGGAGTAGGTCGTAAGATGCGTATTTATGTGGAATATCATGACGGCTACTCTTATGAAGGACAGTTTTTTAAAAAACGCACCGAATACGGTGGAATAGGGCTTTCTTGGGGCTTCTAAGTCATGCTTACAAAACCATCAGGACTAGGTGGATATTCTGAACCAATAGGCAATGTACCTGAAAAGTATTGTTCATATATTTTAAGTCCTTGAGTAGCATTTTGTATGCAGTAAAAGCAATTGCTGACCCATTCAGACTTTTTAATGGTACCTAGTTTTAAGTTTGATTGAAAACGAGAGGTGATTTTTTGCTTCCAGAAATGAGAATCTCCGAATAAAAGAACAGGTGTGGGTGCAATAGAGCCTACTTTTCTTCTGACTTCTTCTAAACATTGTTCAAAGTCAGTTCCAAACCCTCCCGGTAAGATGATCGGAAAATCTAGATTAAATTCCGCTTGCCTTTCCACAAGGTGATCTAAGCGATAGGTCATTTTCGCTTCAATGTAGGCGTTTTGTTTTTGCTCTTGGATATTGAGATTATTACTATTGCGAAAGTCCACAAGATTTGCGCAGGATAAAATACCAATCCGTTCAGCTACTCTATTTCCCACTTCCATAATACCAGGGCCTCCTCCAGTTACTAAAGCAATAGGAGTATTTGCATTTAAAAGAGGGTGATTTAGAAAAGAGCGCATTTGTATTAAGCCTTTTAATAAAGAGCTTAACTCCTCTTCAAAAGCGCCAGTAACTAGAGTAGACCCATATATGCCAAATGTCGTAGATCTAATAAATGCATTAACAAGTGGCTGAGGAACGAACATACCTGAATCTTTTCCTGGTTTTGGAGTATATTGTAGCACCTTGTTTGTCGCATCATCTACCCAATAAACTGGGATACCAAAGCTGGCAAGGTCAAGCAACAGGGATCTATCTTCATGAGAAAAGAAATTCCCATAAGCTAAAGAAGGTGTTTTAAAGAAGATGCCTTTTAAGCAACGTTGAACGGAGTTGCTTAAGAGCATTCTTTTCATTAAAGGAGAGGGGAAGTAACGGGTTAACAAAATACCTTGGCTGGTAATTAAGCCATCTTCAATATATTTTAAAAAGAGATAACAGGCCTGCTGTTCAATATAGTTCTGCACTAGAAAGGCCTGTTCAGAAGGATGAAAAAGTCCTGGAAAAGGGTTTTTATGAGTATCTCTTACAATCCAATCTTTGGGTTTTAGATTTAATAACTGTTCCCCTTTAACGATAAAAACAGCAGCTCGATGGGAAGAAGGGGTAGGCGCGGTTTTAAAAGCTTGAAAAAGTTTAGAAGAATCTTCTAAGCAATCTTGCAGTTGATCGCGATCGGTAAAAAACACATGTTCGCGGTGTGGCTCTAAAGTGTAAAATTCAATGGGGATAATCGATACATCTTCTTGAGAAGAGCCGAATAACTCGTATACATCGCCAGATGCTGTTGTATCTGGCTCTAGAACATCTGCGGTTGTGTGTGTAACTGCTTGAGGTAAAAGTTTATTTACCACCTTGCCAAATGCTGTACGTATGTGAAGAGGGGCTGTTCGAACCAGTAGAATTTGATTTTCTTGTACTTGTCGCTTAGCACCAGCCATCCAAGTTTGATCAAGCTGGATGAGTGTTCGCAAGCGAAAAGAAGAGTGCATGAGAGCTTTTGATAAAGTGGGGAGCAGTCCTAAGATCGCTTTTTCATCGTAACTAAGAACGCCGTTTTGCAATGGTAAAAAGGCTACTGTACGACCATCAATTTTTTCTAATAGCAGCTCATCTCTTCCTTTAGGACCACTTAAAGAAAGTAAAGGCCTCCCTTTACGGTCACTGCGCCCAAACATGCGCATCAGGTAATCAGGATCGCGAACTCTTCGTCTGGGATCAGCAGCAAATAGTTTTCCTATATAAGATCCTTGCTGGATAAAATCAAACAAAGCAATAGCAATTTTTCCATAGGCTTGTAGTTGCACTTTTGCTATAGCAAAAGCGTTTTTTTCCTGTAGATCTATTTCTTGTAAAACAGCATTAAGCCCCAACTGTGCTAGCGTGCTTTTTAGGTTAAAGGTAATATGAACAGGATCAATTCGAAATCCTACAAATGCAGGAGAAATATTTTGGATCTGGATCTCTACATTAAGCAGTTCTGAAGAAGGTCTATTCATTTTTGTTACTAGGCCATCTGGAGTAACAAGATCGTAATGATGTGCTAAAAGATAACTTTCCATGAAAAAAAGGCCTCATGCTTTTTTTTTAGTGAAGCAGATTTTAGGCTTTAATCGGTAGTTCTTTTGCAGTTCTTGAGAATTAATTTTGCTAGTGATACATTTAGAATTTGCTTTATTGATGCTGATTATGATTAAAAAAAGTATTGGAATTCATGATGGGACCTTTCATGCTGACGAGGTAACCGCTTGTGCTTTGCTTGTTCTGTTTGACTTGGCAGATGAAACCAAGATTGTGCGCACTCGCAATCTACAAAAACTGGCTTTGTGTGAATATGTCTGTGATGTGGGAGGTATATACGATCCTTTTTCCAAACGCTTTGATCATCATCAAATAGATTATAAGGGAGAGTTGAGCAGTGCGGGAATGGTTTTACTGTATTTACTAGATCAAAAAAAACTATGTAGAGCGGTCTATGATTTTTTAAACAGCTCTTTAATAGCAGGAGTAGATGCGCATGACAATGGCAAAATAACTCCAGAATTTGGTGTTTGTAATTTTTCTCAAGTAATTAGCAATTTTGTGCCGGTTGTTTACGATGCTCATGCGCAAGACCTTGCTTTTCATGAGGCATTTAGCTTTGTAAAAGGACATTTAAAGCGACTTTTAGAAAGATTTTGCTATATCCAGGTGTGTCGTGAAAAAGTGGCTCAGGCAATGACACTTAATCAAAAATATCTTTTCTTCGAAGAAGCAATGCCTTGGATGGAATCTTTTTTTGAGTTAGGAGGAGAAAAGCATCCCGCACTCTTTGTAATTATGCCTTCTCTTGGACATTGGAAATTGCGGGGCATTCCTCCTTGTATGGAAAAACGTATGCAAGTGCGGCTTTCACTTCCAGAAGAATGGGCTGGTCTTTTAGAAGAGGATTTAAAAAAAGCATCCTCTATTTCGGGGGCTATTTTTTGTCATAAGGGAAGGTTTATTTCCGTTTGGGAGACTAAAGAGGATGCTTTTAAAGCATTGGAGTATATATTAAAACGGTCTTATTATGAGCACAATATTTGCTAAAATCATTCGGAAAGAACTACCTGCAACCGTTGTGTTTGAAAATAAACGTATCTTAGCCATTGAAGACTTGCATCCTATAGCTCCCATTCACATTCTCATTATGCCAAAAAAGGAAATCCCTAATTTTCAATCGATAGCTTCTGAGGACTGGTCATTAATTCAGGAGATTTTTTCTCTAGCACAAGACTTAGCTAAAAAATATCATATAGAAGAAGGATATCGACTTTCGACAAATAATGGAGAAAGAGCTGGCCAAACCATTTTTCATCTTCATTTTCATTTAATTGGAGGAAGAAGATTGGGTCTTCTAGCATGATGCGCTATCTCATTTTCTTTCTTCTATTTTCTTCTGTTTCTTTTGCTCTTACAGAAGAAAAACTAGAGAAACGCATATATTCTCATCTATTGATAGGCGATGATTTACAGGCGATTCAAGAGGCCAAAAAAGCCATAGAATTCTTTCCTGACTCTCTTATTTTACACAAGGCTCTACTCTACGCTTTGTGTCAATTTGGTAGTGAGATGCAAGCGTGGGATCAATGGTGTTACCTTTGTCCTTCCGTGCAAGATTATAAAAAAGAAAGGCATTTGATCGAAATGCTTAGTTGGAGCGCTCTTAACAAAGGACAATCTGCAACGCAGATTTCTGTGCGCTTTAATACTTTGATTGGGGCTACTTTAACAAAAGATTCTAAAGCTATTCCGATGTTGCTCAAAGGAATGAGAGATTCTAATGCCCTACTGCGCTCTAGTGCCATTAAGCTATGTACTCAGTTCAAAGATGAGGTTTTTAAAGAAGAGTTAATCGCTTTGCTTAAACGGGAAAAAGTTTGGTATGTTCGATTAGAAGCGATTCGAGCTGTTGGAGTTTTACGAATCCATGAGCTTATAGAGCCTCTGCAAGCAATTATTGAAGATCCTTACAGCTTGGTAGAAGAAAAAACAGCAGCTATGATAGCTATAGTGGAAATGTCCGATCAAATCAGCCGACAAAAATTAGAAGGCTTAATTACGCAATCCAAATCTCTTTTACGTCAATTGGGAGCAGAAATTATTGCTCATTTTGAAAGGATTCAAGATAGTGATCTTTTATTGCGGTTATTACATGATTCTTCAGCAGAGGTACGTGTATCAGCATTAAATGCTCTGGCTCTTCTGCGTGTCAAATGCATTGAAAAAAAATCTATCCAAAATATAGTAGAGGTTTGTGTAAAAGACTCTTCTCCACTCGTAGCCATTACCGCAGGATATTTATTATTAATCAATCAAGAAAAAGCGGGTGAGACCACTCTTGGCTATTGGTTGCAATCAGAGAATCTTAAGTGGCAGCGTTTGGCAGCAGCAGCTATTGCTGCAAGTGGAAGATTTGGTGTAGATTTAGCTTTTAAAAGTATCCATAAAGCAAAAGATCCTTATGTGCGTTTGAATTTATGCATAGGGTTAATCGGGCAACGTGCACATACAACTATTGCCTCTGATACAATTTTTTCTATTATGTCTCAAAAATCAGGTTTGTGGATGTGGGATAAACAAACCCATTCCTTATTTTCTCCGATCATTCCAAGCGATGTAACTCATATAGAAACCATTCCTAATTACCCTCAGATAGTTGATCAGTTGGCTCGGCTAGATATCTTATCCATTTTGCATTTTGTCCAGTACCCAAAAGCATTGCAACTCACGAAGGATTTTTTGCAAAAAAAAGATTGGAGCCTTACAGCAGCAGCAGCAGTTCTGCTTCAAGAAGGAGATGAAAAATCGGGTGAGCTTGTAGGTTCTCTACTCGATGATCCAGATGAAAAAGTGCGTATGCAGGCGGCTTTGGTTTTAGGACTGATGTATCGCGATCCAGTAGCTGTAGATGTTTTGCAAAAGGTCTACTCAAATGTAGATCAAAGAATAAAAATTACTATTTTAGAAGCTCTTGCGCAGATTGGAGATGTTAGCTCTATTCCTTTTCTATTAGAGATTTTAAAAGAACCTTTTCAGACTCTGCGTATTGTTGCAGCATCTGCACTTATTCAATGTTTATACCGCTAATATATTTGCTTTGTTTAATGCAAAGTATTACATTAGATCAAATTTTATCTCATTTTATTTTATGACTATAACTACATCTTCTTATCTTGTATCTAAAGGGCGCTTGCTGTCAGCTGCTTTTTTAATTTCTGGAACTTGTGTGGGCGGAGGGATGTTAGCTTTGCCTGTAGAAACCTCTCAAATGGGTTTTTTTCCTTCTTTGCTGGTTATGGCTTTGACTTGGGTTTTTATGACAATATCGGGGTTATTGCTTGTAGAGGCAAATCTTTGGATGCCAGAAGGTGCTCATATAATGACTATAGCCTCGCACTTACTAGGAAAAATAGGTAAATGGTTTTGTGTAGTTCTTTATTTATTCATGGCTTATGCCTCTTTAATTGCCTATAACAGCGGAGGAGCCGTCATTTTAACTAGGGGCATAAAGACTTTTTTTAGTACTAGTATGACTTATGGCTCTGGCTGTCTGTTGTTTGGGTTGCTGTTTGGAGTTTTGATTTATTTAGGTACTAAAAAAATTAGTAGAATAAATGTTTTGCTAATGGCTGGTATGATTCTATCTTACATAGGGTTAGTTGGTTTTGGGTTTAAAGAAGTGAGTGTGCATCGTTTGATCCAACAACAATGGGCTTCTTTAGGAAGAGCGTTTCCTCTACTTTTAGCCACTTTCAGTTATCAAATGATTATCCCTACACTCACTCCCTATTTGCATCGGGATCCTAAAAGTTTGCGCTTTGCGATCCTTTTGGGAACAACAATTCCTTTTTGTGCTTATGCTATTTGGCAATGGATTGTTCTTGGCAGTGTTCCTTTGGAAGGATCTGATGGGCTGCAAGAGGCTTTTGCTAAAGGCCAAGCAGCTACAGAAGCTCTCTATGCTATTGTTTCTAATCCCTATTTTATTACTCTAGCTGAAAGTTTTGCCTTCTTTGCTTTAGTTACTTCTTATTTAGGGATAGCTCTTGGGTTATTTGACTTTTTACGAGATAGTTTGAAACTACAACAACAGATCTCACATAAACTCTATATTGGGGCGCTGGTGATTCTTCCTGTAATCTTTTTTGCAACAGCTTTCTCCAATGCTTTTGTATTGTCTTTAGAGATTTCTGGAGGCTTTGGTGATGCGCTGCTTAGTGGAGTTATCCCTGCATTAATGGTTTGGATAGGTCGCTATCATAAGAATTTAACCGGTAATTATCGGGTAGCTGGAGGAAAAGGGTTGTTAGTAGCTATATTTTCGTGCTCTATGTATATCCTAATTGTTCAATGGGTTAAATTGATAAAGTAAAGGCTTTCTAAATGTTCTTGGTGAGATACTTTAATGTAAGGGTTTTTAGTCTACTTCATATAGGCAGCTGGAAATTGGAACGATCTTGAAACTAATTCATATTTTTCATTACACTTTCTGCCGTAACAAGAAGGGCATAAACTGCTACGGAGGGTTATATAATGGAAATTGATAATTATATTGACTCATTAAATTTCTCCAATGAGCTAGCTAATATAAATCAGATGCTTTCAAGCGCCCAAAGTCATGTCACTTTCTGGGGAGAGAGAGTAGTTACAGTAGTTGGCTATGAAGGCTCAACTTCATTAGATAAGCTACTGAAAAAAGTTTTATGTTCTAGTGGACAACGCTCTTATTTTGATGATTTATCAACCCAAGAACGAATTGCAGGAATAGAAATTACGAATAAGCTAAAAAGCTTTTATGAAATTACTGATGTTAAGATTAGTCAAAAAAATCGCTTTACGAGATTCTCAAACACAGTCACAGAATTTATGATCTGTTCCTTTCCTTGTCCTTTTCATCTTGATGCTCTACACGCAGTAGAAGGTTACTTTCTAGGATACAGCAAAGATAGCTTTATTCAAGAGTTTGGAGAGATTAAAACATTTGACCGTTATGAGAACTCTGATGGATCTTTTGGTTCTCCATTGCGAATAAAGGCTTGTGAAACTGCGATTCGAGCAAAGTTGGTTGGTTAATATTTTAAATAATGAAAAATTAAAGCTTCATTTTTTAGGTTTTTTGGTTAGAAACTAGCTCTAAAAACCTTGTAATTTAGCTTGTCTTAACTGTTAAGAAAATAATATGAGATAGAAAGCTCTAACAATGGTTGTTAGCAAATAAATCACAAAATTGCACAAGATCGAGGTCACAAATGATGAATAGTAAAAGAGAAAAAATACTCATTCTTGTTATGCAAGGAGGAGGAACAAGAGGAATTCTTCAGGCAAAGTTTCTCGAACTTCTAGAAAAAGAGATGAATACTTCGACTTTTGAGTTATTTGATTTTTTTAGTGGGATAAGTATTGGAGGCATTCATGCATTAATGATTGCTGTGAATAGGTCAAATGCATCAGAGATTTTCAATCTTTATAGTAAAAGGACTATATCAAAAGTTTTTTCGAAAAATTCCTGGTTTTTTCTTCCGATGATTTTATCTCCTAAATATAAAGGGAAGGGAAAGCTATCCGTGCTTAAGGATCTTTTTAGCGATAAAACGCTTTCTTTAGCGAAAAAACCAGTGCTTGTAAGTGCATATGACTTTATCCATGCTTTCTCTTATTTTTTCTCTACGTTTACCCAAAATCCCATAACCCTTCAAACCCGTGTAGCTGATATTGCTGATGCAACAAGCGCAGCACCTACTTACTTTCCACCAACGTATAGTGTGCCTGCGAATACTTTTTTTCTAGATGGAGGATTAATCGCTTCCAACCCCGCAGTTTCTGCCTTAATAGAGGCAATAAAAGCCGGTTATGCAATAGAAAACATCAAAATATTATCTTTAGGTACAGGTAAAGATAAAAGTGAGAGTATTGCATTCGGGAAAAAAAGTCAAAAGTGGGGAGCTGTACAATGGTTTACAAAAGGAAGGTTAATGGAAAAAATATTCGATGCACCTGCCAATGCATCTGTTCATCAATCTCGTATTTTGTTAAAAGAGAATTTTCTTCACATCCCATTTGAATTAGATACGGACTCTTTCCCTTTAGACGAGGTAAATCAAGTTGCTCTTCAAAAATTAGTTAAGATTTCTGAAAACCAATTTCTGATTTCCAGAGAGTCTGTGAAAAAATTCCTAAAATGGGAAGAAGAACCAGCAAAGGTTGATTCTTTATGCAAACAGGAAGAACAGGTAAAGGCTGATTCCTTGTGTGCGGATCCTCAATAAGATAATTTAAACCTAACATTTTTTGAAGGAAAGCGAATCTCTTGGTCAATAAACCAAGAGGTTTCCCTCTTTTTAGAGGGATTAGACCTTTCAAGTATGCGCAGTCCATGCATTTTCTATGCAGAAGTTTACTAGTTTCTCTCTCTTTGTTTCAAGATGAATAAGTTATAAATGATTTTAAGTTTTTATACGAAAATAACAATAAATTATTTATATAATATATTCAGGTAAGAAAGTGATTTTCGTGTAACTTTGGAACACAAGGTTTTTACAAATAAATTCTAAATCGCAGTTAAGGAAGGGTTAGGTCATGGAATACATTAAATTTTTGCTCACATCTTTAACGTTATTAACATATCCATTATATGCGGCACAAAATTTAGTTGTTAACGTACCAGGGGATAATGCATCTAGTGCAGCTGGTACTTTTACTTTTGGCAGTTCTACATCATCATCGGGGGATCTTCGTGGTTGTCTGAATTACATCAATACACAAACCATATCTACAACTGATACTTTTAATATCACATTCAATGTTCCAAGTAGCAGCAAAACCATTTCATTGAGTCAATCGCTTCCTATAGTTAACCTTGTAAATACGAATACAGTAACTATTAATGGTATCAATAATGGAGATCAGATCGTAATTAATGGGAATAATTTGTATAGAGGATTCTTTATTAGGCAAGGGAATGTCAAATTAGAAAATATCACTTTAAGCAATACATCTGCTACCAGCAATGATGGAGGCATCAACGGAGGAGGAGGAGGAATGGGAGCAGGGGGAGGTATTTTTAACGACGAAGCGGATCTTACCATAAATAATGTTACATTTAACAGCTGTACTGCGCTAGGAGGTTCAAGAGAAGGAGGTCTTGCCCTAGGCTCTGGCGGAGGAGGAGGAATGGGAGAGAAAGGAGGAACAAGAGGTAGGTCTCGGACTTTAAGTGGTGGAGGTGGAGGATTAGGAGGTGATGGAGGTACTGGTGGAACAAGTAGCATAGAGGACTTGGGAATAAACGGTGGTGGCGGTGGCGGTGGCGGAGCTTTAGGAAGAGGAGGCAATGGAGGTGTTGGAGATGAAGTGGCTAATGGCGGTAGTGGCGGTGGTGGTGGTGTTGGTGTAAGCTCTTCCGGAGGAACTGGCGGAACAGGTAATGGAAATGGAATAGCAGGAGGGGCCGGAGGTGTAGTTAAAGGCTTACGAATTGGTGGAGGAGGTGGTGGTGGTGGTTCTGGTACGGGTACTGGAAGAAACGGAGGAGGCGTAGGCTGTGCACCTAGCTCCCCAGGAGGAGGAGGAGGAGCAGGCACCGGATCACCAGCGTGTTCAGCAGGCTCTACAGAAACAGGAGGCTCAGGTGGTATATTTGGAGGAGGAGGAGGGGTGGTAGAATTGGAAGTGGAGAAGGAGGTATGGGCGGAAATGGTGGCATTGGCGGCGGAGGTGGAGGTGGAGCTACATCCATTGGTGGTGGACAAAAGGGAGGGGATGGTGGCTATGGTGGGGGAGGTGGATCCCCGGGAGGAAATGGTGGTTTTGGTGGCGGAGGTGGAGGCTCAGGAGAAAAATCTAATATAGGAGGAGGAAATGGCGGATTTGGCGGAGGTGGAGGTGGAGGTAGTAGAGTCGCGTCAGGGAATCCAGGAGGAAATGGTGGTTTTGGCGGTGGAGGTGGAGGCGGTTCTTCAGCTGGAACAGGTGGGATAGGAGCAGGAAATGGAGGAACTACTGGCTTAGTCGGAGGAGGAGGAGCTGGCTTTGGAGGGGCTATCTTTAATCGTGCTGGGTCTGTCCTTGTTCTAGGGAACACCAAAACAACAGGTAGTGCGCTCGCAGGAGGAGAACCAGGTGGTGGGTCTGCTGGGCAAGATTTTTTCGGGATCACTAATGGAGCGGACGGGGATACTACACTCATTTTTAACCCAATCTCCGCTCAAACCATGTCGTTTTCAGGGTCTATTGGCGATACTAGTGCAAATACATTACCTACAGGTGATAATCCAAGGAGTGGCCCAGGCTTACTTCTTACAAAAAATGGAGCGGGTTTGCTTATCTTACTAGGAGCAAATACCTACTCTGGAGGGACAAATGTTACAGCTGGGGTATTGCAGGGAAATACTATGAGTTTACAAGGGAACATTGCAAATGCTAGCACCGTAATATTCGATCAACCTGGCACAGGTACTTACGCAGGTGTAATTAGCGGAATGGGAGCTGTCATCAAGCAAAATGCAGGTAAAGTCACATTAGCAGGTATCAATACCTACTCTGGAGGAACAACTATTAATGAAGGGACATTAGCTCTTTCAGGAGCTGGTACTTTAAACTCTATGGGAAACGTTGTTATAAATGCAGGAACTTTTGATATAAGCGGCATTACTGCTTCTTCTCAAACAATAGGAAATTTAAGTGGGGCTGGTTTTATTAACTTAGGAGCCAAACAGCTCATAGCAGGGGCCTCTAATAGCACCACTTACGCAGGAGTCATTCAAGGAACTGGTGGAGTTACTAAACAAGGCAGCGGGATATTCACTCTAACAGGAGCCAATACCTACTCTGGAGGAACGACTATTAATGCAGGGACGTTAGCTCTTTCAGGAGCTGGTGCTTTAAACTCTACAGGGGATGTTATCATAAATGCAGGAACTTTTGATATAAGCGGCATTACTGCTCCTTCTCAAACAATAGGGGATTTAAGCGGAGCTGGTATGATTAACTTAGGAGCTAAAGAGCTTATTGAAGGATCGGATAATAATACAAGCTATTCAGGGATTATTCAAGGAACTAACGGATCATTTACTAAGCAAGGTGGTGGCATGCTGATGTTTACAGGAATGAACACCTGTACAGGAAATACAAATGTTAATGACGGGATGTTTCTTGTTAATGGGATGATAGAAGGTTCTGTCAATGTGGCTGCGAATGCTACTTTAGGAGGTATAGGAGCAGTTGGTAACTTAGTTAATGCAGGATTTGTTTCACCTGGACAATCTATCGAGACGCTTACAGTCAATGGAAACTATACCCAGCTTCCCAATGGACAGTTAGTTATAGAGATAGCCCCTAATGGAGCAACTGATTTGCTCGATGTGACAGGAGCTGCAACTTTAGATGGATCCTTGCATATTATTCCAGAAGTTGGAGTATATCCAGAGAACACTATTTACACATTTCTTACAGCAGCTAGCGTAACAGGTGTGTTTAGCAGTAATTTTAGCGATATCCCTATACCTTACTCTGTGAATTATTCTCCAACCAGTGCTTTTCTGATCGTATCTCCTTTTATTATTACTCCTGTGCCTAATTCAGACTTAAGCGGTAATGCAAGAACAGTTGCGGATTACCTCTTCTGCACCTCTTTTGATTTTAACAATCAAGATCTTGTTAATCTAGCAGAGGCCTTAACAGCTCTTTCTCCGACGGCTTATCCAGAAGCGCTAAATACATTAACCCCTGTTCCATTTGCAGCATTTGCTTTAGAAGAATTAGAAAATAACTACAATGTAGCTTCTACTTTTTTTGGGCCACAAGTAGGGCAAAACCCTCCTTGTTGTGAAGGAATAGAGGCTACTACAAATATCTGGCTGAGTCCTATAGGTTTTATCTATACTCAAGACAATCAACATGAGACTCCTGGTTTTAACGATCATACTTATGGATTTTCTGCAGGTATAGATGGTTTAGTAGTGGATGATCTCAGTATAGGAGTGGGTATTGGATATACCCATACTCATCTTAGCTGGAACTGGGGACGAGGAAGAGCTAATGCAAATTCTGCGTACTTAGGCCCTTATTTGAAATACAATTACAAAGATTTTTATTTAGATTTTCTTGTGCTAGGCGTAGGCAATTTTTATGATGTCAGTCGAAAAATTCAATTTCCAGGATATTCTCGCAAAGCAGACTCTCATCCCACTACCTGGATATTTCAGAGATGCTCCTTGTGGGTTTAAGACTTGGGCCACTTAATCAATCAGGTATTCTCTTTCAACCTGAGATCAGGTTAGATCAATTTAACATGTTCCAGACAAGGTTTACAGAAAGTAGTGCTGGTGTGATTAATCTTGATGTAGAAAATTGCTATTCTTCTTTTTTCCGTACTTTGGTCAATGCAAAATTTGCCAGAGAATGGTTGTTTTGCAATGTATGTTTGGTTCCTAGTGTTAATGTGGGCTGGTTAAGAACTACTCCCCTAACAGGAAATCACTATACTACTAAATTTCGCAATGATACATTTTGCCGACCCAATTTTACAGTCCCTGGCTTTCACAAAACAATGAACCAAGTTCTTGTTGGGGCACAAGTATCGGCTGCCTATCGAGAATGCTTTGATTTTTCTTTAGGTTATCAAGGTAAATTTGGAAAAGGCGCAACGATAAATGAGATAAATATGGGTTTGAACTGGAGATTCTAAATCTTCAGAATTTTTCTGGTTGAGCTATGCTTTGGTTACTCAATGGATTAACTTGATAAAGAATAAGAGTAGATATATGATGTCTTAAGCTTTCAAGAGACATTTTTGCTACTGTATCATAGTTAAGATTTGCAGAGTCTCCAAAAAGAGCTTCAGAAGCATTTCTAAAATAAATCAAAGGCTCTATCCTAAATTTAGTAGAAAAGGTGGCATTTAATCCCTGGATTTGATTCCTTTGCAAAGGAGCTTGATTAGAGATAGTTAGTAAATCTTTTTTTTCTATAAGGTAACTGAGATTGCCTGCAGCAACTGTATCAAATAGAGCAACTTTGAAGCATAGATCTATTTTTAAAAGCAATACTTGGTGTTGGAGTTGAATAATTTCTTCTAATCTAGATTTAGGATTTGAAAGATTAGTATCTTGTATTAGCTCTTGTAGGTGTGCTTCTACTTCTATATATTCTTTTTTAGCAAGTAAACAATGAGGTATTATGACTTTTTCAGACTCAGAAAGGGAAGTTTCTTGATATATTTGGTATATGCTTTGCATTTCTCTCAAGCCACTAGAGACTTTTCCCGCTTCTTGTGCATTTTGGATCATATTACCGGCTATTTTAACAAGTAATCCTCCAGCAGACTGAGCAGTAATAGTCCCTGCTAGGGATAACCAGAAAGGAAGCATCATTGTTTGAAGAGGAATAAAGCTTAGGAAAAAAGCTGTTGCAACTAAACTTGATACAGTTGCAGCTAAATAGTATAGTTTTTTTTTATTTTCAAAATTAGCAGGGTTTTTGTGTAACTCTTCTTTAGAATGAAGAAGCACAGGGTGATTAGGAAAGTTTGAGTAAGTAATAGTCATAAATTAAATAATTAAAGATAACAAATTAACATTGTATAATAAAGTAACTTTTAAAATAAACAGCTAAGTTAATTTGCGTTTTTAGTTAAAGCTTTTAAAGATTCTTGTTTCATGCGTAAGAATAAACTGGAAAGACCGTTTGATCTACTAGGAGATAAGGCTGCATAAAGGCCTATTTCTTCTAAGAAAAGGGGAGGGCATTTTAGGATTACCTCAGGAAATTCTCCTTGGTAAACAGAAAGCAAAAGAGCGGCAAGTCCTGATGAAATAAGTGCTTCAGAATATGCTTCAAAATACATTTTTGCATCTTTAAGATAAGAGCGAAGATACATAGTGCTTTGGCATCCTTTAACCAGGTATTCGGGGGTTTTGTCTAAGGAAGGATAAGGGGGCAAAGTCTTTCCTAGTTCAATAATTTTTTGATATTTTTCCTCAGGAGTTATGTAGGAATCAAATATTTTTTTAATTAAGGATTGCTTACAAAGGCAACTTTCGAAAGTATGGGTTAAATCTATATTCATGTAGGCAAGGATAACTTAATTGAAAATCTTAAGTCAAGAAAGTGATAATTCTCATTGACAATTTGCAGTAAATCGTGTTTGATGAGTTCCGCATTTAGGTAAAATCTCTTGTTTATTACTATGTGGCTGCTTTTAAAGCTAGCTTAAGTATAGATAATTTTTTTTAAAAACACCTAGAACGGAATATATTACATTTTAAACAAGCATGTTATTTTTTTATGCCAAAAGAAGACAAGATTAAAATTGATGGCACGGTAGAAGAGCTTCTTCCCAATATGGCTTTTTCTGTTATTTTAGAAAACGGGCAACGTGTTTTAGCTCGTCTTTGCGGAAAGATGCATGAGTGCAACATTCGCGTTTTTGTAGGAGATATTGTTACGGTTGAAATGTCCCCTTATGATTTGAGCAAAGGACGTATCTTATATAGAAAGCGATAAGAAAACCGGTTTTTTATACGTAGGTATTGAATTTATTTGTCTTAAGGAATAAACTTCGTTGCTTTCGACTTGGAAGAAGTCTCTTTATAAGGAGTAAGCAAGAGGTTTTGTCATTAAAACTTGGGAAATCTTGCTCTTTTAAGGCCCAGGTAGCTCAGTGGTAGAGCATTTGCATGGTAAGCAAAAGGTCGTAGGTTCAATTCCTATTCTGGGCAAAATATTAGAAATATAAGCAACATATGCATACAGGAGCCTAACGGAGGATCTGATGGCCAAAGAAGCGTTTCAAAGAAATAAGCCTCATGTCAATATCGGGACAATTGGTCACGTTGACCATGGCAAAACCACATTAACAGCAGCAATTACCAAGATTCTTGCGCAAAAGGGAGGTGCAAAGTTTCGTGACTATGCATCTATTGATAATAGCCCTGAAGAAAAAGCACGTGGAATTACTATTAACTCTTCTCATGTAGAATACGAAACGGAAAAACGCCATTATGCTCACGTAGACTGCCCAGGGCATGCAGATTACGTTAAAAATATGATTACAGGAGCGGCTCAAATGGATGGAGCTATTCTTGTTGTAGCCGCAACTGATGGAGCAATGCCCCAAACTAAAGAACATATTTTATTAGCTCGTCAAGTAGGTGTTCCTGCTATCGTAGTATTCTTAAATAAAATGGATATGATGAAAGGGGAAGAGGATCTTGTCGATCTAGTCGAGATGGAGCTACAAGAGCTATTAGAGGAAAAAGGCTATAAGAATGTTCCAATTGTACGAGGTTCTGCTCTGAAAGCTTTGGAAGGAGATCCCGAGTCTGTAAAATCTATTGAACACTTAATGGACGTTGTTGATGAAAGCATCCCTACTCCAAAACGGGATATAGACAAACCTTTCCTATTACCTGTTGAAGATGTATTCTCTATTTCAGGACGTGGAACTGTTGCTACAGGCAGAGTGGAAAGAGGTGTAATTAAACCTAATGATAAGTTGCAAATAGTAGGAATAAAAGATACTCGTGAGACTGTAGCTACTAGCCTTGAGATGTTTTTAAAGGTTTTAGATAAAGCAGAAGCTGGAGAGAATGTAGGCGTTTTATTGCGTGGTGTTGAAAAGAAAGACATTGAGCGAGGTATGGTGCTTGCAGCTCCTAATTCTTGTGCACCTCATAGTCAATTTGAAGGAACTGTATACGTATTAAAAAAAGAGGAAGGAGGCCGTCATAAGCCCTTTTTTACCAAATATCGTCCTCAATTTTTCTTGCGTACAACCGATGTAACTGGAGCGGTTACCCTTCCAGAAGGAACAGAGATGGTTATGCCAGGTGATAATGTAACTTTAAAAGTAGAGTTAATTCAATCCGTTGCCATGGAGGAAGGAATGCGTTTTGCTATTCGTGAGGGTGGTAAGACAATTGGCGCAGGAACCATTACTAAAATTTTGAAATGATAGTGTTTTGGAAAAATGTAAATGAGCTCTTGTTAAAAGAGCTCGTTTATTTTGCTGTCAGGGGTGTGTAGCTCAGCCTGGCTAGAGCAGCGATCTCCAAAGTCGCCGGTCGGGGGTTCGAATCCCTCCGCACTCGATACAATATAAATTTAAGGTGCCTTTATGTGTGCTATGGATACTAAGCTAAGTCCAACAAGATTACCTTCAGATTTGCATGTGCAATCAGCCCTTAAGAAAAAATCTACTTTAAGTTATATCCAAGGGATAAAAGAAGAGCTTAAAAAGGTAAGTTGGACGACGAAGGAAGAGCTTATCTTGTCTACCAAGGTTGTTATTGCGGTAACTTTTATTTGTGGAGTAGGGATTTATTTTGTGGACCTTCTCGTAAAGGGCAGTTTGGATTTTATTTCATATGTAACACATAAAACACTAGGTTAAAGTAATGAGGCTTCATGCATAAATGGTACGTCATACAAGTTGTCTCTGGTCAAGAAAAAAAGATCAAAAAGTCTCTAGAAGAAAAACGTAATGCAAGTGGAATGGATGAGATTCTTGAAGAAGTTCTCGTTCCGACTGAAAATGTGGCTGAAGTTAAGGGTGGTCAACAAAAGATTAGCGAAAAAAAGTTGTGGCCTGGTTATGTACTTGTAAAAATGATTTTAACAGATGATTCTTGGCAGTATGTAAGTAAAACAAATGGCTTTTTGGGCTTTTTAGGTGGAGACAGGCCTAATCCATTATCGCAAGAAGAAGTTAATGATATTTTAAAAGATCTAGAGGAAAAGAAAAAAGGGGTTGTTCAGAAACACAATATTACTATTGGAGATCAGGTAAAAATTACAGACGGTGTATTTATCAATTTTACCGGAAAAGTAATAGAAGTCTTTCATGAGAAGGGACGTTTAAGCGTTATGGTTTCCATTTTTGGAAGAGACACTCGTGTTGATGATTTAGAATTTTGGCAAGTAGAACAACTACCTACTGAATCTGAAGTAAACTAGTATTCAAGGAATGAAGAATGGCAAAGAAACTAAAGCTTTTAAAAAAAATTAAACTACAGATTCCAGCTGGTAAAGCTAATCCTGCTCCCCCTATAGGGCCCGCTCTTGGAGGTGCTGGAGTAAATATTATGGCTTTTTGCAAAGAATTCAATGCAAAGACACAGGATAAGGCTGGCGATATTTTGCCTGTTGAAATTTCTGTTTTTCAAGACAAAACATTTACGTTTATTACAAAACAACCTCCTACTCCAAGAATGCTTCTTAAAGAAGCGGGAATAGAAAAAGGCTCTAAAGTACCAAACCGCGATAAGGTGGGAAAACTCAATAAAGAGCAGGTGATGAAAATCGCTAAAAACAAACGTTCTGATATGCGTGCTCGAACCGATGAAGCGGCTTGCAGGCTTGTAGAAGGAACAGCGCGTTCTATGGGAATAGATATTATATAAACTTTGAAGGAATAAAAATGCATCGAAGCAAAAGATTTCGGGAGATAGCTAGCAAGATCAAGCCTCATGAAAAGTATGATTTAGCTCAAGCTATCGAAATTTTAAAAAACTGTCCTCCGGTTAAGTTTGACCAATCGGTAGAGCTATCGCTTAAAACAAGCATCGATGCCCAGAAGCCAGATCAACAGGTTCGTGGGACCGTTTCATTACCGAATGGAACTGGAAAGCAAACCATTCTTGCTGTTTTTGCTAAAGGCGAAAAAATACAAGAAGCTCTTGATGCTGGTGCGGATTATGCTGGGAACGAGGAGTTATTTGAAAAAATCAAAAAGGGTTGGACCTCATTTGATGTTGTTATAGCAACACCTGACATGATGCGCGACTTAGGAAAGTATGCAAAGGTTTTAGGCCCAAGAGGGCTAATGCCTACTCCTAAAGCAGGAACTGTTACCAATGACGTTGCAAGTGCTTGTAAACAAGTGAAAATGGGTAGAATTGAATTTAGAGCAGACAAACAAGGTGTGATTAACACTCTAATTGGAAAACTTTCTTTTTCAAAAGAGAATCTTATAGAAAATATCACTGCTTTTATCAACGCGATTGTTAGAGCTAAGCCATCTAGTGCTAAAGGACAATATATTCAATCTATCGTATTGTCGTCTACGATGGGACCTGGATTAAAAGTTGACTTAAGCGTAATTGCAGGATTACAGGGAACAAAGGGATAATAGCATGAGACAAGAAAAGCAATTACTTCTCAACGAGATTAAAGAAAAAATTGGCAATTCCAAGGCTCTTGTGCTAGCACAGTACCAATCCCTTGAACCTAATATTTCTGCAGATCTTCGTGCGAATTTAGAGCAAACAGGTGCAGAATTAGAAGTTGTTAAAAAGAGAATACTTCTTAAAGCAGCAGAGAATGCTGGGATCATTTTAAATACATTTACTATGCAAGGGCATATCGCAGTTGTTTTTGCAAGCCAAGATCCGATTCCAGCTACAAAGGTAATTTATCAATTTTGTCAAGATAATGAGAAAAATGTAGAGGTTGTTGGTGGATGTTTTGAAGGAGAAATTTGCTCTGCAGCGGATGTAAAGCAGATTTCTCAACTACCAAGCAAAGAAGAGATGCAAGCGCAATTCTTAAGTGTGCTTGAGGCCCCGATGGCACAAATGCTATTGGTTGTGCAATCTCTACTTACTAGTGTCATATGCTGCTTGGATAACAAAAGCCAACAAGAAAACTCGTAAATTTAAACAAGAAGAGGTTGATCGTGAGTACCCAACAAAAAAATATAGAAGAATTAGTTGAATCTTTAAGTCACTTAAGTGTTTTGGATATGGCTAAGCTAAAAACAGCTCTTGAAGATAAATGGGGCGTAAAAGCAGCAGCAGCCCCTATGATGATGGCGACCCAAGCTGCAGCTCCAGCTGCAGAAGCTGCTGTTGAATCTACCGAATTTGAAGTATCTTTAATAAGTGCAGATCCAGATCCTAAAAAAAAGATAAGCCAGATTAAAGCGATTCGTGAAACTACGGGACTTGGTTTAAAAGAATCACAAAAGTTTATGGAAGATGCTTCTGTAGCAACTCCAAGTATAATAAAGGCATCCTGCTCTAAGCAAGAGGCGGATGAAATCTGCGCTAAGTTTAAAGAAGCTGGTGGAGAAATTAAAGTAAAAGGTCTTTAATTAGTTTTTCTTAAGAGCCAAGTAGAGGTTATTTTATGACTTCTACTTGTGTGTTTTTTTGGTTTAGTTAAAGTTTTAGTGTTTCATAGCTTAAAGAGGTTATGAAAATAATAGAGAATTCTTACCTCATTCTAACAGACAAAGAGTAGGAGCCGTTTCAATGTTAAAAAGGCCGCCCCATAGGGTGAGTTTCCAAGACAGGAAAGAGATTATCGACCTGCCAAACCTGATTGAAATTCAAATTAAATCTTATAGCCAATTTCTTCAGGCAGATAAATTGCCTAATGAAAGAGAAAATATTGGATTGCAAGAGGTTTTTACAGAAATTTTCCCTATCAAATCGTATGATGAAAAAACAATCCTTGAATATATTTCCTATACTTTAGGAGTCCCTAAATATACGCCAGAAGAATGCATTCGTCGCGGAATTACCTACAATGTTTTTTTGAAAGTTAAATTTCGACTAACCGATGAAACAGGCATTAAAGAGGAAGAGGTCTATATGGGGACCTTGCCTATAATGACTGATAAAGGCACTTTTATTATTAATGGTGCAGAGAGGGTAATTGTCTCTCAATTACACAGATCTCCTGGTATTTCCTTTGAACACGAAAGGCATATAAAAGGTATAAATATTTATTCTTTTCGAATTATTCCTTATAGAGGAAGCTGGTTAGAAGGGGCCTTTGATTCAAGTGATCATATTTATATTTATATCGATCGTAAAAAACGCAGACGTAAAATTCTAGCAACTTCTTTTATCCGTACTCTTGGATATTCTACGGACGCGGATATCATTGAAGAGTTTTTTAGCACGGTAAAAATTAAGATTCGTTCAGATAAAGATTTCCCAAAATTAGTAGGAAAGATTCTGGCAGAAGATGTGGTAGATGAGGAAAACGGTGTCATTTTTGGAAAAGCAGCAGAAAAGCTTACTACATCTATGTTAAAGCGCATGTTAGATGCAGGGATTTCTTCTGCAAGAATTGCTGAAGATGCAGATGAAACAAGTCCTGTTATTAAAATGTTAGCTAAAGATCCAACAGATTCTTATGAATCTGCTTTGAAAGATTTTTACCGTAAAATTAGACCAGGTGAGCCAGCTACGCTTTCTAATGCACGCTCTGCAATCATGCGCCTATTCTTTGATCCAAAGCGTTATAATTTAGGAAGAGTTGGACGTTATAAACTTAACCACAAGCTAAAGTTTTCTACCGAAGATGAAGATTTAGATGTGGTTACTCTGCGTAAAGAAGATGTAATTGGTGCTGTCAGATATTTAATTCGCTTAAAGAGAGGAGACGAGGGCTTTGACATTGATGATATCGATCATTTAGGAAACCGTCGTGTTCGTTCTGTCGGTGAATTGATACAGAACCAATGCCGTGTAGGTCTTTCTCGAATGGAAAAAATTATTAAAGAAAGAATCAACTTGTTTGATTTTACTTCTGACACGCTAACTCCTGGTAAAGTAGTTTCAGCCAAAGGTCTGTCTGGGGTTCTGAAAGACTTTTTTGGAAGATCTCAACTTTCTCAATTCATGGATCAAAATAACCCTATTGCAGAATTGACACACAAAAGACGTCTCTCTTCCCTAGGACCAGGTGGCCTTAATCGGGAAAGAGCTGGCTTTGAAGTTCGAGACGTGCATCCAAGCCATTATGGTCGTATTTGTCCTATTGAAACGCCAGAGGGCCCAAATATCGGTTTGATTACCTCTCTTGCTGCATTTGCTAAGCTCAATGAATTTAGCTTTATTGAAACCCCTTATCGTATTGTAAGAGATGGACTTGTAACGGATGAAATCGAGTACATGGACGCAGACCAAGAAAAAAATTGTGTGATTGCACAAGCATCTACAGCTTTGGATGAACACAATCTATTTATCGATTCTATTTGCTGGGCTAGACACAAAGGTGAGCCGCTAAAAATTGAAACGAGTAAGGTGACGCATATGGATGTTTCTTCGAAACAACCAGTTTCTATTGTTACCGGTTTAATTCCTTTCCTAGAACATGATGATGCTAACAGAGCTTTGATGGGCTCTAACATGCAACGCCAAGCTGTGCCTCTTTTGCAAACAGAAGCTCCTATTGTAGGAACAGGCCTTGAATCTAGAGCTGCTCGAGATTCTGGAGCCATTATACTGGCAGAAGAAGATGGTATCGTTGAGTTTGTGGATGGATTTCAGATTGTGATTGCGGCTAAATCGAATCCTTTACTTAAAAAGACATATCATTTAAAAAAGTTTATGCGATCTAATGCAGGAACTTGCATTAATCAAACTCCACTTTGTTCTATTGGAGATGCGATAGAAGCGGGAGATATTATTGCAGATGGACCTGCTACCGATAAAGGGGAAATTGCTTTAGGCAAAAACGTCTTAGTAGCATTTATGCCTTGGTGTGGTTATAACTTTGAAGATGCGATTATTATTTCAGAGAAGCTTGTTAAACAAGGAGCATACGATTCTGTCTTAATTGAAGAATTTGAAGCTCAAGCGCAGGTTACTAAAATTGGCAAAGAGGAGATTACTCCAGATATTCCTAATGTTTCAGAGTATCCTTTAAGGCATTTAGATAAAACCGGCGTGGCTCGGAAGGGGGCTAAAGTTGTACAAGGAGATTACTTAGTTGGTAAAACCGTTCCAAAAGTAGAAGATAATGCTCCTTTAGAAAAAAAGTTGCTTTGCGCTATTTTTGAAGAAAAAGGTGATGAAGTAAAAGATGCTTCTTTAATTGCCCCTCCAGGAACATCTGGGGTCGTTATGGATGTAAGGGTCTTTACCCGTAGAGATCGTTTATCCAAAACAGATGATGAGTTAGTAGAAGAAGCCACTCGTATTAAAGATATTCATCAAGAGTTTAAAGCTAAAGAATCAAAACTCATTATAGAGTTTCATGAACAAGTAGGCGCTCTTTTATTAGGAGAAGCTGCTCCAGCACCTATTATGCATCGTAAAACAGGTGATATTCTGATTAAAGAAGAAGAGATCATCACACAAGAGATGATTGAGCTTCTAGAAGAAGAAAAACCTGAAGATTTGATTCTTGGAGAAGCAGAAGAATATGATACTCTTAAAAAATTAATGCGTGAGTTTGATTCGCAAATGCAAGCCTTACAGCAGCAGCATAAAACAGAAATTGAATTTATTCGCAAGGGAGATACCGAATTAGATCCAGGGGTTATTCGCCAAGTTAAAATCTATGTTGCTTCAAAACGCAAGCTAGAAGTAGGAGATAAAATGGCAGGACGTCATGGAAATAAAGGGGTTGTTTCTAAGATTGTTCCTGAGCAGGATATGCCCTATTTAAATAATGGAGAAACCATTGAGATGATTTTAAATCCTCTAGGTGTTCCTTCTCGTATGAATATGGGACAGCTATTAGAAACCCACCTTGGGTATGCAGCTACAAAAGCAGGGATTTATGTAAAAAGCCCTGTTTTTGAAGGGTTTCCAGAGTCTCGTATTTGGGCAATGATGAAAGAAAATGGTCTCCCTTCTAATGGAAAGAGCTATTTATATGATGGGCGTACAGGAGAGCGTTTTGAAAACCCTGTTGTGTGTGGCTACATATACATGCTTAAATTGAATCACTTAGCTGCTGATAAAATTCATGCTCGTTCAGTTGGTCCTTATTCGCTTGTTACGCAACAGCCATTGGGAGGAAAAGCCCAAATGGGAGGACAAAGGTTTGGAGAGATGGAGGTTTGGGGTTTAGAGGCCTATGGTGCTGGTTATACGTTGCAAGAATTAGTAACGGTCAAATCAGACGCTGTTGAAGCAAGGCTTCGTGCTTATGAATTGATTGTAACAGGTGAAAACCTTCTATGGACCAGGGTCCCAGAGTCTTATAATGTACTTGAAAAAGAGATACGTGGCCTTGGAATAGATATGTGTGCCGTATCAGCAGAAGAAGAGTAAAACTTGGAGTAACTTAAATGTCGGAAGAATTCAATAATTCCCGCTTTGAAAAAAGCTCTCGTTTTGGGAAAGTGGCTATTCAAATTGCATCTGATGACAAAATTCGCAATGAATGGTCTCGAGGGGAGATTAAAAAAGCTGAAACAATTAACTACCGTACCTATAAGCCAGAAAAAGGTGGGTTGTGTTGTGAGAAGATTTTTGGTCCTACTAAGGATTGGGAATGTGGCTGTGGGAAATATAAAAAAATCAAGCACAAAGGGATTATTTGTGATCGTTGTGGTGTAGAAGTTACCCTAGCTAAAGTGCGTCGTCAACGAATGGCACATATTGAGCTTGCTGTTCCCATTGTTCATATCTGGTTTTTTAAAACCATGCCATCTCGCATTGGTAATATTTTAGGGATGTCCTCTGCTGATTTGGAAAGAGTTATTTATTATGAAGAATATATTGTTATTGATCCAGGTCATACAGAGCTAGAGAAAAAGCAGCTGCTAAGCGATGTTCAGTATCGAGAAGCTCAAGAAAAATGGGGAACCGATACTTTTGTTGCTAAAATGGGGGGAGAAGCTATTCGCGATCTTTTAGAAAAAGAAGATCTACAAACCCTTGTAGTGGAGCTAAAAGACAAGTTACGTAAGACAAAGTCCATGCAAGCGCGGATGAAATTAGCTAAAAGACTAAAGATTGTAGAAGGTTTTACCACTTCTCCTAACCGTCCAGACTGGATGGTAATGGCAGCTATTCCCGTCATTCCACCTGATTTAAGACCCCTTGTTCCTTTAGATGGGGGACGCTTTGCAACATCTGATTTAAACGATTTGTATCGCCGTGTCATTAACCGTAATAATCGTTTAAAAGCGATCCTAAAGTTAAAAACGCCTGATGTGATTGTACGCAATGAAAAAAGGATGCTTCAAGAAGCAGTAGATGCTTTATTTGATAATGGTCGTCATGGCCATCCTGTTATGGGAGCAGGGAATCGCCCGCTTAAATCCTTATCAGAAATGTTAAAAGGGAAGCAGGGTCGTTTCCGCCAAAACCTTTTAGGAAAAAGGGTAGATTACTCTGGTCGCTCTGTCATTGTTGTAGGCCCTGAGTTAAAATTTAATCAATGCGGCTTGCCTAAGCAAATGGCTTTGCAGTTGTTTGAGCCATTTATCATTAAGCGCTTAAAAGATTTAGGCTACGTATACACGATACGTTCTGCTAAAAAGATGATTCAAAAGCAAGCTCCTGCGGTATGGGATGTATTGGAAGAAATTACAAAAGACCATCCTGTTATTTTGAACCGTGCACCTACTTTGCATAGATTAGGCCTTCAGGCATTTATTCCTACACTTGTTGAAGGAAAGGCCATTCGTGTACACCCGCTTGTATGCTCTGCATTTAATGCGGACTTTGACGGTGACCAGATGGCAGTTCATGTGCCTTTATCATTGGAAGCACAACTAGAAGTAAAGTTATTGATGATGGCACCAGACAACATCTTTTTACCTTCTTCTGGTAAGCCTTCTGCGGTTCCTTCACAGGATATGATCTTAGGTTTGTATTACCTCATGTTAGATCCTATTTATATCCCGGAAGAGCATGGTAAAAAAACAAAGGTTTTTGTCGATAAACAAGAGGTTCTAATGGCTTTAGCACCAGGAGCTGGGAGCTATAATTTTGATGAATCTCAAGTAGAAGGTGAGCGTCGTGATGACTTAGGAAGAGGAATCAGATTACATGAGAAAATCAAGCTTAAGTTAGATAACAGCATTATTGAAACAACACCAGGGCGCGTTTTATTCAATATGATTGTTCCTAAAGAACTTGGATTTCAAAATTACACCTTGCGTAAGAAGAAAATGAGTGAGCTTGTTCTTGAGGTGTATAAAAAAGTAGGTTTAGAAGCAACTGTGTGCTTCCTCGATGATATTAAAACCCTTGGATTTTCCGAAGCAACAAAAGCTTCTTTATCGATGGGGGTTTATGATGTTAAAATCCCAACCAATAAAAAGAAAGTTATTGAAGACGCTGAAAAACGAATCGAAGCGGTTGTTAAACAGTATGAAGATGGTATTATTACTGAGGGAGAGCGTCACTCCAAAATTATTGGTATGTGGACAGAGGTGACAGATCTATTATCTGAAGAGTTATTCAAAATGATTAGCTCATTAAAGCAGGGTGAATTAAACTCTCTTTTCTTAATGATGGATTCTGGTGCTCGAGGTAATAAGTCTCAAGTTAAACAGCTCGGAGCTTTACGTGGTTTAATGGCAAAACCATCTGGTGAGATTATTGAATCTCCTATTATTGCAAACTTCCGTGAAGGACTAAGCGTTCTTGAGTTCTTTATCTCCTCTCACGGAGCTCGAAAAGGTCTTGCTGATACCGCCTTGAAAACAGCAGATTCTGGATACTTGACTCGTCGTCTTGTAGATGTAGGGCAAAATGTCATTATTACAGAAGCTGACTGTGGAACGTTAAATGGAATTGACGTTTTTGCAATTAAGCAAGGACAGGAAGAGCTTCTTTCTTTAAAAGATCGTATTTTTGGTCGCGCTGTCTGTGAAGATATTTACCAACCGGGTGATAGTACACAATTGATTGCAAAAGCAGGAGCCGTTCTCAATGTTTTACAAGCAGAAAAAATCGATGACGCAGGAATAGAAAGCGTTCGTATTCGTTCTGCCCTTACTTGTGAAGCAAGAAGGGGAATATGTGCAAAGTGTTATGGCACTGATCTGGCGAATGGGATGCTGGTTGGTTTAGGCGAAGCTGTAGGGATTATAGCTGCTCAATCTATCGGAGAACCAGGAACTCAGCTTACTATGCGTACTTTCCATACTGGAGGAATTGCATCAGCGGGTATTTCTCCTGAATTAATTGCAGAACATGATGGTGTTTTAGTCTATATGGGTCTTCGTACCGTGGAGACAGATGAACATGTGTTCTTAGCGTTAAATAAGAATGGTTCCTTGCATATTGTGCGTAACGAAGGAAGAACTTTAGATGAGTATAAGAAATTACTCAGCACTAAATCTATAGAACCTTTGCAAACCTTCACAGTAGAACTAGGAACGCGTATTTTACTTGCCGATGGAACTAACATCAAAAAGAAAACAAAAATTGGTTATTGGGAACAACATAATGTTCCGATTATTTGTGAGCGTCCAGGTTACGTAAAATACGAAGATCTTGTGGAAGGAATTTCAACACAAAAGGAAATAAATAAGCAAACAGGTCAAACAGAACTGATTGTTAAACAGCACCGCGGTGAGCTCCATCCTCAGATTGTCATTTATGCAGATCCTAAATGTACAGAACTTGTGGGAACATATGCGATTCCATCAGGTGCATATATTTCGGTACAAGAAGGGCAATCTGTAACAGCTGGTATGTTGCTAGCTCGTCTTCCTAGAGGAGCTATTAAGACAAAAGATATTGTTGGAGGATTGCCTCGTGTTGCAGAGCTATTTGAAGCTAGACGTCCAAAAGATGCTGCTGAGATTGCCAAGATCGATGGAGTTGTTGATTTCCGTGGGGTGCAAAAGAATAAGCGTATTGTGATTGTTCGCGATGATGAATCCGGCATGGAGCAAGAGCATTTAATTCCTTTGACTAAACACTTAATCGTGCAAAGAGGTGACTTTGTTATTAAAGGACAGCAGTTAACCGATGGTTTGGTTGTGCCTCAAGAAATCCTTGATATTTGCGGTGTTCGCGAGCTACAAAGATACCTTGTCAACCAAGTGCAAGAGGTTTATCGCTTACAAGGGGTAGATATCAATGATAAACATATTGAAATCATTATCCGTCAGATGTTGCAGAAAGTACGTGTAACGGATCCAGGCGATACCATCTTCTTATATGGAGAAGATGTAGATAAGAAAAACTTCCATGCGATGAACTCTAAAACCTTAAATGAAGGTGGGCGTCCTGCGCAAGCAACTCCTGTACTTTTGGGTATTACTAAAGCTTCATTGGGAACAGAGTCCTTTATTTCTGCTGCTTCTTTCCAAGAAACAACACGTGTCTTAACAGATGCAGCTTGTGAAGGTAAAACAGACTACTTGCTAGACTTTAAATCTAATATTATCTTAGGACATATGATCCCTGGAGGAACTGGATTTGAAGAGTATCGTGAAAGAGTTTTAAATCTTGATCGTGAAGAAAAAGAGCCACTTATTTTTTCTTTTAATGATAGTGATCCTGTGCTTGTTGGATAGTTTTTCTTTTGAACTAAAGCCCTATTATAAAATAGGGCTTTTTTTATCTTATATTTTTACTTTTTTTCTCATTAATAGATATGGTACTGTTAGCAAATTAAACACAGAAATTTGATTGCGGCTAACGCAAAAAAAGTATGAGCTAACTTGTCAAATCTTAAAATAAGTCGCTTGTTTTCTTTAACTTGTTCTGATCGATCTATTTTTACCTTTTGGAAATTTTTATCTTCCAGTTCTGTGTCTTCCAAATCTACTGTTAATGACCAACCAGGATTATCAATAGTTCCTAGATGGATTTTATGACTCTGTTCCCAATCTTTATTACAGTGAGATTGATACCATTGTTGCAGCCATAAAAAATCGTCTTTCATACATATTCCATTATTTTGGGATTTCCCAAGGCGAAGGTAGTCTAATGCCTCCTAGGCAAGAAGGATCATGGATATGAGGAGATTCTATCCTTTTGTCTAAAACCTTATTATGGTGAGGATCAGCTCCTGGGCCATCATATCTTTTTACACTTTCCCAAGGTTTTGGACTTCTAGGGTTGGTTTGTGGTTTATAGGTCTCATACTTTATCATTATACTTCTGGGTATTTCTCCAAAAAATGGCCAGCAACTCGAATCTCTCTACCAGTTTCGAGTTCTATAAGATAAATCCAGTCTCCTAATTCCGAGCAAAATTCTTTCGCAATATTTTCAAATTTAATTTCCCACATGCGACATACAGTCCCAATTCTTCCTGGATAAAACTGCTCTGGAGCATCTTTCTTAACAATAACACGATCATCCCATGTATATTCATTATTTTCAGATAGTTCATTTTCCATTGCCCAGTGACGAAACACCTTCAAAACTTCTGGTAAGTTTTTAGCCCCACACCTTGCTTCAAATTGCATATCCTTAACTTCACAAAATATCCAATCTTGTTCTGATTGATCTATTTTTATCTGTTGGAAATTTGCATATTCTAGATCTGTATCTTCCACATTTATTGTTAATGACCAACCAGGATTGGCAGTGTTCTTGAGACAAACTCCATAAGTATGCTCCCAATCCCCATTACAGTAGCTTTGATACCACTGTTGCAGCCATAAAAAATCATCTTCTTCTATAGATTCTTCTGTTATTTTGATATTTTCTAAGGTAAGGTCAAAGGGTTCATTTTCAGCCCAATGACGAAATACTTTCAAAATTCCCGGTAAGTTTTCAACGCCACATCTTCCTTCAAATTTAGTATTCTTAACTTCGCACGATATCCAATCTTCTTCCGATCGATCTATGTCCTCTATCTCTTGGAAATTCTTACTTGCCAGTTTTGTATCTTCCAAATCTATTGTTAATGACCAACCAGGATTATCAAGAGTCTCCAGATGGATTCTAAGATCGTGTTCCCAATTCCCATTACAATAAGTTTGATACCATTGTTGCATCCATAAAAAATCGTCTTTCATACCTATTCCGTTATTTTGGGATTTCCCAAGGCAAAGCTGGCCTAATGCCTCCTGGATAAGCAGGATCATGAATATGAGGGGTTTCTATATCTTGTTTTAAAACCTTGTTCCGATGAGATTTACTTCCTGGGCCATCATATCTTTTTACACTTTCCCAAGGTTTTGGACTTCTAGGGTTGGTTTGTGGTTTATAGGTCTCATACTTTATCACTTTATTTTTTGAACTTCTGAATCCACTATGTGCTCCTTTTGCTCCTGGAAAAGGCTTTATTGGGTCCGGTCTTCCACTTCCTTTACCAGTTCCTTTTTTTGAAGCATTGCTCGGTCCTGGGATTGTAGAAGAGTTTTTAAAAAGAGTGTTATCATAGCTTCTTTCATTAATGACCTGAGAAACTTTATAACCTGCCTATGCAATAACTCCTGTGAGTGCTGTATAAGCAATCGGAACGACAAAAGCTGTTAAAGAGGGAAGAGCTAATTCTGCACCCCAGATTAAAAGGGGGTAGGGTTAATACAAATTCTCCAGCTGGATCTCGATAAGCAAAGGGGTTATTAAAAACATATTGGTAGAGATTGGAATGATCTATGGGACCTAAAGGATCTCTAGTTAACCAACGGCTAAGCTCTGGGTCATAGTAGCGCTTACCGAAATAGATCGGATTTGTTTTTGCATCATATCTTTTCCCTGCATAGGCATAAGGAATTGCCTCTGTGAGGCCCATGCCAAATGCATCGCAAATGTTCTCTTGAGCTATTTTTTTTGTTTTCCAATCGATGAGATAGCGAATTGTGCCTTGTACATCTTGAACAGGCGCGTAAGGGTGCTTTTTTATCTCAATGGCAACGATGTTTTGATAGCCTGGTATTTTGAGCTCTTGAGGTTGAAAAGCTTCAAAGGATCCAATTTCTTCATCATCGATGTAGAGATAGGAAGTATGACCTTTTTGCAGTCTTCTTCCCAAAGCATCATAAACGAAATCTTCTCCTGCAGCTTGTATGAGTTGGTCAAAAACATCAAAACAAAAACTAGGTTTTGTAAGGTTTCCATTTGCATCGTAGGGAAGGCCTTGGATTTGGTTTATAGCATCGACTGGTTGAGGGTTTTTGTTTTTTTCGATGCAATTGTAGTACTGATCATATTGCGCTGTGAATTTATTTGTTTCTGAGGTGAGTTGAGAAGCATTATCGTAAGTATAAACGATAGAACCTCTTTGCATAAGGTTGCCTGCCTCATCGTAGGTTAGGGTATCGTTAAGGTAGGGATTTATTTGAGATGTTCTTCTTACTCCGGTTTTGTCGTAAGTATACATGGTTTGAAAGAGGCCTGTTTCCGATAAGGTAAGCCCTACTTCATTGTATTGATCATAGGTGTGTGTGTATAAGATGGAGCCGTTGGAATTTAAGCGAACTACTCGTTTAAGATAAGGTCCTTCATACTCATAAATGATACGGCTGTAATCAGGGAGCGTTCTTTCTAAGGGGCGATTCCAATCATCGTATGTACTTTCTAGCAGAAGCCCATTGGAGAATTCTTCTCTTAAGATATTGCCGAAGGGATCAAGAGTTCTGGAAAATCCGTTTCCTTGAATAAGGCGGCTTAAGCGATCGTACTGAAACTGCCGAGAACCTACTTTAATCAATTCTCCTTGAGAATTATATTCATAGCAGAGAAGAGCTCCGTCAGGTTTTGTTTTTGTTTGGATTTTACCACCTGGCGTATAGGTCCAAAAAGTGGTTCGGATTTCTTTTTCTGTTAGCGAAGCTTGGTTCCCTTTGAGGGTATAAGAAAAGCGCAAAGGCCCTTGTCTCATGAGTCGAAGAGCTCGGTCGTATTCGAATTCTTCTGATACACTACCTGGGATTTCTCTTTTAAGAAGAAGGTTGTGTGCGTTGTAGGTTTCAATTATTTCTTTATTTCTTGGATCTCGGATCGTTTTAACTAAGATTTGCTCTTTTTCATCATAGGTAATATTTGTTTTTGCACCTTCTTCATCGACCATTTCAATCAGACGATCGTAAGGGTCATAGGTAAAAGAAAAAGTTCCTGCTCGTTTAATCGTTGCAATAAGACCTGCTGAGTCATAGGTCCAATGTGTGGTTAGAAGACCATCGATTGATTTTGTGAGTAGCTGACCCATTTGGTCATGAACATAGGTGATGTAACGACCTGCTTTTTCTTTAGCTGCTAAAAACCCGAGAGCATCATAGCAAAATTTCGTTGTGCGGTTTGCTCTTACCTCTTCTATTTTTTGTCCTGCTAAATCGTATTTATATCGAGTAGTAATACCTTGAGGATCGATTTGCTTGATCAAGTGATAGGCATCGTAAGTAAAACAAGTGATATAGGAGCCGACTGTTTTAGAGAGGAGTCTTCCTAAAGCATCATAAGTGAAAGCTGTTTTTAGTCCATCTGGATCGATTTGCAGGCTTAAAAGACCATTTGGTTCATATTGGTAGATTTCTACTCCTAAATCAGGATCAACAATCTCAATGGGTTTTCCATAACTATTGTACCTAGTTGTTGTTTTAGCTTCATAAGCATCGCAACGTTGAATTTCTCTTCCAAAAGAATCATAGGTTATCTTGAGTAAGGTAGGAGGTGATTCAATGAAGATGGGTTTATGATGGACAGGATGGTATGTATAATTTGTTTTTAGTCCAAGGTAGTCTGTTTTTTCGATCAAATCATCTAATGCATTGTAAGTAAAGCAAGTTATGTGATCTGCTTCTTTGAGAAGAGTTAATCTTCCTTTCTCATCGAAAGTGCGATCAATAGAGAGCTTGTTTGAAAAGAGGACTTCATGAATACAACGACCTCGATGGTCGTATTGGTATGAGGCTACTTGATTTAAAGGGTTGGTTTCTTCAAGGAGATTTCCATATGCGTCGAAAATCCTCTTTATTGTATAGGCTAGGTTCCCATCGGACCCAAAATGTTCTTCTTTACAACTATTTCCATAGTCGTCGTAAGTGAAATGGATTTTATGGATCAGTTGATCTTCCCAATCGTGTTTTTCTTCTCGCTGGACGCGGTGTAGATGGGGTTCCTGGGTTTTAAGGATGTATTTTGTATAGGTTTTTCCTTCTTCAGTCTCTTGAATTAAGTTATTGGCTTCGTCATAGAGGTAAGTTGTTTTACGAATGGGTCTTCCCCAATCTAATACGGTTTTTGAAGTGAGAAGACGTGTGTTTTCTAGATAAGTATATTCAGCACCTAGTCCATCATCTCTTTCTTCTCGGATTAAACGACCTTTTGTAGTAAAAGTTCGTCTAATGGAAAAAGTGCCAAAATCTCCCTTAATTTGCTCAAGCAGAGCGTTACCCTCAGAATCACATTCATAGATATGAGCAAGAAGGAGATTTCCCATCCCATCTCGGGTTTCGATGCGCTGGATATGCTGCTTTGGGTTATAGCTGAAGGTCTTTTGATTTATGAGCTTACCTTCGTGCCAATTTTCCATTGCCACTAGAAGCAGATTTTGATCGAAACGATATAAAATAGATGCACCGTTTTCATATTCTGCTTTTGTCCAGCCATCTTTTTGTCCTGCAATGGAGGGATCATAAGAGAATAAAACCGATCCAGATGGAGTGTTTAAACGTTGGATACGAGCAACAAAGCCTTTTTGTTGGGAGTACTCGAACGATACGGGATACTCTTTTGCATCATAATACGAGAGTAAACTTCTCTCATTGTATTGCATGAAATTTGTATAGGTAGGATTAGATGCTTGTGTGAGAATAGGAGTTCTGAAAGAAAGGCTTTCTTTTACTTTCTTTAGTTTTGCCTTAGCTTTAATTTCGAATGTTCCATAATTAAATTTGGCTTCTCTTCCATCTGATCCTATATAGGAATGGACTCCGGATTTTGTAATAGAGGCATAGATGTGTTTGCCGCTTTTGTCTGTAGAGAGGATCCTAGATAGACCTTGGTTATTATATTCGTAACGCAACGCTTTCCCATAGGGGAGTAGTTCGGTTTCTAGGCGGTAGAGTGTAGGGGATTGTTTTCGATAGATGCGCTCTGTTCCCTCTGGCCAAATGATGCGAACTGCATCTTGCTCTACAAAGAACTCTATGTTGCGAAGGTCTGCTGTGCTATCGGGCTCTTCTTGTCGTAAGTTGCTAAAACCATAGCTACTTGTTTTTAAAATACCCTTAGCATCGCAAATTTCAAACTCTAGTACAAAACCACTTGGATCATACACTTGAAAATAAGGCGAATGGAGATTATATCCAGCCCAAAGATGAGGTAACATTACCCATCGTCTTCTTTCTTGAAGTAGAAGAGCTTTTCCTAATGACAGACGATCTAAACGATCTTTGTCTTCATAACGGCCAAGAATTTGAGGAGGAACATATGTTCTTTTAAGCATGAGGTCTTGTGCAGCTTTGATGAGAAGATCTGTTTCTTGAAGAGAGATTTGTCCAGATAAAGGGGAGATATATCCATCTATGAGAAGATGTGCGCTTAAAGAAGCAATTTCAACTGGAGTGGAAGGTTCTACATTTTCAAAAGGAGCTGCTATCAGTTGAGAAGTTAAGATAAAGCAGAGTAACCAACGCATAAATTATGCCTTTTCTTTGTCAATCAGGTAACACTTGATTGAGATAGTAGGGGATTGTAATGGATAACGAGAATTTCAATCTATGATCTTCGTATTTTTTTAAAGGCGCTTAAGAATGCGTGTTCTTAAGCGCCTGCAAAATGTTCAGACTAAAAACCTCGTATTAAGATGTCTGATCGGTTGCTTGAATCTATAAGAAGTAACTCAAAAAGAGACCAAATAATAGAAAAATCTTCGTTTAGCTTAATGTTAAGAGCTTATTACTTAGACAAATCTTTTATTAAGTCCTTTGAATCTTAGGATGCTTAAAAGTAAAACCCATTGATTTGATTTTCTGATTGCAAACTTTATAACTGCTCTTTGGTAAATCTTTGCCCCATATCGGGCAAGGAATACCAGCTAACTGACAAAGATGAGAGTAGAGCTTTTTACGAGATGTATGATCATCATTGACCAAATGATAAATACCTTTTAAAGAGTGGTTCAAGCAAAACAAAACAGCAGCTATAATATCCTCTAAATGAATATGGTTTGTAGGCTCTTCTCCAGTACTGGGCATTGTTTTTCCTGAAAAGCGTTTTACGCGATCGAGTAGTTCTCGTTTAGGGCCATAAATACCTCCTAAACGAAGAATACAAGCAGAAGCATTGCAGCTTAAGTAGTAATATTCTGCTTCAAGCAGTATTTTTGCACTCTCTGATTTTGGGTAAAGTTCCATATCTTCTGTAACCCACTCATTTTTCTGTCCTTCACAGACAGATGTGCTGCTAGTATAAAGCAGATAAAAAGGTTTTTTTCTATTCTTTAAAGCAAAAAAGATCTTCTTAGCTGTTTGTAAATAGACCTCTTCGTAGCTTTGCAAATTTTTAGGAGCTACGAGGATGATTATCCCATCACATGAATCGAGTAATTCCTTGAATGCTTTATCTTCCCTAGGAAGCAATACACTCTGTCCATAGCAGCTGAGGGGACCGACTCGCTCTTTGCGCGTTGTGGTAATGCTAAGCTGATGCTTTTGGGCTTGAAGATGCCTTAGTAATTTCTCTCCTACATAGCCCGCTCCCATTACCAATAACTTCATTTAAGAAACTTTTTGTAAATAGTTTTTAAGTCCGCCATTTCTAAATTTCATCATCTATTCCATTTCAAGTACGTTCAATACATTGCTTATGCAAAGAAACATCCTTCTATAAGCAGAGTAGGCAATATTTTTGGTTAATTCTGCAAATGAGTAATTTTTATTAACCTTAACAGCAGCTTTGATGTGAATAGAAGGTTATTTTATCTTTTGCTCAATCAATTTTTTTAACTTTAAACTATCTTTAGCAAAAACGCGAATTCCTTCAGAGAGTTTTTCTGTTGCCATAGCATTTTCATTAAGATGCCAACGAAAAGATTTTTCATTTAATGTAATTTGATTAATAACAGTTTTTTTTGCAGATTCAGGATCAAGTTTTCGTTTTAGAGGGCCTTCTAGATTTTGTAATTCTGCAAGTAATTTAGGAGCAATAGTCAATAGATCACAGCCAGCTAATTCCAAGATTTCATCTGTATTGCGAAAGCTAGCGCCCATGATCTGGGTTTTATAGCCCATTTTTTTGTAGTAGTTATAAATAGTTGTAACGGAGATAACACCAGGATCTTCGGCAGAGGGATAAGAGTCTTTTTTTTCCTGTTTTTTATACCAATCCAAGATACGACCTACAAAAGGAGAGATTAAAGTGGCTTTTGCCTCTGCGCAAGCTATTGCTTGTTCCAAACTAAAAAGCAAGGTCATATTGCAGTGAATACCTTCTTTTTCAAGTTCCTTAGCTGCTTGAATACCTTCCCATGTAGAGGCCAGCTTAATTAGAATGCGATTACGATGGACACCAGCTTCTTCATATAAAGCAATTAAATGACGAGCTTTTTCTATACTTTTTTCTGTATCAAAAGAGAGGTGGGAGTCGATTTCTGTAGATACACGGCCAGGGATAATTTTTAAGATTTCTAAACCAAAATTTACAAATAACTTATCGATAATTAATTCAATTAAAAAAGAGTTTGTTTGCTTAGTTCTTAATCCTGATTGGATAGCTTCTTCGATTAAAAATTGATACTCAGGTTTATTGGAGGCTGCAAGAATTAAGGAAGGGTTAGTCGTTGCATCTGTTGGTAAATACGTTTTAATTTCTTCAATTTCTCCAGTATCAGAAACAATTGTTGTTATTTTTTTAAGTTGCTCGAGCTTATTCATATAAACCTTCTTTATTAATAAAACAAATGGTAACGAACGCAGAGTTTAAGGAGAAGTAAAAAAATAAAGTTTAGAAGGAGAATTGAAAAGGGTTTAATAACTTAGGAAAGGTTTGTGATTTTTTAAAATTTTCTTGGAAATCGGTAGGTTTTATAATGGACTGATAACCACCTATTGTAATTTGCACTTCTTGATTGTTTTCTAATGCATGTAAAAAAAAAGCAAGGCACTCTGGGGACAAGAGTATCTTTTGCCCGCCTTCTAGACAATAAGCAACAAATTGCTGGGATGCTTCTTTTGTGATAAGTTCAATCACAGCTGATTGTTTAATTGCGTGCGGATAAAGATTCAAATAAGCTTTTACGTTGTTCTCTGTGCGCATTATTTCTAGATTTATGCCACTCATACGGTCTTTAGCTAGATAAGACAATCTGGTTGAGCAATGTTCCTTGCAGTCTGAATAGAGGTGTTCTACTTGCCAGTTTGAAAAATGATTACAGCTAAAAAGCGCAAGCAGAAGAAAAGAGCATCTCATTTCAAGTAACTTGTATGAAGCTGTTCACGAATAGATCTTAAGACGATCGCTTGCCAATATGCTCCTAGCTTTTGACAGTCTTCCAGCACTTTTTTCTGCAGGGGCAACCAATACAATTCTTGAAACTCTCTTTGGTTAAATAGTTCTTCAAAACTGCTCTTTTTTACAAGTAAGGCATTCCACTTTTTTAAAAGAGCACTCTCTAATCTTTCTAAATCTGTTTTTAGTTCTTTAGGAAGAGATGTATATAGATCGTAGGTACATGTAAAAGAACTAAGTGTTTTTTGAAAATCTTTCAAGTGACTAGAGAACTCTTTTTTTAAAGCTGTTGTGGTTAGTATATAGGCTTTATTTTCCTTGATGAAAATTAGCTGCAATTTGCGTAAAGGGCCGTATTTAGTTTCCGTATCGATTTGCAAAAGATGAGCTGGGCCTGCTTGCGTTTTCATTAAGCCCATGCTACGCCAGCTTGTTTTTCGAGTTTTCTCATAGATGGCTTGTACTGCTTTTAAATACTCAGGCAAATCTACTTTTATTTCTTCGTCTGCCAGGATAACAGAAGGGGCAAGCGCTTGCTTAGTCTTACCGACAAAAGCAATTTTAACTCTTGGCGCCAATATTTTAGGATCAGCAAAATCCCAATTAGGGGGAGGAGTAAAAAAACAAGAAGGTTGAGCTGTAGTAATAGAGAAGCAAGAAAGAGAGAATAAAAGAGAAAACAGGAAAAAGCATATTTTATACATATAAGCTTTAAACCTTCTATTATGTCTTTAGATTAAGAAGTTTATAAAAAAATACCTTATATAAAAATGCAAATTTTTGTGAAGAAAAATTCTCAAATTCACAAAATCAATAGTATATTTATTTATTAAAAATACTAAAAAACATAAAAATTATTTAATTTATTGTTTAAATCCATTTTTTTTTGATATAATTTTCGTGAAAAATATAACTAAATTAATTTCAAGACATGAGCCAATCTATAAAAGAATTTTTAAAACCTTCTTATTACGTTCCAGAAGAGGATAGGCAGCTAAAAGCAATTGTTCAGGTGATTTCTATTCATGAGCAAAAGGGTAGTTTAAGCGGTCATGCTCTAGCTATTGCTCAAGCTGTATATAGTGTTGTGTTTGTAATCTTTATTAGCATTCCTTGTCATCTTGCATTAGGAAGTAAAAATGTATTTTTAAACTGTATTCATCTAAATCTTAAACATATGGTTTTAAGGCATTATAACGCAGCCATTCAAAGCTTGACCTATTCTGTTATTGCTACGATTTATGCAGCAATTGGAATTTTTACTCCGTCTGTTCTTAATGGATTTAAGATGGAGGGATCTCAATTTGATGACTCATCTTCTTCTAATTCCAGTATGTCAAACTCTTATCTTAGGAGGATAGATTTGCCTAGCACTTCATCTATTTCATCTACACAATTAGAGTCATCTGCTTCTACAAGAAATTTCCCTTTTAGTTCTATCGATATGTCTAACGTGCAAAATGAGAATAACGAACATGAGAGCAGAGATTCTATCTCCTTTCAGCAACATCTTAATCAAGAAAACTCTATACTAACATCATCTATTGACTTGGCTAGCGGTGATTGGTCAATAGTACCTAATGTTGAGTTCTTTGCAATCAAGTCTACTAATATTCGTACCCATGACATGATTGGAGCCAATGGTATTAACTTAGAAAGACAGGCTTATCGCACAGCTCTTAATGAATATATTCGTGTTCTTAAGGATGATTTTAAAATCGATTCTAATGAAACGTTTTGCAAAATTGAAAATTGGTTTAAAAATCCGGTTCATAAAGATAACCTAATGATCAATGCTCTTTACCGTACCTTATTCTATTTAACAAGGCCAGTTGCTTATAGCAATAGGGTTCCTATCTATACCAACGCAAAAGAGCAGTATGAAAAGTATGTTACTTCGCTGCGCGAAGTGATAGCAACAGAGGAATATCAAAGTATCCGGCAAAAACCTGACCAGACCAGAGAGTTTAAAGACTGTCTTACTCTCACACGTGCGCTTTGTGAGGCTCGTTTCCGTCCTGAAAACCATGGATTTTTACACAGTCTTCTTCATCTTCATGAAGATGAATATGATCGTTTGCATCCTGAAAGAGAAGAAATCTCTGTTGTAACCAGAGAGAATTTTGCTCAAGTTGTAATGGCAAAAAATAAGAAGGTGAAAGAAGCCCCTGCTTCAATGAAGGTCTCTTCAACTCAAAGAAGCCGTCGGATGGCTTATGGAGCGGTTGGATGGGAAGATTTTTTAATGACAGATATTCCATTTTTGCGAGGAAAGCAAATTTTTGTAAATGATAAGGGAGAGAAACGTAGCTTCTATTACATGCGTCATCCAACGCCACATGTTAAGGGCTCTCCTGCTTGGATTACATTAGGGGCTATGTCAAGAATGACCGGCTTGGGTCATATCGAATCAGGTGAAGTCATTGCTCCTGAATTTGAAGGGATGTTGGAAGCGATAGCAGATAGAGAAGAATCTTACCTCATTCAATCACATCAACGCCTGAATGATTTAGGTAAAATAGAAAACGAAGATAGTCGATCACAAACTCTTTATCGTTTACAGACAAGCCATAAAAATTTTCATGTCGTTTTTCAGGCTGTTGAAGGTGATCTTTTTGATCGTAAGGGCTCTTATGCAGAGATTACGACGTTTACGGATTTGAAAGAAGCAATTAAAGAATCCTTTTATATAGAAGGAAGCTCTAACCGATTACCAGCTTGCCTTGAAGAAGATGAAGAGTATCGCAATTCTATAATCGATCAGCTTCTCAATCAAGCTCATCAAACCTTGTTTGGAGGACGCGCTGCTATTTCTTTTGATGGGCAAAATCCGACAAAGCCTGAAGCAGGCTATCCTAACTATGAGTGGCAAGCATTTATCTTAGCCTTCTATATTTTACAAGGAGATGATCTTAAATTCCGCTTGCCAAATGTGAAATACTTTTGCACAAATTGCAAGAACTTCTTTGACCGAGGAGGAAACCGTGCAATGGCTGAAGATCGCCTGCATCAAGAGATGAGTAAACAGGAAGTGACAAGTGAAGATCTTGAAGCAACTATTGCTAATCTTATTCCTATTCCTCTTCAAAGTAAAGGTAAGGCTGTGATCGAAAAGCGTTTGAAACCAGGGCTTGCTTTAGCAGAAATTTTAGCAACGCTTCCTTTAGAAGATAGGCAACGTTTGCAAGAAATACGCTTTAAAGAAGGGTATAAGCCAGAGCGTTTTGAAGTGAGTAAAAAAGAGCAGCATGCTGTTCCTCTTATTGAAGATGTATGTACGCTTCAAGAGATGCAGGAAGTTCTCAGAGCTTTGTACGAGGCTGCGCAAGAAAAAAAAGAACCCTATCTCCTCAAAAATGGTAAGATTGTTCAAAAAAACTGGAAATCTTATCAAGAAAAAGATCGGATTAATTTGTTTAATCAAATAAATAATGATTTAAAGCGGTTTGAAATGCATGTAAATAGAGTTCTTTATCTTGCTCAAGATCCTTCAAATGATGCAGAAGCAATTTTTGCACTTTTAAAAAATTATGGGATAAGTGAAGAGCTATCTCTTCAAATGATGGATCAAGTGCAACAGAGCATTCTTTTAGAACCTTTTAGAGGTTTAGCAAAGGCATTTCAGCATGATGTGCTTGGATTAAGTGTTATCGATTCTCCAGAAAAAAGCATCATTGATGTGACAATAACAGAAGATAACATGGAAATTAAAGTGCAAAGCAAGTTGTTATATAAAACAACAGATCTAGAAAGCTCTTGTTTTCGTGAAAAACCAGTTGCTATTTTTACTACAAGGGTTTTAGTAACGATTCCTAAAGATGGAAGTGATTCTAATAGTCACTGGACTTGGGAAATTGCTGAGATTCCTGTTTAAGTTTTATTCAATCGATCTTAAGAATTGATGGAGTATTTTGAAGAAAGCCTTTGGTTGTTCCCAGGGGACTCGATGTCCAGAAGAAGTGACAGTCCAGCTTTGGGAAAGAGGGTGAGAGAGTTTCATAGATTTCTTAGAGTAGGCTTCGTCTAGCTTACCTGTAATCCATAAAATAGGAATAGATGCTTGCTCAAGGGTAGTGGAAAAATCTATTTGATGAGCTAAGGACCAATGATTGAGTGCAGAAGAGAGGGTATTGCGGCAATGGTCTTTTTCATAGAGTATAAGAGGAGCTGTTGAAAACACAGAGCGATTATTCCAGCTATGCATCAAAGATTCCCAAGGCTCTTTCTGAAAACGCTTTGCCCATCTGAGGTCTAATCTGAAGCGCTTTTTTTTCTCTAGTTGCGTTTTTAAGCCCGGATTACCAGAAATCAAAATAAGAGCTTTAGGGAGATTTCCCAACAGAGTGTGCATGCATAGACGCGCTCCCATGGAATAACCTAAGAGAATAGACTCTTTTGGAAGTATTTTATTAAACTCTTGAGCCCATTTATATAAACCTTGCTCGGGTTGAGTAATTTGATAAGGATCAATGGCAATTACAGAGGAGACCTCTTTTTTTAGAGCTGACCAATCCGAAGGTAGGCCTAAAAATCCTGGTAGAGCATAAATCACTTATTTTCTACTTTGATGGATTACACAAGCTAAAACTACAATTCCTATAGCTAAGCCAATTCCCCAACCAATCATGCTAGTAGAAATAGCTGTGAAGTTACTATCTTCTACAGCAGCTCCTGTTTCCCAAACTTCATTTATTTCTTGTTGGTATACATCTAAACATTTATTAGCATATAAAGGACTGCTTATAAGTGTAGTAACGGACAAAAGTGCACAGATTGCTTTTTTCATGAATTTATTCCTCTAAAAAAGATAGCTAATTTTATCACAAACAGAAGGGTTTATTGTAAACTTTAATTTTTTAATTAGTCAGATGAATGAAAAATATCATCTTAAAGTCAATAACTTATAGCCGATTTATCATTTGTTCAAGTATAAGTAATAGCATCCGAGTGCGCTTATGTATCGCCTTGGTTCTTTGAAGTGTCAAATTGTTCTATAAAAACACAAGGTTTTTGATAATGGAGACAGGAAAAGATAAAGTAAAAAAGATCTGCGATGTTCTGCGCAAAGAAACATTAGAGCCCTCTCAAAAGCAGGCTGAAGAAATATTAGAACAAGCTAGTCTACAAGCTCAAGAAATTATTGCGCAGGCTTACTTAAAACAAAAGCAATTACTCTCGGATGCTCAAGAGAAAATTCAAAAAGAAAGAGCTATTTTTCAATCTTCTTTATCTCAGACAAGTAAACAAGTCATTGAGGCGTTAAAGCAGGAAATCAAAGAGAATATATTCCACAAGGAATTATTGCATTTGCTTAAAAATGAGATGAATAAGCCAGAAGTTTTATCCCGACTGATTAATGCGGTTATAGGCGCTATTGAAAAAGAGGGCATTGAATCGGATTTAAGCATCTACATTCCAGAATCTGTTCCTGCTCGAGAAGTAAATGCGCTTCTTTTACAAAATACCTTAGAAAAATTACAAGAAAAATCTGTTTTGATTGAATCATCTATCCATGGTGGAATTGAGTTGAAAATCCATGATAAAAACATCTCCATAGAAATTACAGATTCTTCTTTAGAAGAGCTTATAGAGCGATATAGTCGTAGAGATTTTCATGAAATAATCTTTAAAAAATAGTCTGATAAATAAGGATTTTTTAATGAGTCGATATGTTTTTTTAGTGCCTTTTTTGCCTCCTCTTTCTTTAGATAAGCCCGTAGAGTTATCTTTCGAAGAGTTAATCAGTCTATTACAGGTAAATTTAAGCCGCAAAGATTTAGAGAAAATCAAAGTATTGCGCTTAGCTGTGGATCTATCAAATATAAGGAATTTGCTTTTAGGAAAGCCTATCGATCCGCATGGGAATTTCTCAGAAAAAGAATTAGACGAAGCTCTACTTCTAAAAAGTGATTTACCTCAATATATTTTTGATTTTCTAGATCAATTTGAAGACAATGCAACAAAGTTAAAAAATTTCTGGGGATTATTTACGCAGTTTTTTGCAGAAGAAATTGCTAAACAAAAAGGTTTTTTAAAAAGTTATTTAGCCTTTGAAAGGGAATCTAGATTGGTTTTACTGAGCTTAAGAGCTATCCAAGCCAAAAAAGATCTTTTACAAGAGCTTCAATTTGAGGACCCTCTAGATCCTTTTGTAGCAAGTATTTTATTGCAGAAGGATTTAGAAAGATACACACCTCCTCTTGAATATGCACGCTTAAAAGAGATCTTTTTTACCTATTATAAAGACCCTTGGGAACAATATCGAGCCTTTACAGAATATCAGTTTGCAGCTATTGCAGATCTAGCAAGTAAAAGCTTGTTTTCTATAGATCATATCCTCTGTTATGTAGCGCAATTTATATTAGTGGAATCTCTTTACTATTTGGATAAAAGAGAAGGGAAAAAAATTCTTGAGGCATTTCAAACGGGATAAATAAGGATGAATTCTACGATGAAACAAGAAGCGGTTGGTTTGGTAAAAAAAGTCTTTGGAAACTTACTTCATGTCGAATACCAAGGGAATATTCAACAAGGGGAAGTAGTCATGATCCAATTAGATAAAAAATACCCTCTAAAAGCTGAAGTGATTGAAATCATAGGAAATGCTGCTAAAATTCAAGTTTTTGAGGACACTAGAGATATATCTTTTGGTTGTCCAGTAAAATTTTCCTCACACTTACTAGAGGCGGAATTAGGTCCTGGGCTTTTAACCTCTATCTTCGATGGATTGCAAAATCCCTTAGAGAAAGTAGCTGATGCTGCAGGTCTTTTCTTAAATCGTGGAGTCTATCTTCCACCCTTAGATAGGAATCGTCGCTGGGATTTTCAACCCACTGTAAACATAGGGGATAGAGTACATCGTGGAGATTCTCTAGGATTTACTATGGAAGGTCGTTTTCATCATCAGATTATGGTGCCTTTTGTATACTTTGATCATTACACCATTGAATGGGTAATTCAAGCAGGTGCTTACACTGTTGACACAGTAGTTGCTCGTGGTGTTGATGATCAAGGAAAAGAGTACGCTTTTACCATGTCTCAAAAATGGCCGGTTAAAGTGCCTTTGTTTGAAGGGGAGAAAATAAAACCCAGTCAAATGATGAGCACGGGTCTGCGTATTTTAGATACGCAATTTCCTGTATTAAAAGGAGGGACCTTTTGTTCTCCTGGTCCATTTGGCGCAGGTAAAACGGTTATGCAACACCATCTTTCTAAGTATTCTTCCGTAGATATTGTAGTGATTGTTGCCTGTGGAGAACGCGCGGGAGAAGTAGTGGAATTATTGCGCACATTTCCCTATATGACCGACTTTCATACAAATGAGTCTTTAATGAGTCGTACGGTGGTTATTTGTAACACATCTTCGATGCCTGTTGCAGCGCGAGAAGCTTCTATTTACACAGGAGCAACAATTGCTGAGTACTATCGTCAAATGGGGCTGAATGTTTTGCTTTTAGCTGATTCTACTTCCAGATGGGCACAAGCGATGAGGGAGATGTCGGGGCGTTTGGAAGAGATTCCAGGAGAAGAGGCTTTCCCTGCTTATCTAGCTTCTCGCATTGTTGCTTTTTATGAACGATCAGGAGTGGTTGCACTTTCTCAAGATAGAACGGGTTCTTTAACAATTGGAGGAACCGTATCGCCAGCAGGGGGTAACTTTGAAGAGCCTGTAACACAAGCAACGCTTACTGTTGTTGGAGCTTTTCATGGACTTTCTAGGGAGCGCTCTGATGCACGTAGATATCCAGCTATCAATCCTTTAATTTCCTGGAGCAAATATATTGAAAAGGTAAGCGTAGAGCTCCAAAAAATAGTTCCTGGTTGGGGAAATATGGTAAAAACAGCTGCTCGATTCTTGCGAGATGGAGATGAAATTGGAAAACGTATGGAGGTGGTGGGAGAAGAAGGAGTGTCAATGGATGATATGTTGATCTTTCTTAAATCAGAATTATATGAATTTTGTTATCTACAACAAAATGCCTTTGATAAAGAGGACGCGTATTGTCCTTTAGATAGGCAAATTCCGCTATTTATTTTAATTGATAAAATATTTAATACATCCTTTTCTTTTTCATCGCATGATGATGCCAGATCTTTTTTTCTCGATTTTCAAAATGAGCTCAAGAATATGAATTTTATGCCTTTTGAATCAGATCGGTATCGGCAAGCGTTTAACCGAATAGAAAAAAAGATTCAAACCGCAGAAGAACATAAAGGAACGATCCAGTGAAGAAGGTGTATGACAAAATTGTTGATATGCGAGGTAATTTAATCACAGTTAAGGCAGAAGGAGTTGGCCTTGGAGAATTAGCGCGTATTCAAAAGCAGAATGGCCGTAGCCTATATGCTTCTGTACTAAGAATTGAAAACGATCTTGTAACCTTGCAGTGCTTTGAAAATACCCGTGGAATTGCGACAAATAGTCGAGTCACTTTTTTAGGCAGGCAAATGCAGGCTGTTTGCAGCGATGCTCTTTTAGGACGAAGATTAAACGGTTCAGGCGAACCGATTGATAAAGGTCCAGTAGTTGTAGGGGATGAAATAGAGATAGGAACCGCTTCCTTTAATCCTGTAAGACGAATTGTTCCTCATGAGCTTGTGCGGACTAATATTCCTATGATCGATGTGTTTAATTGTCTGGTTAAATCACAAAAGATCCCGATTTTTTCTGTTGCAGGTGAACCTTATAACGCTTTGTTGATGCGCATTGCTAATCAAACAGATGCAGATGTTGTCATTATTGGTGGAATGGGATTGCGTTTTGATGACTACCAAGCGTTTATCGATAATGCAGAAACCTCTGGATCTTTAGATAAAACAGTGATGTTTATTCACCAGGCAGTTGATCCTGCGGTGGAATGCCTTTTAGTTCCAGATATGGCTTTAGCTTGTGCAGAGCGTTTTGCTATGCAAGATAAAAATGTCTTGGTGCTCTTAACCGATATGACGGCTTTTGCCGATGCGATCAAAGAGATCATGATTACTATGGATCAAGTCCCTTCTACAAGAGGATACCCTGGTTCTTTATATTCTGATCTTGCTTCTCGTTATGAGAAAGCAGTAGATATAGATGGCAGTGGATCGATTACAATTATTTCTGTGACAACTATGCCAGGCGGAGATGTAACACATCCAATTCCCGATAATACAGGATATATCACAGAAGGACAGTTTTATCTACATGGAGGCAGGATCGATCCTTTTGGTTCTTTATCGCGCTTAAAGCAAAACGTGATTGAGAAAGTAACCCGCGAAGATCACGGCTCTATTGCCAATGCCTCGATTCGTTTATATGCAGATGCTAAAAAAGCCAGAGAGCAGCAAAGTATGGGTTTTCCGCTTTCAGTATGGCATAGGAAGTTGATTGTCTTTGCGCAATTGTTTGAAGAGCGGATGATGAGTTTGGACGTGAATCTTCCTTTAGAGAAAGCGCTTAATTTATTATGGCAGACCCTCTCTGAGTGTTTTGATCAACACGAAGTAGGAATAAAACAAACATTGATTGATAAGTACTGGCCTAAAAATAGTTAAATAGAAGAATTGGTGTTGTGGCTGAAATAAAACTTACCAAAATGGAGTTGCGTATACAGCAACTCAAACTAGAACAGTTGCGAAAATATTTACCAACTCTGCAGATGAAGAAATCGATGCTGCAACTAGAGGTGAGTAATGCTGCTTTAGAAATAGATCGGTTCATTTTTCATCTAGAGGTTAAACAGGGAAAAGCGCAGAAATATGCGCAGTTATTTACCGATCCGAGTTTTGATCGATTAGTTAGTGCAACGCAGATTCAAAATAGAGAAGTCCTTTATGACAATATTGCAGGAATTAATGTTCCTAAACTAGGGGAAATAGATTTTGAAAAAACGCAATACTCTTTATTTGATACACCTCTTTGGTTTGAATCCGTATTAAATAATATCAGAGATTTGATTATTTCTAGAGAAAGAGTACAGGTGGCTAAGCAAAAAAAACAAGTTCTTGAAAAAGAGTTAAAAGAAGTTTCGATTCGCGTGAATCTTTTTGAAAAGATTTTAATCCCAAGAGCTCAAAGCAATATTAGAAAAATTAAGATATTTTTAAATGACCAGCAGTTGGCAGCGGTATCTCAAGCTAAGATAGCAAAGAAGAAGATCTATCAACGTTCTCTTGAGGTTAACGCATGATTATTCCTATGAAAAAATATCTGATTCTAGGGGTGCAAGAGGATCTTGATACCTTTTTAAAAAAAGCACAGCAGCAAGGGGTATTGGAATTTATCCCAGGAAAAAACAAAACATTTAGCGCATTTCCTAAAGAAATGCAGTGTTTTATCGATGCAATCCGCATATTGCGCAAACTCAATCCTATAGGTCAATCAAAAGATATAGAACAGTCCGCAGAAGAGATTGCTCTTTATATTATTTATTTAAAAAAAGAGATAGAGCGCTTATCAGAGCAGATGCGCATGATTAGATTGGAAATCGCAAGGGTTTCTCCATTAGGGGATTTTTCTAAAGAAGATATTGCGTATATTGAGACAGAAGCCAAAAAAATGATTCAGTTTTTTTGCATGAAAACGCTCAAACGCGAAGAAAATCCACCAGATGAAGGATTGATTTATCTGAATACCGAATACGATCTAGATTATTTTATGGCTATTCATGCAGATCCTGTTAGCTATCCTCATATGATTGAGATGCGCGTGGATAAACCAGTAGGCATTTTAAAAGAAGAGCTAGAAGAGAATAAACAGTCCTTGCAGAAAATAGAAAAAGAACTTAGAGAATCCGCATGTTTTCAGCCTTTTCTGCAAGAAGCGCTAATTGCATATCTGAACGCCTATCACTTAGAACAAGCTAAAAACACGGTTCAATATCCTTTAGAAAACTCTATCTTTTGTGTAGAAGCATGGATTCCTCAAAACAAGGTACGCATCTTATATTCTTTAATCAGTGATATGGCCATTCACTGTGAATCTATTACTGTAGAAAAAGAAGAGATAGTTCCTACTTATATGGAAAATAAAGGGGTTGCTCGAATTGGTGAAGATCTTGTGCGCGTGTATGATATTCCAGCTCACACGGATAAAGATCCTTCTACTTGGGTATTTTGGTTTTTTGTACTCTTTTTTTCCATCATTGTTGCAGATGGAGGTTATGGTTTGCTCTATCTTGCCCTAGCAGGCTTTTGTTGGTTTAAATTCCCTAATCTTAAAGGACAAAAAAGAAGATTTTTAAAATTAGCGACTATTTTGGCAACAAGCTGTGTTTTATGGGGTGTATGTACAGCTTCTTTCTTTGGATTAGAACTCAAACCAAATGATTGGCTTATGCGAATTTCTCCGCTTCAAAAACTTGTGGTAAAAAAGGCAGATTATCACCTGCAGCAAAATGATGATGTACAAAAGGAATTAGATGAAAAGTTTCCTCAAATAAGAAGAGTTGTTACCGGAAAAGAGATTATTGAAAAAGCAGTTGAGTATAAAGATGGTAAAACAAGCTATGCTGTATCAGATGATTTTTCTAAGAATATTTTATTAGATTTTTCTATCCTATTGGGAATTGTACATATTTCTTGCTCCTTAATGCGGTATTTTTTCCGTAACTGGGCAGGAATTGGCTGGGTTCTTTTTATGATAGGTGGTTATTTATATTTTCCTTCCATCTTGAATGCCACTACCATTTTGCATTTTTTACATCTAGTCAGTAAATCCCAAGGAGCTGAAATTGGCCTGCAGTTGATTTTTAGCGGGATCATTACAGCTATTGTATTAGCGCTTATTCAAAACGGTTTAAAAGGCTTGAAGTACCTTACACAGCTTCTAGAAGTGTTTGCTGATGTGCTTTCTTATTTGCGCCTATATGCCTTAGCACTTGCTGGAAGTATTATGGCAGCTACATTTAATCAACTAGGAAAAAGCGCTGGATTATTTGGCTTTATACCTATTTTAGGAGGGCATAGTATAAACATTCTTCTTGGGTTAATGGCGGGTGTTATTCACGGGCTTCGTCTCAATTTTATTGAATGGTACCACTATTGCTTTGATGGAGGAGGGCGCTTATTTAAACCTCTAACCTATTTGAAATCGAAAGAAAATTAAGGAGACTTATGGATTATAGTATGGTAGGACCTGCACTAGTTTTAGGATTAGGCTGTGCTGGAAGTGCAATTGGTTGTGGAATTGGCGGTATGGCGTCTCATGCTGTTATGAGTCGTGTAGAAGAAAATCACGGGCAGTTTATTGGTATGTCTGCCGTAGCTTCTTCTCAAGCAATTTATGGGTTTGTTTTGATGCTACTAATGAAGGCTAAGATTGTCTCAGGAGAACTATCCCCTCTTTCTGGTATTGGTATTGGTGTATCTGTTGGAATGGCCTTTCTTTTTTCTTCTATCTACCAAGGATTATGCGCGGCATCAGGTATTCAAGCCTCAGCTAAACAACCAGCAATTATTGGGAAATGCTTTGCTGCATTAGGAATTATTGAATCATTTTCCTTATTTGCGTTTGTCTTTGCTCTTTTACTGATTTAAGAATCTCGAGATTTTATTTTTGAGAAAGATTTTTGCTAATATAAAATACGGATAGCCATGACTATGCTTTTAGGTGCTTCATATCTAATAGGATTGCCAAAAATATTTCAGAATGAACAGGTAGTTAAAAGTTCGCTTTCTAGAAGATATCCCCCTATAGGTCGATTAGATACAATAGAGATGGCTAAAGATGCTCAAGGAAAAACGATTGTAGTATCTATCTATAGGACATGTAGTCTTTTTAAGGATGAAGAAATTCTTAAACATCATGCTGTGATCAAACAAGAGCTAATTGGAAAATGCTTTAATAAGTATAAAGAAGAAGAAGATGTATATATGGATTTTACTGAAAATGGTAAAGCTATTATCCAACAACAAGCTACAAGAGGATGTACAGCAGCAGTTGCGGCTATGCTTATCAAAGATCAAAAAGGAAAATTTAACTTTTATGGGTTATCAATGTGTAACCTTGGAGATAACGAAAATATAAAGCAAGCTATTCGAGCTGCAGGATTTAAACCAATAGTTACTCGTCTTGCATTAAATTCTTTAAAAGCTCTTAAGACCCAGCTTTTAAACCACGGGTCTGCTATAGTTTCCATTGTAGATCCTAAAGCAGGAGGCCATTCTATTGTAGTTGATGAAGTATCAGAAGATTTACAACAAGTAAGGCTTAGAGACCCTTATCATGGTTGGGAGATTACTGTGTCAGCTGAAGCTTTTCAAGTACGTTGGACTAGTTTAGATTGTACAATAATTCAAATTGAAAATAAATCAACCTGTGTTCATTTCCAAGAAGATTATTTACGTAACAAGGCTTTAAAAGTTTAGAATCCTTTTTAAGAGAGGCACTAAGATTTAGACTAAGTCCTCTTTTCAGTTTGCCTAAATTACAGATCTTGAGATACAAGAAAGGTCTAGAAATTTAAGAGATAGGTATATGCGCAGAGAAAGAGATTCTTTAGGAGAGGTTGAAGTTCCAGAGGATTGTTATTGGGGAGCACAAACACAGCGTTCTTTAGCCAATTTTGCTATAGGAACAGAGAAGATGCCTATGCCTTTGATTCGTGCAATAACGATAGTAAAGCTTGCTACTGCTAAAGTAAATCAAAAGTTAGGTTTATTAGATTCTCAGAAAGCTAAAGCAATTGTTAGCGTGTGCGAAGAAATCTTGAAAGGAGATTTGGATGATCAGTTTCCTTTGGTCATTTGGCAGACGGGCTCTGGTACACAGACGAATATGAATGTCAATGAAGTGATTGCCAATCGCGCTAATGTGAAACTAGGTGGAAAAAAGGGGAGTAAAGACCCAGTTCACCCTAATGATGATGTAAATCAATCCCAATCTTCGAACGACGTTTTTCCTAGTGCTATGCATATTGCGGCAAAACTTGCTATTTGTCAAAATTTGCTTCCTAGTCTGCAGAAGTTTTATCGTGCTTTAGAGCAGAAAGCAAAAGAATTTGAAAAAATTATTAAGGTTGGTCGCACGCATCTTATGGATGCTGCCCCTTTAAGTTTAGGACAGGAATTTTCTGGATACGCTACGCAGATAAAACAGGGAATTTCTACTATTGAAAATGCCTTAAATCCTCTTTCAGAACTAGCTCTTGGAGGTAGCGCTGTGGGAACAGGGCTTAACACTCATCCTGACTACGCTAAGCAAGTAGTTGAGATGATTAGTCAGCAAACACAGGTTGTATTTGTTTCAGCTGTTAATAAATTTGAGGCTTTGGCCGCAAATGATGCGATTGTTGAGATGAGTGGAGCTTTAAAAAGATTAAGCTGTTCTTTAATGAAAATTGCAAACGATATTCGTTGGCTTGGATCAGGTCCGAGATGTGGTCTTTCTGAGCTGATTTTACCAGAAAATGAACCTGGCTCTTCGATTATGCCAGGTAAGGTAAACCCTACTCAGTGTGAAGCAATGACTATGGTAGCTGTACAAGTATTTGGGAATGACACAGCCATTACCTTTGCAGGTTCACAGGGAAATTTTGAGCTAAATGTTTTCAAACCTGTTATGATTTATAATCTGCTCCAATCCATTCAATTGCTGTCTGATGTAGTTCTTAATTTCCAGGATAAATGTTTAAGCGGTATACGACCCAATAGAGCTCGTATTGCCTATTACTTAGAGAACTCTCTGATGTTAGCAACCGCTTTAAACCCTGTCATTGGTTATGACAGAGCAGCACAAGTTGTCTCTAAAGCATATCGAGAAAATATCTCCCTTAAAGAAGCAGCAATGCAGCTAGAGTTTTTAACAGAAGCACAATTTGATGCTGCTATTAATCCTAGCAAGATGGTTTAGGTATTGATATGAATGCCTATTTTGGTCAGCAGATAGCGAGTAACCAAAATCGGATGCAGGCATAAAAATTTGCACAGAATAAGATAGGACACTCCTTCAATTTTTTTTTGGATAATGCATTCTCGATGGGATAAGGCATCTTGAATCCAGCTTAAATAAGGAGGGGGCAATAAAGGAAGTTTGGAAGATAGAAAAAATCCAATTTCTTTAGTCTCACTGCCTGTTTGTAGATTCCCTTGTACAATAGAGCATTCAAATAGATGCGTCAATTGGGTAAGCTTGTTTATTGGTGAGTACTCAGCTACTTTGCGTACAATTTGTACGCTTAAACCTGTTTCTTCATAGACCTCTCTTATCACAGCTTTTTCAGGGGTTTCTTGCACTTCCATGCCTCCTCCTGGAAGTACCCAAACAGGAATGTCCCTTCTTTTGATTAGGAGGATTTTTTTTTTCTCAGAGCAAAAGATAATTCCAGAGACCGCTTGCTTTAAATGCTTTACCATCGATAACCTTATTTATTAGGATTTAAGTATAGAAGATTATGTTACAAATAGGAATAGGGTTTTTTCTTTTGCTGAGTTTATGTTCTTGTGGGCCCTATTACGTATCTGTTATGCAAAAATGGGTAGATGAGCGCTATTTAGCTAGTACACATGTGGGGACCCCTGATCCAAGACAAGAAGTTCCTCCTATTGGACAAATGTTAATTGTTCAGTGGTGTATACCTAGTGAAATTTTAGCTTTAAACCCGGTTGCTGTGTTAGATATGATCTTTTGGGACCATACAGAGCAAAGAGTTTGTTTCCCCATTAGGCATAAGCTCAATTATGAATATTACCAGTTGTTTGATAGTGCGTACGAGGAAAAAGGAGGAATTCTAACCTATAAAGCGGCTATCCTCACAGAAGATGGCTGTGTCTATAAAGAATGTAAACATCAATTATGGGTAAATTTAATCAAGGTTGAAGATTAGCACATCACACAATTAGCTTGAGAAATCAACTCAGCGGTCTCTTCCCAATTTAAGCAAGGATCTGTAATAGAAAGACCAAACTCTAACTTACCCGGCTTTAGAATTTGGTTGCCTTCTTTTAGATGACTCTCTATCATTGCTCCTAAAATTTCATGTCTACCGTTTGAGATTTGTTCTAAGACAGATTCAAAGACATCTTTTTGTTTTTGAAATTGTTTTTCACAGTTATCGTGTGCACAGTCAACGATGATACGCTGAGGTAGATTAACGGCAGCTAATTTTTTCAAGGCTGTTTTGATTGACTTGGAATTATAATTAACTCCTTGATGAGAACCTCTTAAAACAAGGTGTGTATGAGGATTTCCCACAGATTGAAAGGCACATGCAACTCCGTCTTGATTGATACTCATAAAAGTGTGCTTCTCTTTAGCAGATAAAACTCCATGAATGGCATCTTCTAAAGAACCATCTGTGTGATTTTTAAAACCTACAGGGAAATAAAGACTAGAGGCTAATTCACGGTGTACTTGAGAACTAGAGGTACGAGCTCCGATGAATCCCCAAGTAATTAAATCGCTTAAGAAGCAAGAAGAAAGGGGATCAAGCCACTCTGTTGCACAAGGCACATTCATTTCAGCAAGAGTGGTTAAAAGTTTGCGAGACCAGAGCAGTCCTGTTTGAATATCGTTACTCCCATCTAAGTAAGGGTCATACATTAAACCCTTCCAACCTGTAATTGTACGAGGTTTTTGCAGATGAACGCGCATGACTAAAAAACAGCTGTTATTCAAAGTAGAGCAAAGTTTTTTAAAGCATTCAGCATAAGCAATAGCTGAGTCGATGTCATGAATAGAGCAAGGGCCAATAAAAAACACTTTGCTAGGATCTTTTGCTGCTGCAATCGCATTTGCTTTTTTTTTGGATTGCATAAGAAAGTCTTGTGCGGATTTAGAGGGAGGACATTGCTTTTTTAAAATAGCAGGAGAGGGTATTTGTATTTGCTTCATAAAGTTCTAGGTCAGAAAAACATTGGTTTCAACCTAGCATATGTATAAAAAACGCGCAACTGCTAACGCAAAAGAAGTTGTACTTGAGAATTTATAACCCAAGGTGAAAATGACTTATAAAGTATTTGTTTGGTATTTAAATCAATTAGATAAATGGATGTGGAGCTATATCTTATTCTTTCTACTCATTGGTGTAGGAATATTTTTTACGATTCGTTTAAAGGGAATACAGTTTCGTTATTTGGGTTATTCCTTAAAATTAGCGTTTACTAGATCGGATCAAGATGCTGAAGGAGATATTAGCCAGTTTCAAGCGCTAATGACAGCATTAGCTGCAACTATTGGAATCGGTAGTATTGCAGGGGTTGCAACCGCAATTGTTACAGGAGGATTTGGCGCCGTCTTCTGGATGTGGATGATTGCTCTTGTAGGGATGGCGACTAAATTCATTGAAGCCATTTTAGCAGTGAAATATCGAGAGATAGATGAAAAAGGAAGAATGTGCGGCGGACCTATGTACTATTTAGCAAATGGTCTACAATTAAAATGGTTAGGAGTAATTTTCTCTATTTGCTGTTTACTAGCTACTCTCTGTGGGGGAAATCTCATACAAGCACATTCTATTGCAATAGCTTGTACTGAACTTATTCCTTGTTCGGTTATTTGGCCTGGAATCATTATGGCGGTTCTTACAGCTTTTGTTTTATTTGGAGGTATTAAAAATATCGCTAAGATTAGTAGTTTATTAGTACCGATTATGGCTCTCTTGTATATTGTTTCAGGTTTATTTATTTTATGTGTGCGCTATGAGCGCATTTGGGAGGGATTTTTAACAATTATCCAAACAGCTTTTACAGGACAAGCAGCAGTTGGCGGTTTCTTAGGAGCATCTGTTATGATGGCAATCCAGTTAGGTGCAGCAAGAGGGATCTCTTCAAATGAAGCAGGCATGGGAAGTGCCCCCATTGCAGCAGCAGCAGCAAAAACCGATGTACCGGGAAGACAAGCCTTGATTTCCATGAGTGGGGTGTTTTTTTCTAGTTTTGTTGTATGCACAATTACAGCGCTTGTTATCTCGGTAACCGATGTTTTAGGAACAATAGGAGCAAATGGGGAAGCACTCAATGGAGTAGCTCTTGTGATTCAGGCTTTTCGCTCTATCATTCCTGGAGGGGAATTGATTGTGATTTTGGGAGTCATCTTATTTGGTTACACTACCATTATTGGATGGTCTTATTATGGAGAGAAAAGCATGGAGTTTCTCTTCAAAGGATCTTTGCAAAAAAGTTATCGAGTCTTGTTTTGCTTTTGTGTGTTTTTAGGCTCCATTATGAGCATAGAAATAGTCTGGCCTTTATCAGATATCATGAATGGCTTAATGACTCTTCCCAATTTAATCGGATTAATTGGCCTATCTTCTATTGCTTGCAAGGAAGCCCAGCATTTTTTTCAGCTATTAAGTCAAGAAAAAAAAGCAGCACTTAATTAAACCACATCATGGCCTTCTTCCTGAAAGGAAGAAGGCTTTTTATTTGAATTTTATTTTTACTTATTTTATTGGATCTATTTTACTGTTTATAGAAATAGATTAATAAATGAAGACACTATTGCTTTTAGCTTGTCATATTTTGATTCTGAGCTCTAGATCTATATGGAGCTCTGACTTTAGAGTGACAAATAATGCAGATAGTGGGGCTGGGAGTTTAAGACAATCAATCATTGATTTAAATGCTTCAGGAAGTTCTCAGCCAAATACTATTACATTTGATCCAGGCCTTGGTAGGATTTGGCTTTTAAGCGATTTGCCTGCAATTGAAGTGGAAGGAGAATTCACCACATCTACTGAGGATTCTTTAGTCATCGATGGGAGCAAAAATCAATATCGCATATTTAGTCCATCGAATAAATCTTTTAGGGTTAATACTTCTCCTTTTTCTTCTTTGGCTTTATTAGGAGTTCTAGATTCAGGATCTCTTGTAAAATTGGGGAATGGAGAGCTCATTTTAGAGGAAAATAATAGTTATACTGGAGGAACAGCGGTTATTGCTGGTTTATTAGCTCTTTCTGGATCTGGAAGTTTAGCTCCTACTGGTAAAGTAGCGATCAATTTTGAAGGAATGTTGGATATTAGTGCTATTAGCTCTGATGCTCAAACAATTAGCAATTTAAGCGGATCTGGAGGAAAAATTGTTTTAGGAGCAAAGACATTGGTCATAGAAGAAGGGCTTTCCACAGAATATGGAGGGGCTATTAGTGGAACAGGTTCTATTGTTAAGCAAGGATCTCAAACGCTCATCTTAATGGGAAAGAACACCTATGTTGGTGGAACCATAGTCAATGAAGGGGTTTTACAAGGAAATACAACCAGCTTACAAGGAGACATCGTAAATAATTCTTCTCTTGTTTTTGATCAAATTAATTTAGGCGAATACACTGGGGTGATTTCAGGATCTGGCACTTTAATTAAGAAAAGTGCAGGAACACTTATCTTAAGTAATACGAATACGTATTCTGGAGGAACTACGGTCCTTGAAGGAGGATTGCAAGGAAATACAATGAGCCTGCAAGGAGATATTGCAAATGATGCTTTAGTCATATTTGATCAAGCTGATACAGGAACATATAATGGAATGATTGCAGGAACAGGGGCTGTAATCAAACAAAATACAGGGACACTTATCTTAAAAGGTAGTAACCACACTGGAGGAACAACGATTAATGCAGGAAGATTAACTCTATTAGAAAGATTACTTTCTATGGGATCTGTCGATATTCATGCAGGGGTCTTTGATATTAGTTCTATTTCAGCTTCATCGCAAACTATTTATAATTTAAGCGGTGTAGGAGGGAAAGTTGCCTTAGGAACAAAAACGCTCATTGCAGGATCGCTTGATGATACAACTTACGAAGGAGTGATTAGTGGAGCTGGTTCTTTTACTAAACAAGGATCAGGAACTCTTACACTTAGTGGAGTACATATTTATACTGGAGCAACAACGATTTCTTCTGGGCGAATTGCGCTTTCCGGTAATGGTTCTTTAGCAATAAATAACCCGGTTATTCTCAGTGGAGTAGATAGCATTTTTGACATTGCAGAAGCTAATGGTACACGTAGTATTGGAAGCATTAATGGGGTTAAGGGAAGTCAAATTTTATTAGGAGCTAATACATTAATCGTTGGAGATTCTAGTTATACAAGTTATGCAGGAATCATTAGAGGAACAGGTGCTTTTGTTAAACAGGGATCGGGAAAATTAATCCTAGCAGGTTCCAACATGTATTCTGGAGGGACTTTGGTTAACGCTGGAGTCTTACAAGGAAGTACAAATAGCCTACAAGGAAATATCTTAAATAATGCTTCTGTAGTGTTTGATCAAGCATATACAGGAATATATGATGGAGTGCTCTCAGGATCTGGCATTTTAACTAAACAAAATACAGGGACAGTGGTTTTTACAGGACCCAATACGTATTCTGGAGGGACAATAATCACTTTAGGAACATTAGCTCTTTCAGGATCAGGAAGCATATCTCCTACTGGATCTGTTATGATCAACGTAGGAAATTTTGATATCAGCAACATCACTGCTTCATCGCAAGCCATTGGTGAGCTAATTGGAGGAGGAAATATTTTTTTAGGAGAAAAAGCGCTGATTACGGCAGCTGAAAATGACACAAGTTATGTAGGAATCATTAGTGGAACAGGGTCTTTTATTAAGCAAGGTAATGGGGCACTGATTTTGAGTGGAACTAATATCTATTCCGGAGGGACAACAATCCATGCTGGGACATTAGCTCTTTCAGGATCCGGGGAGCTTTTTCCTACAGGAGCTATTACTATTCATGCAGGAGTTTTTGACATAAGTAACATTGCAGGTTCATTCCAAAACATAGGTGATTTAAGTGGTACAGGAGGAAAGATTGTTTTAGGAGATAAAACGCTGATTCAAGAAGCTTCTAATCATACAAGTTATGCAGGAGCAATCAAAGGCTCTGGTGCTCTTATTAAACAGGGCTTAGGAACTCTTGTGTTAACAGGTGATAACACCTACTCTGGAGGAACTAAAGTACATGGTGGAATTCTGCAAGGAAATACAAATAGTTTGCAAGGAAATATCTTCAGCGATGCTCAGTTGGTATTTGATCAAATAAGTTCCGGGACTTATGAGGGGATTATCATGGGGAATGGAAGCTTGATTAAACAAGGACCTGGGATGTTAACCATGCTAAATGATTGCTCCTGTTTTACAGGTACAGTTTCTATTCATGAAGGCATTCTTATGATGAAAGGCAAGATGGGAGGAGAAGTGGAGGTATCTGCTAATGCAATGTTAGCTGGTATAGGATCTGTAGAGAATGTCATCAACCACGGAATGGTTAAACCTGGTAGCTCGAGTGGAACTCTAACCGTAAATGGAAATTATACCCAAGGTGCTTCTGGAATATTAAATATAGAAATCGATGAGCTTAAAGCTAGTAGCTTGCTTCAAGTGACAAAATCTGCCATATTAAATGGAGTCTTACAAGTAAGCCCTGAACCTGGATTGTATTTAGAAGGAACAACCTATACCTTTCTTACCACAGGATCTGTTACAGAACAATTTAGCAGTACCTTTAGCACTAGGCCCCTTAGTTACACCATCAACTATTTTCCCACACAAGCTCAACTCTTTATTCTTGCTTCTTCTTTGATTTTACCTGCTAGACCAAGTGGCAATGCAGGGGCTGTAGTGGATTATCTATTTTGCCCCTCTTTTGACTTTACTAATACCGATCTTGTCACAATTGGAGAAGCCTTATTAGAACTTCCTGCAAATCAGTATGCAGAGGCTTTAAATAGATTAACCCCCTCTCAATTTGGAGCCTTTGCCTTAAACGAATTGGAAAACAACTTTAGTATAGCAAATAGTTTTTTTGTAACAGAAGCAAACCAAAGAGCTTGCTACTATCCCTGTGAATCTACCCATATTTGGATCAACCCATTAGGACTTGTCTATTCGCAAAAAAGCCGTCTGCAACTAGGTCAGGAAGCTGTGGGATTTACCAATCACACTTATGGGGTAACAGCTGGAATAGATCATCTATTTAGCAATGATTGGAAGCTAGGTTTTGGCCTTGGTTATTCCTATTCCCATTTACATTGGAAAAATCAAGCAGGAAAAGCTAAATCTGATTCAGGGTATTTAGGCCCTTACATAGGGTATTATTGTGGAAGTTTTTATTTTGACTTTCTTGTATTAGGCGCAGGTAATTTTTATGATGTAGATCGAAAAATTGTATTCCCAGGCATTGATCGCACAGCAAGTAGCCATCCTACTACTTGGGATCTTTCCGAGATTGCATTAATAGGCTTTAGACTACAGCCCTTTTGCAACTTTTTCATACAGCCAGAAGTTTCACTAGACCAGTTAAACGCTTTCCAAGAAAGCTTTCATGAAAAAGGAGCTGACTCTATAAATTTAGCCGTAAAAAGAAAATACACCTCTTTTTTACGCTCGTTAATCAATCTAAAATTTACTAAAGAATGGCTTATGTGCAACATGTGTTTAGCTCCGAGTGTCAACGTAGGTTGGCTTAGAACAACCCCTTTAACAGGTAGACACTACACAGCTAAGTTTCGAAAAGGTACGTTTTGTGAACCAAATTTTTCCGTGACTAGCTTTAGTAAAGTAGTAGACCAAATTCTTGTGAGTGGACAATTTCTGCTCTCTTCTCAAGGTGGTTTTAGTCTGTCTTTAGGTTATGATGGCAGGTTTGGATATGGCTCTCAAGTAAATGAAATCAATCTAGCTCTGGATTGGAGTTTTTAACTTACCTTACGCACTAAAGATATCTTCTCATAATAAATCTCTTTCGAAACCCATTAACATATAGAAATTTAATTTTAAACTTTCACGAAGAAGAAAGACTAAAAGATTACTTTAAAAAAAAGACACCCTTCTATCAAGAAAGAGAGAAGTTTCAAAAGAGAATAGATCTCTTGCATAACTCAATTTTAAAGCTCCCAATTATAAATTCCAGCTATAAGATTAAATCTTAAGCAAAAACGTTTTCGTCGATTTCTATAACGATCAGAGAGTATTTTAAAACGCTTAAGTAAGCCAATTACATTTTCATTAATAGAGCGCTCTCTAGCTAGATATTGGTTGTTGCGTTTATCTTCTCTTGTTAGGGGATTTTTTTTAGTTCTCCTTTTGGGCATTTGTGTTTTTTTATGAAGCTTTTTTAATCCTTGATATCCTGTATCTGTAATTATTTTGGTATGGGGATGGATTTTTACTTTGGATTCTTTAAATAAACGAAAATCATGACGCTTACCATTTGCAAATGCAGTGCAAATAATCTTCCAATTTTTTTTGTCTACTATCACCTGGCTTTTTATTAGAGCTCTTTCAAAACTAGAAAATAAAAAAACCCTTGTATAAAATAATGTCCTTAAAAGTACATAAGGGCATAATGAAGTTTGAAAAAGCAAAAGATTTAGACAACGAGAAATACGGTAGTGATGCGTTTATATTTTCAGTCACCTTCTAATGAAATACTCGATCTACTATCATTTGCATGATTTTCAGGGTATCCCATAAGAGTGGGACTTGAGGCTGGGAGTAAAGCGACTTTACCTGCAAGAATATGAAGAAGATTGTAAATCCCTATTGGGAATATTATGACTGCCAAAATTTGCTTTATAATTCTAACAATTTTATGTTCGATGTTCCATTTATAAACAACAGGCAAAGATTTATTCGCAGTTAAGTCCCTTTGTGTATATTCTAAATAATCAGGCTGGTTATAAAACGCATTTTTCCCAATCAGTTCATCTCGAAAAGGGATCTAAGGAACTGGCCTATAGCCTCCCACTACATCAGAAAGAGGAACGGATTGTGAACTCATAGAGTTCCTATTGTTTTATACCAAATGCAGTAATAAAAAAGGCAAAGGATAATTAGGCTCAGGATATGGTCCTTGGTTAATGTATTCCATACAACCTATACACACCGATGCATTGTATAATTCTTTTCCTATGTTCCAAACAGTAGCAATAGCATCAAGAGAAGCATTAGCAATCCACCCAAATGGAACAAAAGCTTCTAGTACGCCTCTTCCTATTTGAGTAATCCCTGTGAGCAAACATTCGTCATACCAATGAGCTATGATAACACCTCGCATCGCATCTCTTTCGCCCACAGCCCAGGCAACTGCATATATCAGCAATCCTGTTCCCATACGCAAGCAACCAGAAACAACAGAAACTCCTGGAATATATCCTAAAATATTTAAAGTAAGGTTGTGAACCTTTAAAAGAGTCACTACGGCATTTCTAACCTGCCGTGGATATACATAATCTGTGTGCCATTTCAAATTAAAAGTATCCATATTGATGGAACAAAGACCGTAGGTATTCATATTTCTCCCTTATTTGGCAACAAATATAGCTTACCCAACCATTATTTATCAAAGATTTTCCTTATTATAATGAATTATATAATTACAGATAATATTATAATTATTAATAACACATCATTTCACAAACAAATTTCTCACTATATCGAAATAACTTAAAAGAATTGGAAATTTGACGAGGAGGTTCCTCAAAATTTTTATTCAGAGGGAGCGGCTACCAAAAGGCAAAGGGCAAGTAGGAGCAAGAGTTATGAGGTAAAAGGGACGTGGTCAAAAACCGATTCTTTAAGTTATACGGAAAGGCTTCTTTATTTTCTAGTTTCGAAAGAGCTCTATTCTTCTATATGCCACCGTTTTTGGTAGGCTTCATAGATTCGGTCCGCATTGCTACTTAAGTCGTTTACATAGTAGTTTAATCTGTATAGATGTCGAGAATGTCTTGTGTCACATTTTTCCAACTTTTTGCTATCTTAAGGTGAGTTTTTAATTAAAATTTTTGCTGGTGTTAATATACTATTTTTTTTATTTTTTAAAAAAAATAGTATATGATTTTCCTGGAGAGTTAAAAGATGCGAATAATAATGGCTATAACGCTTAGCTCCCTAAGCTTTGCTCCTTTATGGGCGGATAATTTTCAAGTTACAAATAGTCAAGATGCTGGAGTCGGCAGTCTTAGACAAGCAATTACTGATTTTAACGCTGCTAGTGGAACAAATACAATTATTTTTAACTCGGGGATTGGAAACATTCTTCTTGGTAGTGATTTACCACTGATTACTCGTCAAGGGACTATTGTTGTGCCTTCAGGAACTTCTCTAGACATTGATGGAACTGCAGGACCTTATCGTATATTTGGAGCAAGCGGCGTTGCAAACATTTCTATTCAAGTTCCTTCTACTTCTGGCTTGAATCTATTAGGGTTAATGGATGGAAGTGGAACTCTTATAGGTTCTGGTGGTGGAATTCTAGACTTAAGAGGAAGCAATACTTATACTGGAGGAACGATTATCAACTCAGGGTTAATACTAGCTCTTATTGGAACAGGGACTCTAGATCCTGCTTCTGGGGTTGTAGTGAATTCATCTACATTTAACATTGCGAATATTACAGCTCCTGTACAAACGATTGCAGCTTTAAGCGGTAGTGGTAATGCATTAGTTGAATTAGGATCAAAGAACCTGATTGTAAATCAGACAATTTCTACAACATATCCAGGAGTAATTGATGGAATTGGCTCTTTTACCAAACAAGGATCGGGTATACTGACTTTAACAGGTGATTCTTCAGGCTTTTCTTCAGGAGCTGTTAATATCGATGCAGGGACTCTTCTAGTAAATGGTAGGTTAGAAGGCACCTTTACTATAGATAATAACGCTATATTTGGAGGTGCTGGAACAGCAATTGGCAATGTAACCAATAATGGTAGTGTGCAACCAGGTAACTCCATTGGCACATTAACCATAAATGGAAATTATACGCAAAATGCTTCTGGAGAGCTTGTCATAGAAATCAATGAAGCAGGAGCAACAGATCTACTTGTTGTTACAGGAGCTGCCACATTAAATGGAGTCTTACAAGTAAGCCCTGAACCTGGATTGTATTTAGAAGGAACAACCTATACCTTTCTTACCGCAGGATCTGTTACAGGACAATTTAGCAGTACCTTTAGCACTAGGCCTCTGAACTACGCTATCAACTATTTTCCCTCACAAGTCCAACTCTTGATTCCTAGTAATTTTTTTGTAACGCCACCTAGACCAAGTGGCAATGCAGGGGCTGTAGTGGGCTATCTATTTTGCCCTTCTTTTGACTTTACTAATACCGATCTTGTTACAGTTACAGAAGCCTTATTAGAACTTCCTGCAAATCAGTATGCAGAGGCTTTAAATAGATTAACCCCCTCTCAATTTGGAGCCTTTGCCTTAAACGAATTGGAAAACAACTTTAGTATGGCAAATAGCTTTTTTGTAACAGAAGCAAACCAAAGAGCCTGCTACTATCCCTGTGAATCTACCCATATTTGGATCAACCCATTAGGACTTGTCTATTCGCAAAAAAGCCGTCTGCAACTAGGTCAGGAAGCTGTGGGATTTACCAATCACACTTATGGGGTAACAGCTGGTGTAGATCATCTATTTAGCAACGATTGGAAGTTAGGTTTTGGCCTTGGTTATTCTTATTCCCATTTACATTGGAAAAATCAAGCCGGAAAAGCTAGAGCGGATTCAGGGTATTTAGGCCCTTACATAGGGTATTATTGTGGAAGTTTTTATTTTGACTTTCTTGTACTAGGAGCAGGTAATTTTTACGATGTAGATCGAAAAATCGCATTTCCAGGGATATCTCGCGTAGCAAGTAGCCATCCCACTACTTGGGATCTTTCCGAAGTTATGTTATTAGGGTTTAGATTAGAGCCTTTGTATAACTTCTTTGTGCAGCCAGAGTTCTTATTAGATCAGTTGAATGTCTTTCAAGAGAGCTTTCAAGAAAGCGGGGCTAATTCCATAGATTTAGCTGTAAAAAGAAAATACACCTCCTTTTTGCGCTCATTAATCAATCTAAAATTTACTAAAGAATGGCTTATGTGCAACATGTGTTTAGCTCCGAGTGTCAATGTAGGTTGGCTTAGAACAACCCCTTTAACAGGTAGACACTACACCGCTAAGTTTCGAAAAGGTACGTTTTGTGAACCAAATTTTTCCGTGACTAGTTTTAGTGAAGTAGTAGACCAAATTCTTGTGAGTGGACAATTTCTGCTCTCTTCTCAAGGTGGCTTTAGTATGTCTTTAGGTTATGATGGCAGGTTTGGATATGGCTCTAAGATAAATGAGGTAAATCTAGCTCTGGATTGGAGTTTTTAATTAAATTTTTTGCTAGTGTTAATATACTATTTTTTTACCGGAGAGTTAAAAGATGCGAGTAATAACAATTATAATACTTAGCGCCCTAAGCTTTTCTCCTTTATGGGCGGTTGATTTTCAGGTTACAAGTAATCAAGATGCTGGACCCGGTAGTCTTAGACAAGCAATTACTGATTTTAATGCTTCTAGTGGAACAAATACAATTACTTTTAATTTTGATTCGGATGTTGAAATCATTTTCCTTAATAGTAATTTACCTCTCATTACTCGTCAAGGGACCATTATTGTATCTACACAAACTCATCTAATCATTGATGGAACTGCAGGACCCTATCGTATATTTGGTGCGAACAGTCCTGTAGACGTTTCTATTGAACTTCCTTTTTTCTTTTCTAGCTTAAATCTATCAGGGTTAATAGATGGAAGTGGAGCTCTTATAGGTACCGATCTTGGATCTTTAACCTTAAGTGGCATCAATACGTATACCGGAGAAACGGTTATTAACTCAGGGTTAAGATTAGATCTTGCTGGAACAGGTATTCTAAATTCTGTTTCTGAGGTTGTATTGAATGATTTATCCAGATTGGACATTTCGAATATTACAACTCCTGCACAGACGATTGCAGCTCTAAGAGGTAGTGGTGATCCAACAGTTCTATTAGGATCAAAGAACCTGATTGTAAATCAAGCAATTTCTACAACATATCCAGGGTTAATTCAAGGAACTGGTTCTTTTACCAAACAAGGATCGGGTATACTTACTTTAGCAGGTAATTCACCTGATTTTCACGGAGGTGTTGTAGTAGATGGAGGAACTCTTTTAATAAATGGTTTTTTAGGAGGCGGTGCTAATACCATTGCTGTATCTCCTAATGCAATACTCGGTGGTAGTGGAATCTTAGCTGGCACCGTAACCAATAGTGGTAGTGTGCAACCGGGTAACTCCATTGGCACATTAACCATAAATGGAAACTATACGCAAAATGCTTCTGGAGAGCTTGTCGTAGAAATCAATGAAGCAGGAGCAGCAGATCTGCTCGATGTTACAGGAACAGCGACATTGGGTGGAACTCTGCAGGTAGATCCAGAACCTGGGCTGTATTTAGAGGGCACAACTTATACCTTTCTTACTGCAGGATCTGTTGTAGGACAATTTAGCAGCACCTCTAGCACTAGATCTCTTAATTACGCTATTAACTACTTTCCTACACAAGCGCAACTCTTGATTCTCGGTTCTTCCATACTTTTACCTGCTAGACCAAACGGTAATGCAGGATCTGTGGCAGATTATCTCTTTTGTTCCTCTTTTGATTTTGCTAACACCGACCTTGATACAGTTGCAGAAGCCTTGCTTATTCTTCCCACAGATCAGTATGCACAGGCTTTAAATAAATTAACTCCTTCTCAATTTGGGGCGTTTGCTTTAAACGAATTAGAAAATAACTTTAGCATTGCTAACAGTTTCTTTATCAGAGTTAATCAAAGATCATACTGCTATAATACCTGCGACTCCACCAATATTTGGGTTAATCCCATAGGACTTGTTCACTCACAAAATAACCGTTCTCAAATTAGTCAAGAAGCCACCGGATTTATCAACCATACCTATGGAGTTGTGGGTGGAGTAGACCATGTATTGAACAATGACTGGAAGTTAGGTTTTGGCCTTGGCTATTCCTGCTCCCACTTACGATGGAAAGATCAAGTAGGCAAAGCTAAATCTGATTCAGGATATTTAGGTCCTCGTATAGGATATGATTGCGAGCGCTTTTACTTTGATCTTCTAGTTCTAGCAGCAGGCAGTTTTTACGACGTAGATCGAAAAATTGTATTCCCAGGCATTGATCGTACAGCAAGTAGCCATCCTATTACTTGGGATCTTTCTGAAATTGCATTAATAGGCTTTAGACTGCAACCCTTTTGCGGCTTTTTCATACAGCCAGAAATTTTACTAGACCAGTTAAACGTTTTCCAAGAAAGTTTTCATGAAAAAGGAGCTGACTCTATAAATTTAGCCGTAAAAAGAAAATACATCGCCTTTTTACGCTCTTTGGCTAACCTGAAATTCGTTAAAAAGTGGACCTTTTGCAGCATGTGTTTAGCCCCTAGTGTCAACGTAGGTTGGCTTAGAACAACCCCTTTAACAGGTAGACACTACACCGCTAAGTTTCGAAAAGGTACGTTTTGTGAACCAAATTTTTCCGTGACTAGTTTTAGTGAAGTAGTAGACCAAATTCTTGTGAGTGGACAATTTCTGCTCTCTTCTCAAGGTGGCTTTAGTATGTCTTTAGGTTATGATGGCAGGTTTGGATATGGCTCTAAGGTAAATGAAATCAATCTAGATCTGGATTGGAGTTTTTAATTAGTGCTCTAGCCAGTCTAATTTTTCTATGGTTTCTTCAAGTTTTTTTTCCGCTTGAAAGAGATTATCTTTTAGCGTACTTACAAGAGAAGAAGGAGCCTTTTCAAGAAAATTTGTATTAGAAAGTTGCGTACGAAGTTTATTTTGCTGTTGGATAAGCTTTTCTTTTTCTTTAACCAAACGGATTTTTTCTTTAGTTTTTAATTCTTGTGGCAGAGGAATCTGCAATTTTAAGGAGCAAACAAGCGTTTCTGCGCTAAAGGGAAGATTTTGAGTTTCTTCTGTAAAGGTAATGGATTGGATACGGATAAGTGCTTTTAAGAAACTACAGTTTTTCTCTAAAGCACTTCTTTGCTCATCTTGAAATGGTGCTTGAACAAATAGATCAATAGCCATATTTGGTGGCATTTGCATTTCAGCTCGAATAGTACGGATAGCATGAGTTATCTGGCCCAAGAAAGCAAATGTTTCTTCCACGTCAGGACGGATATCTTCTAGAATAGCTTGTGGGTAATTTGATACGATACAAGCAGAACTATTAAGCGCTGCTAGAGCTTCTTGAGTATAAGGATCTATTTTGCTATCTGCTTTAGAGGCGAGTTTTTGCTTGATTTTATCAAAGAGTTCTTCTGTTACAAAAGGTGCTATAGGATGTAGTAGGCGAATAGAGCTAAGTAAAACCAAAGAGAGGATTTTTTGTTTATTTTTTCTGCTAGCATTTGCAGGATCTATTAAGATGGGTTTGACCAATTCCACATAGTAAGCACAAAATTGATTCCAGAAAAAATCATAGGCTGTAGAAAGCGCTTTATCAAAAGCATATTCTTTTAAATAGTCATTTACACTTTGAATAGTGCGGTTTAGCAAGGAAAATATCCAATGATCTTCTAAAGTAAGGATAGATAAATCAAGTCCTGTAGCAAAATTATTTGCGCTTAAATCCTCGATATTCATAAACACAAAACGGGCGCCATTCCAAATTTTATTCACAAAATTTTTACATTCTTCAAATTTACGACGATCTAAATCAATTTGACGAGCTTGTGTAGCGCTTGCACAAAGACCCATGCGCATGGCATCTGTTCCGTAAAGATCGATAATTTCCAAAGGATCGATGATATTTCCTTTGGATTTAGACATCTTTTCCCATTTAGAATGAATCTCTGAAGGAGGTGTTTGTCCTAGCTCAAAAGGATGTTTTTCTGCGTGTGTTAAATAAGCAATAGATCCGTTTTCTGGATGACGCCAATACGATTTTCCGTAGATAAGTCCATGTAAAAACACCTCAGGAAAAGGCGGCTGATTTAAAAGATATTCTCCCATTAGGATCATCCGTGCTACCCAAAAAAACAAAATGTCATGGCCTGTAATAAGAGTAGAATTAGGATAGAACTTTTTTAGCTCTTGTGTTTGATGAGGCCAACCAAGTGTGCTAAAGGGCCAAATTGCTGAAGAAAACCAGGTATCGAGTACATCTTCATCTTGGTACCAATGATCAGGATCTTTTTGCACTTCAAGTGGTAGATTCATGCCATCAAACACAAGAATCTGATCAGGGTTGTTTTTATTGTACCAAATGGGAATCCGATGACCCCACCAGAGTTGACGAGAGATACACCAATCTCTTAAATGATCAATCCAATGAAAATAGGTATTTTCCCAATGAGGGGGAATCAAGTGTACTTTTTTATCTTCTACCACTTGACGTAGGCGGTCTTTAAATTGGCTAACGCGGACAAACCACTGTTTGGAAAGATAAGGCTCAATAGTTGCTTTTGAACGATAAGAAATTCCTATGCGATGGTTGTGAGGCTCAATCCTATTGATAAGATTTCTTTTTTGTAGGGCATCTACAATAGCTACCCGTGCTTCTTGCATGGTTAGACCAAAGAATTCTTTACCCTGTTCATTAATCCGGCCATCAGGGGTCATAATATTGATACTATCGAGTTTGTGTGTTTGTCCCATATGATAATCGTTCAAATCGTGTGCAGGGGTTACTTTAACAACACCTGTTCCAAAAGAGGGGTCGATAAGACGGTCTGCTATAATGGGAATACTTCTTTTTACAAAAGGAACAATAACTCTTTTACCAATTAGGTGTTTATAACGCTCATCGCGAGCAGATACTGCAAGAGCAGTATCACCAAGCATTGTTTCAGGACGGGTTGTTGCAACTGTGATAAATTGTTCTGGAGCATCTTCAAAGCAATAGTTAATATACCAGAGGAAGGAACTTTTTTCCTCATACTCTACTTCATCATCAGCTAGTGCTGTTTGTGAAATAGGATCCCAATTAACTAGATAATCTCCTCGGTAAATCAATCCATCATCAAACATTTTTTTAAACAAGGTGCAAACAGCTAGGTTGCGCTTCTCATCCATAGTAAAACAAAGGCGAGACCAATCACAGGAGCAACCTAATTTCTTTAATTGATTTAAAATTTGATTTTCACTTCTTTCTTTCCATTGCCAGATCTCTTGGAAAAATTCTTCTCTTGTAAAATCTTTACGCTTCTTTCCTTCTGTTGCTAGTAAATGGCGCTCTACAACGGTTTGTGTAGCAATTCCTGCATGATCGGTTCCTGGAACCCATAATGTTTCATAGCCCGACATTCTCTTCCAACGAATTAAGATATCTTGCAGAGTGTTTACAAGAGCATGCCCCATGTGTAGCACACCAGTTACATTAGGTGGAGGCATACAAATACAAAAAGCGGGCTTTACAGAGGTTGGGTCCGCTTTAAAAAATTGTTTTTCTTCCCAAAAGAGATACCACTTCTTTTCGATTTCTTGAGGCTCATAACTTTTAGACAAGGTCATAGATGTAGCATTAGGAGGTTAAACAGATCAGATTAGCATGCAAGGAGAGAAAATTTCAATGTATTCTCTATTAAGACAATGTTTTTTAGGCTACAAATAATTCCTTGTTTTTCAAGCTCTCTATTTGTTCTCTAGGTAGATTAGTAGCCTGAACGATTAGATCAATTCCACAGCCTGTTTGCAATAGACGCTTTGCTGTTTGCATTTTTTCTTTCTCAATGCCTATGGCTTCACCCTCAACTCTGCCTTCAGTCCTACCTTCAGCTCTACCTTCAGTTTTAGCATTCTCCATCTCATAGATTTGTTGTGCTATAGCAGCCTTGTTATCCATGTGAATACGCTTTAATTCTTCATAAGTAGCAAGATCTCTCTCAGTCCAATGAAATTGATCTAGTGCGGTGTATGCTCTATGAATAATGGTATCTCTGCCTATAACTTTCTGTAATTCTGCTTCGGTGGTTTCATGAGCGTGTTTGAAAAAGTAACACCATTTTTCTTCTATGGTAGATAGTTCTTCTTTGCTTTTATTGAATTTGGGAAGCTCGATAAAGGTAAAGTAGAAGTCTTTAAGATTATGTTCATAGGTTGCTTTATCGAGTATGACATGATCTGATTTGTAATGGGATTTATTAGGAAAAATAATGCAATCAGCAATAGCTATGAAGATAATTTCCTTAAGCCCGTGGTATTCATCTCCAACATTTGCTTGATTGCCATATACCTGAGATGCGTAATATTGCGCGCGCTTTTCAAATCCTCTAGATTTTGTCACTTGCATTTCAATGATGTATTTTATTCCCTTCTTGTCTTTACACAGAACATCGACAATGCTCTGTTTTTTTACCGCGATCTTAGGTGGTAGAATCGGGGATAAGAACTCTATATCCATGATGAGAGCGTCTTCAGAAAAACCGAGAATGTCATTTAAAAAATGCATCAGAATGTCTTTATTTTTTTCTGTGCCGAATATTTTTTTAAAAGCGATATCGTTTTTTGGGTCTAAGTATTTGGAAAGTGCCATTTTGATCTTCCTTTAAGACTATTTCCATTTATTATAGGAAAATAGTGTTTTTCTGTAACACCTGTTTATAAAAGCTGCCATAAAAATAGTGCTGTGCATAAAATGCCATCTACAGGGGTTTTATTTCGAATTTCTTGATACAGCTCTTGTTTTGTTTTTAATAGGGTTTTAATGAGTTCCGATTCTTCTACTTTAGCAGCAGATAGATGAACTACATTTTGAGCAAAAAAATAAAATATCTGCTGATCTGTTATAGCAGGAAGGGGATAGATAGAAGGAAGTGCTTGCCAAGTTCCTCTCCCATAACCGGTTTCTTCGAGTAGCTCTCTTTTAATAGCTTCTAATGGGGTTTCATTTTGGTCGACTCGTCCTCCTGGGCAGCTGAGCAGCCATTTCCCAGTGGGATGTCTATATTCTAAATTAATGATAAAGCGTCCATCTATGGTACGGGCTAAAACAACCGCTGCAGATGAGCAGAGATCAAGACGTGTATAAGTATTTTGAAACCCTGTTGGCCATTTTAAGTAGTCCACATGCACATCGAAAAAGCCATGATAAGCAAACTGGCTTTTTTCTATTTTAGGGATAATAGTATTTGACATGAATAGAGCGTATCTCTTTATGAATGCGGTTAGAGTAGAGTTTGGCTTTTTTTTGATTTCCAGCACAATGAAAAAATAAACGCAATTGGCGAAACAAACAAATCTTTTCCCAAGTCAAAGCTGTTTGACCCCAAGCTTTATTAGTTATTTTTCCCTGTAAAAAATAGTTGAGTAATAGCTTACTAGTGGGGAACTGAGCATCTATTGCTCCTTTAAGATAGGAAGTGGCTTTAGCTTCTGACTGTTTATAGCATAACCAACAACCTATCAGTGGATAAAAAACAGAAGAATCATCTTGCAAACCTTCTAAGTGATGGAAAGCAATGAGTTTTTCTGCTGCGCTCCATCGATTTTGGAGCAGTAGTAACTCTAATCCAAGAGGGGCTAGTTGTTGATTTTGCATAAACAACTCAAGAAGTTCTTTTGTATACGGAAAGGTTGTTTTATTTTTTAGTATTGTTTGATCAAGTAAGTAATAGAGTGCTCTTGAAGTACTTTTGACTCCAGGAAATTGAGTGAGATAGGTTTGGATAGCTAATGAAAATCCTTTTTTGTGCCCTAAGCAAGCAATTTGAATTTCCTCTGCTTCTGCTGGATCAGAGCAAAGGTGTAAATTTTCTCCTACCCACTGATCAAATCCCATTGCTAACAAGCCAAAAAACGCGTTAGTTGCAATAAATGGAGGTGGCGTATTTTCTAGGATTTCGATTAGAGTGATCGGCTTGGCTAACCAAAAAGCTAATTGACAACTAAGATCTAAATGTTCTGTTACTTCATCTTGATTGTCTAAATGAATGAAAAAAGGAATGGGTTCAAGATACTGATTGAGTAAGGTAATCATACGTTTATTTTCTGAAAGACTAAATAATTTAGGGAGATGGCGCAGAGCTAAAAGAGCAAAGTGATAGGCGGATATACGTTTACAAGAAGAGGTCTGATGTAGGCGCATCATAATTTGTTCAACAATCATTTTAAATAAGGGATGTTTTGAATACTTACGAATGCAAATTTCTAAACACTTAATTTCTTCTTCAATCTCTTGGGTTTCTTCATAAACAAGCGATTTTCCCAAGTATTCTAAAGGAGCTCCTGGGGTGTGGCGTAGTTTGCTAAATTCATCTAAGGCAAACAAATACAATCGCTCTCTTTCTCTGGTTTTTTTTTGTACAGCAGCGTATTTAATTAAAGTAATTCCCGCGCGAAATAAAGCCTCTCTTCCTTCCATACGCCCTGAAAAAGAGTTGCCTATTCTTCGGTACTCTAACAGTGCTTTGCTATAATTTTTATTAGCTAAAAAAGCATCGGGAATCGCTAGACAGTTAATCATGGCATTTTGGCTTCCTAAGCTAAGTCGAATTTTAGAAATGGTAAAATAATCATCACACGATACTAAAGCAAGCTGCGCTGCCGGCAAAGGAATCAAGCTTATATAATGACAGATCAACATATGATTTAAATAGACATATAAATGATTATCCATTTTATCGATCTGTATATTCAATGCGGTATTTTCTGGAAAATCTAAATCATTTACAGTCATAACTTCAGCATTACCATAGAAGAGTCTACAGCTCATAGGGTGTTTACTAAGCCATATACAATATCCTTCTTGAAAAGTTCCTTGTTTATTTACCTCAGAAGAGACAAATAACAACCCTACTCCTTCTGAATGAGATTGGATATAAACTTCTGTTTCAATTCGGATATTTCCAGTAAAAGAGTCTTTAGAGAGCATGATCTGTAGCCATTCCATAATCTCTGGAGATCTTGTAATCGCTAGATGTTTAGTTAGTAAAATATTTTCTTGAAACACCCAATCTTGTTTACGATGAATATCTAGCTCAGTTGTTAAAATCCATTCAGGTTTACCTTCTATGAACTTTTTAAGCTCAATGATCATATCATCAACACTCTCAAATCGGTCAGATGCGACTGGTTGTAGACAACGTTTTGCAATATCAACTAGATGTATAGAAATATCTCTGTAGGGAGCAATCTCTGTGGGGTTAATCCATTTTTCTAAATGCATAGTTTTACGGAAACTACGTAAAGAACTTCGATAAAAAGGCAAGCGAAGGGTGAGTATTTGATATAAAATTACACCTAAAGAGTAAATGTCGCTTAAAGGGGTGGATTGTTCTCCTTTTGCACGCTCTGGTGCAAGGTAGTTAAGTGTTCCCGGTACTTTCCCTGGCCTTGTAAGATTTTGGTAATTTCCCATAAGCTCAGAGAAAGAGGTTTCTTCTTGACCTATGAAATCAGCTAAACCCCAGTCTAAAATAAGCACTTCTCCATATTTTCCAATGATAATATTATCGGGTTTTAAATCTCTATGTAGAACTCCTTTAGAATGCGTATAAGCAATAGCTTCGCATACGGAGAGAAAAATACGAGTAAGCGCCATAATGGAGCTACCAATAGGATGTTTAGATTCGGCTATTTTTTCTTCTTCAAAAGCGGTTTTTAAGATTTTTTTAAGTGTTTCCCCTTCTACATAAGGCATCGTAAAATAAGGTATTGCTTGATCGGCATAGATATTAAATACAGGGATAATGGAAGGATGTGTCAGAGTAGCTGTTACCCGGGCTTCTCTTAAAAAGCGCTCTCTTAAAACCGCACTATCTTTTAATTCTGCTCGCATTCTTTTAAGGGCAACTAGTCGACCAGATACGCCCTCTTGCGCTAAAAAAACCTCTCCCATGCCTCCTTTTCCCAAACTTCGTAGGATTTGATAGGAGCTAGAATGATCAAATCTTAAGTTCATGAGTTCAACTTAAATCCGCTAAATGTTAATATGATTTCAATATTTTTTACCTTTATCATCTTCAAATGTTGTCTTTGGTAGAGTTTTAGGTAGATTTTTGCAAGAAAAAAATGATGGGAGTTCAGCTTTTGAATAAACAAATTGTATTAACAGGAGATCGACCGACAGGACCTTTGCATATTGGTCATTATGTAGGATCTCTAAAAAGCCGCCTAGATTTACAAAAAACGTGTAGACAATTTGTTATGATTGCGGATGCACAAGCATTAACCGATCATGCAAAAGATCCTAAGAAAGTGAGAGAAAATGTTCTACAAGTGGCTCTAGATTACCTTGCCATAGGAATAGACCCCGAGCAAACCACTATTTTTATTCAATCATTAATCCCTTCTCTATTCGAGCTTACTTCCTATTTTTTAAATCTTGTCACTTGGAATCGTTTGAAGCACAATCCTACTGTCAAAAGAGAAATTTCACAAAAAGGGTATGAAAAAAATATTCCGGCTGGATTTATGATATATCCAGTTAGCCAAGCAGCGGATATCACAGCTTTTAAGGCAGATCTAGTCCCAGTTGGAGAAGATCAGCTTCCGATGATTGAGCAAACTAATGAGATCGTGCGCCATTTTAACCACGCATACAATACAAATGTATTCACTAGCTGCAAAGCGCTTACTACAAAGATATCGCGTTTACCAGGCCTTGATGGTAAAGAAAAAATGAGTAAGTCTCTGAATAATGCTATCTTCTTATCCGATTCTCCCGAACTTATTTCTAAAAAAATCAAAGGTATGTATAGCGATCCTAGCCATCTTCGAGTGGAAGACCCAGGTAATGTGGAGGCAAATCCTGTTTTTACCTATCTTGATTGTTTTGACTCAGATCTCATTTTTTTAAAAGAGCTCAAGCAAAAATATCGTAAAGGAGGTTTAGGGGATGCCATGGTTAAAAAACATTTAAATGAAGTTCTACAAGCTTTTCTAGAACCTATTCGCAAAAGACGAGAACATTACGCACAAGATCCCCATGAAGTGATGAATATACTCCAGAAGGGGACAGATAGGGCTAATCGGGTTGCGCATCAAACCCTTATAGAAGTGCGTCAAGCAATGAGTTTAGATTATTTTTCCTCATCGTCTTCTTCTAGCTCATGATTGAGGTCTTCTTCCTCTTCAGCAAGAGTTTCCTCCTTGCCTTCCATGAACTCGCGAAACAACAAATAAATCCCACCTGTAGCAAATAAGACAGGCAGTAAAACCTCCCATATATCAAATTGTACGGTGATAAAAACTCCCACAAACACAAAGAGAGTAATGACCATATCGTAAAATCGTCCCAATAAATACTGTCTAAAAGCTAAAGGTAGCCCAATTACTAACATAATAGCAGGCCACCAAGTATGTAAGTAGCTGATGATAGCTAGTCCAATTAAAAACAAAGCTACAGAGAATACCTTGGCGCGTCTTCTAGAAACAAGAGGGTGATGCATGATTTTTTCCTTTTTCTTCACTCTAAAAAGAAAGGGTTTTTTATTTCAAACTTTAATTAATTTTAATTCCAATTAAATAACAATTTAGAGCATTATTAGATAGATCTTTTAATCATTTTTTCAAGGTTTTGCATAAAATAATTTCCATGGAGTCCACCATGAAATTCCACGAGATCGAGATGGATCAAAAAACTCCATTATTTCTCTTCGATTCGTTTCATTTGCTAAATCTCTAGCGGTTTTTCCTGAAGCAATTGGAGCTTCAAGTTTAATGTTCTCCGTAGTAGCTAGGATTTTGACTCCATTGAGCCAATCGTAGACAACAGCCAGATGAATGGGTCTATATCCATTCCCAAGAATACGATTCACATTAGCTCCTTGCTTGATCAGTTCTTTAAGCGCATGTTCCATCTTTGTCTCTATAGCAAAATGTAGAGCCGTCTTGCCATTAAGAAGACGATACTCTACATCTATAGATTGGGTATGTAAAAGCTCCAATGCAATCTGTTCATAACCATGATGAAGAGCACAGATAAGAGAATTCATCCCGTGTTTGGTTGTGAGATTTACATCAATTTTTTCTTTTATGAGTACTTGAACAATAAAGAGTTGATTGTTTTGAGTAGCAATGTATAAAGGAGTTTCCCCATCGTCGGTTTGCGCATCTATTAGAGCTGGTGCAGCGCCAATGAGCATTTTTAAGCATGCTAAATTTCCCTTTTTTGCTGCATAGTGTAAAGCTGTTAGCCCCTGACTATCCCTTACTTTGAGATCTACCTTCCTACGTATCAGTTCTTGTAAAAAGAAGGGATTAGGTATAGAAGCTGCATAATGGATGAAACTCACACCAAGAGCATCTTGAAAATTCCACTCTTGTATTTGATCAGCCACTTCTACAAAGATTTTCTCATCTTGCGTATTGATGGCATGAAAAACTCGGGCTATAGCGTCATTCATGGGATATTTAGGATGAGAAGGGTACAAATAACCTATAGCAGATTGCGTCTTATCTTCTTCAGTGGCATGAAAATTTTCAAATGGCAATTTAAACAAAACCCCCGATGCCTCTGACTCACCAGCTTCCACTGCGATCATTTTATCGCTAGACATAGATGACAGAATAGGACCATACTTTTTCAACAGAGAAGAACTAGCTTCTTGAAAAACCATATCTTTGACATGGATCACACATCCTCCAGCTATATGGATCTTGCCGCTAGACTTCTCTTTCTGTACCGTTAAAGCCTTGGTAATCAGGTTTAATGAAATAACAGCTTCTGCAAAAATAATCGCTAGAGGGTCTTGGAACCACTGCTGCAAGATGGATGTATATTTTAGCACTTGTTCTTTGTTGAATTGAAGATCAAGTAGCCACTGCAATTCTTTTGCATGAGATAGCTGTTTGCTCCTCTTGTCCTTTATGATTTTTTCTACACCTTCAATATCTCTTTGGATTCCTTGAAAAAGCTCATTCATACGAGAAGAGATCTGCTTCGCGCTGAGATTTTCATCAGGACTGGTTTTTATTTGCATCTGCATCAAAGTAGTTTCAGAAGAAAGATGTGTTGCTTGATAACGACCCTTAAAAGCAGGCAATAAAGCCAAAGCAAGCTCTTTGTACTCGTCAAACGTAAAGTCCTTATTCGAGGTTTTTCGTAAAAGGGTTTTTTCTATAGCGGCTGTTAGGATATGAAGAGCTGCTTCTTCAAGATCCTTAGAATTTGGCTGTTGTAAATAGCTAATAAAAATAGCTATTTGTTCTTTAGGAAGATGCTTAAAGAGAGAGGCTGGCTTAAAACTAATTTTGGCAGCTTCAGACTCAGGAAGAGGAGGGAAAAAAGAAGGACAGGCCTTAAGTTCTGTAGGGAAGAAGTTTGCATTTAGAGTAGGGATCTTTTCCGCTGCCTTAAGGGTATTAAAGTAATAGACGTAAAAGTTCATCAAGTTCATAGCATCAAAAAGCTTTTTCATACCAGGAAGGCGAGGCAGCTTTTCTTTAATCTGCTTACACATCAATTGACACGTTTTTTCTAAATTCTGAAAATGAGGCTCCTGCTCTTTGCTACTAGGTTTGCTTCCTATCGTATAGAGAACATCAAAATCTCCATCTAAGGTAAAAAGGTTCTCTGCTTTTTTAATAGAATTTTGTTTACCAATAATCCTATAAGAGATATCTATTTTTTTTGCAAAAATTAAGCCTTGAGAACTTTTTTCTGATTGTTTTTCTACCTCTAAAAACATTTCATGAAATGTTAAAGAAGCCTCTCCTAGATGTTTTCTACAATACTCACGGAAATCGATACTTTTTTCCTTGAGAAGCTTCTTATCTGTAGTAGGATTTTTATTCCACTCTTGTATGAATGATTCCTCAAAAAAAGATCCATTACAAAGCCCTTTCATATAGTAGTCCAGCATAGAGATGGTATATCCTACAAATGTGTTTTTATATATAGGATGGATCACTGGGTACAGCTGCATTTGGGAATTAAAATGGAGACTAAAAAAAGGAATCGTATCGTAGATATAAATCCCTCTAGCTAATTCTAGTAAAATCTGCTTTGTTTCCTTTTCAGAAAGAGAGAAACTCGCATCAGGGATAAAGAAAAAATGTTCACTAACCTCACTTGTCTGTAATTCCTCTAGTAGGTTCAAAATAGTTCCCGCTGTATGGCTAATCCCTTTTACCTCTTCTTTCACCTCTTGCATCTCAGCTGGATGAAGATCAATTGCTTTCTTTGGATGAAAAGAATTATAAAACATCGAGAGCTGATTCGATTGTATCCTTTCTACAAAATCAGCAACATCGGGTGGATGAGCATGAGACTGTAAAGGAACAAGTTTGCCTCCTTGATCTGATTTTGGATCTACAATCCATTGCATCGGGATTCGATTACAGCCTCCACTTGTAATGACTCCATTTTCAACATAGGCCCAGGCTTGAGTGCCATCAGGCATGATCTTCAAATAGAGCTCTTTGCCAAAGGCATCAACGCCCGCTTTGTTTTTCAAGCTCGAGACGACTTCTAATATATAGGCTCGATTTTCAGGGGTGTCTTGTTCGAAATGTCCTTTAGCTTTTTTAAAAATATGCCCAAGGAGACTTTTTTTCTCAAGAAGCCGAGGTTGCTGCCATTCTGTTACTTCTGTAACAGCTGGAGAGTCTATTTGATCCTTTGCAGAAGCGATAAGATGAGGCCAAACGATGATTTGACCTGTTGGTTTGAGGTAAGCCAAATCCCAACGTGCATTTTTCAGCTGTTTGATTTTTTGTAAAGATTGGATAGAGGCGCCACCGCATAAAGGATTGATAATTTTATGCGAGGGAATTACCAGGATCTCTCCTTGTCTATCCAGAACAGCGCCATAAAAACGTCTATTTTTTCCTTCCCATAGCCTTACTCGATTTCCTTGACGATCTATAGATTCATTGGAAATGGGAAGTAAGCCATTGATGATAGATTGCACTCGACCCATATCCATAGGGCGTTGTGCAGACTGAAAAAGCTGTCTAGTTCGTTTGTAGCTTTGCATTTCTAAGGACATTTCCTGCGCTCCCTACTCTTTTTGTTTCTCTATTTTTTTTGAAAGCTCTCGGATCAAAAAAGATCGAATAAGAGTCCGAAACTTTTACTTTAGAAAAGTCTTACCAAGGAAACTCAGCAGACCAATCAAAGTCATAAAAAGTTGTACGACCACTCATGAAATCCTCTTTTGCTTTTCTCCAAAGGGCCCAGGCTTTTTGATGTCCTTTAGAATCTTTTTTCATCGATTCCAAAAAGTGCATTGTATAATCAATCTCTGATTCCCAGTGTTCATTGTGTAATTTGGCAAACTCTATAGCGCATAAAAATACATCCTTCTCGGTTAGCTTTAAGCTTCTTTGGTTTTCTTTAGGAATTCCTGTAGCTCGAAATACCGCTTGATTCCATTCAGCACTTACTTCATATCCCAAACAAACTTCGCGAAAAAAAAGTTTGTGAGTAATAAGTTTATCCTCATCTAATAATAAGGCTTGAGGCTTGATATCCGGCCAGAGGCGAAGAAAAAAAATCAAACTAATCGCAAAACCTTGTTCTACTGAGAATTTTTGTTCCATGGAAAAATTTCTCCTATCTTACCTGTTTGTTGATGCGATTTAGTCTGTGCAAACTGCATAAATCATGCGTAGAAATAATTAAAAGATAGCTAGATTAGCAGCGTAGAGGCTTTTTGTATAAGAATATTTATAGTGATTTGAATTTAAAATTTCCACTAACTACACACCTGTAAAAAAAATTGATCAATAGCTTCTGCAAGGTTTGAATATAAGGTTAAGGCTTCTTTTACTCTTTTCTTAAAATGTGCCCAAAACTTTTCGATAGGATTCAAATCAGGAGAATAGGGAGGCAAGAATCATACTTCGCATCTAGCTCTTTTAATGATTTCTAAACTCTCTTTGGACTTATGAAAACTCGCATTATCCAAAATAACTACTTGTCCAGGTTTTAGCTCAGGGATGAGTATTTGTTCGAGCCACATGTTAAACAACTGGGTATTACATGTTCCTGTATAACAAAAGGGTGCTAAAATGTTTGATCGGTTCTTAACTGCTATAAAACTTTCTCTATGATAACGATTTCCTGATACAGCTCCATATGCTTTTTCCCCTCTGGGTGCTCTTGTATTCTGCCTTTGAAGATATTCATTAATCCCACTTTCATCGACATAAACTCAATCTTCTTCAGCAATTTCCTCTATTCTCTTTTGAAACTTCTCTCTTTTCTTATCATCTCTTTCTTGATAGAAGGGCGTCTTTTTTTTAAAGTAATATTTAGTCTTTTACATGCGTAAAAGACCGCTGTTATCGTTACTCCAAAGTATTCGGCTATTTCTTTTTAAGTAGCTATCCGGACTCTCTTGAAGGTAGGCTTTTAGCTTTTCTCCTTCAATTTTATTAGGACGTCTTTTTCTTGTTTTATTAGGAGCTAAGCGCCTTTGTTCTTTTCTCTTGATCCAATTAAATATGCTACGCGCCGTCACTCCAAAGATTTGACTTGCTTCTTCTTTTGTATTGCCTTTCTCTACATAGTCTAGTGCTTTTTTTCTTAAATCATAGGAATATGCCATGTAAGTATCATGCTTCTTTGTCTTAAAAGTTTAAAGTTAAATTTATATAGTATTTCCTTATGCTTTGCATTTTTTTTAAGTTCTTTTACTTTTTGAAGATTCTTAAATCAAAAACGAGCAAATAAGCACATGTAAAGTTTTTACTTTAGAAAAGTCTTACCAAGGAAACTCAGCAGATCAATCAAAGTCATAAAAGCCTACACGACCACTCATGAAATCCTCTTTTGCTTTTCCCCAAAGGGCCCAGGCTTTTTGATGCCCTTTAGAATCTTTTTTCATCGATTCCAAAAAGTGCATTGTATAATCAATAGATGATTCCCAGTGTTCATTGTATAATTTGGCAAGCCTCATAGTAAATGTTTATTTTTAATTCTAAACAAGTAGTGATAAGTTATATCACTACTTGTATTAATCATTTTTAAGTAACGATTTAGATCATTATTAGATAAATCTTCTTTCAGGAAAATGATTTTGTTGTTTTGGACTCTGATTTATGTATTCCTGGAAGGTTTTTGTATATTTACTAACTATCCCTTCATGGTAAGTAAATCTAGCATGACATGGTTTAGAAGAGAAATCCTCTTTCAGTTTCTGCATTGTCTTGCTTTTCGGAAGACAAGAGATATTAGCATAACGTAATTTAAGCTGTGGTTTTTGATGTGGTTCAAACCAATGCTGTGAATCCTTGGTTATTTTATGTGAGTTATCTAGGAGTTTAGGCATATAATAATTTTTCTGTTTGTTTATACATTTTTATTATTATAGGATTTTTTATTTTAAAATTAAACCACTCATTAAAAATGAGCGTTAATTTGCCTTCTGAGACAAGCTTTTAAATTTTTCCCTTATTGCAGCAACTGATAGGGTTTCTTCTATCTCAGGTTTTTCATTTTGTTTCTTTTCTAAATGTTTGAGTTGAGATTGGGAAAAGCTTTCAGTTAATGGGATTGGTTTTGTGTCTAAAGGGATTGCACTAGTTTCCTTACTATTCTTAGAGCTACGTAAATTTTTTAAACCTTCCGATACTTGATCTTGTGTTACAATAGGTCCTTTACTAGCTTTTATACGCAGAGATTGACTTCGGCAAAGGTTTCTAGTTGATTGCATTTTTGATGTAAGAGTTATTGTATTTTGAAGAGAAAGGCTAATTTTAGAAGAGGGAGGAGGAGGCGGAGGTGGACAAAGAGAAATGATAGGTTGTTTACGCAGTTCAAGTTCTTTGAGTCGTCGATCTTGATTTTGTAAAATAAAGCTTGTTTCCGAGAAAAATTGATGGAGTTCGGTAGAAAATTGTTTCAGCGAATCTTTAAGTTCTTTGCTTAGTCCTGGGGGAGATAATTGTAGAATTCTTAGAGCAAGATTGAAGTCCTCTCAGCTGTAGCCTCTTCTAAGATAGGAAAAATTTTCTGAGTATCTAATGGATGATTAACAGGCACGCTTGCTGAGTTGCTTGTATTAGCTATAGTCATCATGGTATATCACTCCAATTTTATAATAATGAACTAAAATTAATTTAATTATTTGTAATTTTGTTATTAAAGTAAATTTATTTTATTCATTTATGAACTAGTGTGATGTAAAAATATAAGAACAATTGAAAATAAACTAGAAAAGCAAGTTTACTTTTTAAGAAAGGTTAAATGCTCTTTTAAATAGGGCGCAGTTTTTGATTTAGAATTTTTTGCTACCTGTTCGGGAGTGCCTTTTGCCACAATTTCTCCTCCGTTTAAACCGCTGCCTGGACCTAAATCAATCAGATAGTCTGCAAAACAGAGCAAATCGAGATTATGCTCGATCATAATGATCGTGTGGCCCTTATCGACTAATTTTTGAAAGATGGGAATGAGTTTAGCGATGTCGTCTGCATGAAGACCGACAGAGGGTTCATCAAATAAGTAAAGAGTATGGCCTCGTGCAGATTTAGAGAGTTCTCTACTAAGGCGTAGGCGCTGAGCTTCTCCTCCGGAGAGGGTGGCTATTTCTTGGCCAAGAGCTAGGTACCCAAGACCGACTGTTTGTAGAGTTTCTAAAATGCGTATAGCTTTAGGGATAGGGGGAAGGAAAGAAAGAGCTTGTTCTACTGTCATATGGAGAATATGTCCGAGGTGTTGGCCTTTATAAGTTACAGTAAGACTAAGGGCATTAAGGCGAAAACCTTTGCATGATTCACAAACGATAGATACATCGGGTAAAAATTGCAGAGAAATACGTCTGATTCCATGTCCTTGGCAGGCTGTACACATTCCTTTGGGGTGATTAAAGCTAAAGTTTTTAGGGGCAAGTCCACGTCTTTTAGCTTCTGGAAGTGCAGAGAAAAACAAGCGAAGAGAAGTGAGTAAATCCACGTAGGTAGTAATATCAGAGCGATTGGTTTGGCCAATGGGATTTTGATCGAGCAGAAGAACTTTATCGACAGCTAATTTGCTAAAGTGGGTATTTAAGTAGGTAAGTTCCGATTTTTTTGTGCGGATAGCTTCTAGAGCAGCAGGATAGATCAGATCGGTTAATAAAGTAGACTTACCCGATCCCGATACTCCTGAAAGGCAGACCCAAGCGTGCAAAGGAATTTCTGCTGCGATTTTTTTTAGATTATATAGGTGCGCATTTTTTATTTTGATAAAAGAAGAGAGCTTTCGACGGGAGGGAAGGGGGACTTTCTTTTTCCCTGTTAAATAAGCTCCGGTTAAAGAATCAGGATTGTTTTTGATTTCTTGTAGAGTGCCTTGCGCAGTAATTTTACCCCCTTCTTTCCCTGCTTTTGGCCCAAAATCCAATACATAATCAGCAAGTTGAATGGTAAGCGGATCGTGCTCTACTAAAACAAGGGTGTTTCCTAATTGGCAAAGATAAAGAAGAGCGCGGTTAAGTTTTTCATTATCATACGGGTGCAGGCCAATAGTTGGTTCGTCTAATACATAAAGGCAGCCTGTTAAACCGCTACCAATTTGTCGGGCTAATCGAATACGTTGAGTCTCTCCACCAGAGAGAGTAGGCGCACTACGCTCCAAAGAAAGATATCCCAGACCGATCATTTGTAGAAGTTTCAAACGTTGAGAGATTTGATCTAAGACATCTTGCAGGAATGCAACATCTGCTGTCAGAGAACTTACAAACTGTATAGCTTGGTCAATAGAAAAATGACACAGATCTGCAATCGATACCTGATTGATGGTAACATGACGAGCAAGAGGATTTAATCTTGTGCCTTGGCAAGCAAAGCAAGTGCTTTGATTGAGCAGAGTAGAAAGGATTTGTTTAGTGTGGGCGTCTGCTAATTTTGCTAAGTTAGCAAGGATAGGATTAAACCCTAACCATTGCAGTTCCAAATGATCTAAAGAAATGGCTTCTTTAGATCCGTTAAAAAGAAAATGGATCTGTTCTGGTAGAAGAGATTGTATAGATTGATCAGGATCGATTCTCTGTTTTTTTAATAATTGATAAAAAACTTTAAAGCAGTATTTAGAAGCAGCTTCTTTCCAAAAAATGCAGATGAGTTCATAAGAAGAGAGCTTCATGATTTCTGGGAATCTACAAAGATCGGATCCATACTGAAATCCCAATCCATGACATTCTAAACACATTCCTTGTTCTGTGTTGAACGAAAAAGTATGTGGTGTAATAGGAGGATAAGACTTGCCGGTACTAGGGACTGCAAAAGAGAGATTAAAAAATAAGTCTTGATCTTCAAGAGCTACGACAAGAGATCCTTTAGAAAGATCAGAGGCTTTTTCAATTGCATCTAGCAAACGCTGTTCTATTTGAGGTTCTATCTGTAGTCGATCAATGACCAAAAATAATTGATGTTTACGGGTGTGATCAAAGGGAATAGGATCATCTAAAGTAAAATAGGTATTATCTAAACGAATACGTAAATAGCCTAATTTCTGCAGACGTTTAGCAAAGTCGGTAAAATTCTCAGAGCGCTTGAGTTCTATAGGAGAAAGAACGTGTATTTTAGTATGTAGAGGTAATTGAGTGAGATTTTTTAACACATATTGTTTGCTAATGGTGCGGATTTGTTCTTTTGTTTCAGGACAGTGAGGAATGCCTAAATGCGCATAAAGGATGCGTAAAAAATCATAGATCTCCGTCATAGTACCGATAGTAGATCTGGGATTACCTGCATGGTTTTTTTGTTCAATTGCAATGGCAGCAGAGAGATTTTCAATAGACTCTACTTTAGGTTTAGGCATTTGTTTAACAAACTGTCGTGCATAAGAAGAAAGAGATTCAATGTAGCGCCTTTGTCCTTCTGCATAGAGCGTTTCAAAAGCTAAGGAAGATTTCCCCGAACCAGAAGGACCTGTACAGAGAGTGATTTTATTTCTAGGAATAGAAACATCGATTTCTTTTAAGTTGTTCTGGGAAGCTTTTATCACGGTAATTAACTGGTTTTGTTGTCTTAGATCTGTCGTAGAAGGTGGTGGTAGCAAAGGTAGAGATTTTAATGCTTGTTTGATAAAAAAAGCGGTAGGAGTGTGCATTTTAGCTAGTTTTTCAGGGGTTGTAGATGCCATTACTTTGCCTCCTTTTTTCCCTCCTTCAGGTCCTAATTCGATAACCCAGTCCGCTGTTTTAATTAGATCGATGTTATGCTCAATTACCAAAACACTATGACCTTTGTTAACGAGTTTTTGTAATACTTGAAGTAGTTTATCAATGTCATAAAAATGCAGTCCCGTTGTAGGCTCGTCTAAAATGTACATAGTATGCCCTCTGCTGGAACGAGAGAGTTCTTTAGCCAACTTAATCCGCTGCGCTTCCCCTCCTGATAGAGTAGGCGAAGCTTGGCCTAATTTTAAATATTCCAACCCTACTTGATGCAGCATGTCTAATTTTTGATGGATATGAGGAATAGAAGAAAAGAATACAGACGCTTCTGCAATAGTCATTTCTAAAACATCGTAGATCGTTTTTCCTTTATAGGTAATGGCTAAGGTATTTTCATCAAATCTTTTCCCTTCACAAACCACACACTCTACCCATTCATCTTCCATGAAATCCATATCGACTTTGATCATTCCCATACCATGGCAATGGATACAAGATCCTTGCTTGACGTTAAAACTAAAACGACCTGCTGCATACCCTTGCGCAATGCTTTGTGGAAGTTGGCTGTATAGATCGCGAATATCATCGAAGAGTTTAATGAAAGTGGCGGGGTTTGATCTAGGAGTTCTACCTATGGGGGTTTGGTCAATTGCAATCACTTTATCAATTTGCTCTATGCCTTTTATGTTTTTATAAGCTCCAATAGGTAGTTTTGCACGGTGAAGAGCATTAGCGAGTGCCGGATAAAGGGTGTCAGTAATTAAAGAAGACTTACCCGATCCCGATACCCCTGTAATTGCAACGAGCAAATGCAAAGGAATTCTCAGGGTAACTTGCTGTAGATTGTGATGAGAAGCTCCTTCTATAGTTAAAAAAGAAGTGCTTGTGCGTCGTTTAGGAATGAGAATGTTTAATTTACCAGAAAGGTAGGCACCTGTGATAGAAGCGGAATTATTCAGTAGATCTTCAAGTGAGCCACAAGAGATAATTTCACCCCCTTCTTTTCCTGCTTTTGGGCCTACATCGACAATTGTATCAGCTGCGCGAATAGTCTCTTCATCGTGCTCTACAACAATCACAGTATTGCCTAGCTCTTTGAGTTTTCTTAAAGTATGTAGCAACCGGGTGTTGTCTTGTGGGTGCAGACCTACTGAAGGCTCATCGAGTACATACGTGGCACCGACAAGCCCTGAGCCAATTTGTGTAGCCAAACGTACACGTTGCGTCTCTCCTCCAGACAAAGTAGGCGCGCTGCGCTCAAGGCTGAGATAATGCAAACCGACTCCTTTTAAAAAAGCAAGGCGTTGTTTGATCTCTTTTAAAAGTTCTTCTGCAATAAGTTGTTCTTCATCGGTAAAAACAAGGTTTTCAAAAAAAATATAAGCATCATGGATAGATAAATGGGTGATTTCCGCAATTCTTTTTCCATGAATAGTTGTTGCTGCAGGATATGGTTTAATGCGCTCTCCTAAACAGCTAGGACAGAGAGATTGTATAAGGATTTTTTGCATTTTTGCGCGGTAGAGATCGCTTTGCGCTTGCTCGTAACGCTCTTTTGCATCAGCTAACACGCCTTTAAAATGCACATATTCCGTCCAGCGTGTTTTTTTTATCGGATGGACAAATTTCATGCATGTCCATTTTTGCTCTATTCCATACAAAAATACTTGTTTGGCTTTATCAGAAAGCTCTTTCCAAGGGGTGCTCACACTAAAGCCATAAATACGAGCTAAATTATCGTAAATATTGCCCCAACGTACGGTATTATAGGAGCCTGCGACTGTGCAGCAGTCTTCTTTAATAGATAGATTGAGGTTGATGATTTTCTCCAAATCAAAATCCTCTATCCTTCCTAAGCCTAGACATCTTGGACACATCCCTTTAGGATGATTAAAAGAAAAATCAGAAGGTTCTAAAGGGGCATAAGATAAACCAGATTCTGAAGAGAAAGCATGTTCTGAAAAAAGCAGCTCTTCTTGTGTATCGACAAGAATGACGCGCATAACGCCAAGACCTGCTTCTAGTGCTTGAGAAATGGATTCAATAAGCCTTTTCTCTTCATTTGGATCAAGAGTTATCCGATCAATGACAAGATCTACGTTGTGTGCTACTTTTCCATCAATAGCAATCTCTTCTGTTAGATTAACCATTTTTCCATCTAGGAGTACTTTGGTAAATCCTTTGCGCAAAAGTTCTTTAAAATCTTCTTTGAATTCTGCTTTTTTATTAGCGGCATAGGGAGCTAAAATCAAAATTTTAGTACCTTCTTTAAGTTTTTGGATGCGACGTGTGATTTGACTCATGCTTTGAGGGGTTACTATCTGCTTACTAATGGGGCAATGAGCAATGCCAACTCGCGCAAAGAGAACACGTAGATAGTCATAGATTTGCGTGATTGTTCCTACTGTAGATCTTGGGTTGCGGCCAGCTGTTTTTTGTTCAATGGCCACAGTAGGAGATATTCCCTCTATATTTTCTGCCTTGGGTTTAGGCAGGTCTCCTAAATGGCGCCTGGCATAAGTGGAAAGAGATTGTAAATAACGCCTTTGTCCTTCCACATAAATGGCAGAAAAGGCTAATGAGGATTTACCCGATCCCGATACGCCTGTAAACACAATCAATTGGTTATGATTTAAAGTAAGATTTACTTCTTTTAAGTTATGAACGGCTACTTTTTTTAAAATAATCTGGCGCATAGAAAACAAATCATACATTATTTCCCTTTTTTCGAAATACTTGCATTAAGTATCATAGTCCTTTTAGACACCCATTGAACAATAGTTTATAGCACATGTTAAGAAAGACAAAAATCATTTGTACGATTGGACCTTCTGTTAGAAGCTATGAAAAAATTCTACAACTCATCGATGCAGGGATGAGTGTAGCTCGCTTAAACTTTAGCCATGGAAGCCCTCAAGGACATCGAGAAACCATTGAAATGCTAAAAAAAGCGCGTAAGGAGAAGGCAGTTCCTCTTGCTATTATGCTGGATACCAAAGGACCTGAGATCCGTTTAGGCTCTATTAAAAATAATTATTTGGAAGTTTTCCCCAAGCAAAAAATATTAATTACCAAAGAAGAGGTGCTAGGAGATGTTAATGGCATAGCTATCCACCCCTCTTTTGTGCTTGATTCTCTTCAAATAGACGCTCAAGTTTTGTTTGATGACGGCTATATACTAACTAAAGTTGTGGAAATCTCTAAACAAGGGGTTTTAGTTGAAATAGAAAATCATGGGATTATTCGATCTTATAGAGGTGTAAATGTCCCAGGGATTAATATCGACCTGCCTTCTATGACAGAGCAAGATGTAGAAGATATTGTATTTGGCTGCGGATTAGGCATTGATTTGATTGCTGCTTCTTTTATTCGTTCTGCTGAACATGTTTTAGAAATCAAGCAGTTATTGATGGATCAAGAAAGCCCTGAGATTCTTATTATTGCTAAAATAGAAAATAGTTTAGGTGTACAAAATTTTGATTCCATTTTGCAAGTAGCGGATGGGATCATGGTGGCAAGAGGAGATTTAGGAGTAGAACTACCTTTAAATCAAGTACCTCGATTACAGAAAATGATGATTCGTAAGTGTCGTCAGACAGGTAAACCCGTTGTGACTGCAACACAAATGCTAGAATCAATGATTGCAAATCCTCTACCTACACGTGCAGAGGTGTCAGATGTAGCCAATGCTATCTATGATAGCACATCTGCTGTCATGCTATCAGGAGAGACCGCTGCTGGAAAATATCCTATTCAAGCAGTACAAATGATGAAAGAGATTGTAGAAGAGACCGAAAAGGATTTTAATTATCGGCAACTATTTGCTAATGATTCAGCAATAAGTTTTAAGGATATAGCTGTAACAAACTCTGTAGCTCTAGCATCGGTTAAAACCGCCTATAGTTCTCATGCTAAGGCAATTTTTGTTTTTACCAATAGCGGGTTTTCTGCACGAGCTCTATCCCGTCTTCGCCCAGAAATTCCCATTATTGCTTTAACTCCCCATGTTAGAGTGTATCATCAATTAGCTCTTGAATGGGGTGTTATCCCTGCGTTATCTTCCAATCAAAAAAATATCCAAGAAGCTTTTATACAAATAAGTAACTTTGCTTTGAACCAAGAAATTGTGCAGTTAGGAGATTTGGTGGTAGTGGTAGCAGGAGATCCTTTTGGAATTAGTAGAACAACTAATACCATGATTGTGGAAACTATCGGAGGCAATAGTTTCTCTTAAATGTTTAGTAGCACTTAAGAAATAGCTGCAATTCTTTAGATGCTTCTTTTAAAGCTGTTAACAAAGAAAGCTTTTGCATTTGAGGTGCCATTTCTGGAATGGCAGTTAGATCAATCAGAGCTGCCTTAAGAAAATTTTCATGATTATGGACTTGATCATGGTATTGGTTCATTAAATCTATCAAGGTTTTTGCGTGCTTTCCTATTTCTTCACGGCTAGGATTAAAACGTTCATCCTGTTGTATCTTAGAAATTAAAGAATCGACTTTTGCCTTTAATTTTTCAGCCTCTTTGATAAAAAGAGGATGAGCTCCTGAAGAGGGTTGAAAAGCGCTCATATGCGTACTCCTTAGTTTATAATTTTATCCTATATTTATTATATAAATAATTCAATGATTTACTGTTAATTATATTTTTATTTTAGATTGTATTAAACTAAGTGCTACTAAACTAGCTGTTTCTGTTCTTAGAATATTCGAATGAAGGCGTATTGGTTTAGCGTGTAAATGTGAGATTGCATAAGATTTTTCCCTATCAGATAATCCTTTTTCTGGTCCAATGCAGAAAATAATAGGAGGAATGAGATCATTTTTAGGCATTTCCCATAAATAAGGATTTTGTATAGAAGGATCGCTAACTAACAAAGTCGTTTTTACCTGCTGCCACTGGTTAAGAGGGGGTTTTATTTCTATTCTAGGTAAATCAAGTCTGCCACATTGTTTAAGAGCCGCAATAGAAAGAGCTTGTAGACGATGTAATTGTTGGTCAGAAACTCCTTTTTTCTCACTAAGTTCTGCAGGAAAAAGCCAAAATTCTGTAGCATTTAGCTCTGTTGCTTTTTCTATGATCCATTCTAAATGATTCATCTTAGCAATTCCTTGAGCTATAATAATACTTGGCTTAGTATCTTCTGTTACTACGGATAATATTTCTACTTGTACGCATGTTTTTTCTATTTGTATAACAGATCCGATAGCTAGCTGTCTTTTTCCATTTACCAGTTCCACTTTCTCTTTTAAACGAATACGACCCACATTCAGATGGTGTAATTCTTTGCCAATAACAGATAAGATGTCTGTTTTTTGAAAAGAAGATTTTAAAAAAAATCGGTTATGGGGCACGCAAAACCGCCCTTTTTAAAGCTTGAGAAAAAGGTTGATCGTCTTGCGTATTCCCTAAGCGGTACAATTGCTCTAAAGATATAATTTGAAAAGCCGATAACTTTAAAAAGTAGCGATAGAGCTTATAGCAAGAAGAAAAGTTATAGATCAGCTTATAGCAGAAGTTGCTTTGCAAAAGATCCTCTTCTTTTTCATAGTACTCTATTTGCATATCTTTGATTTGTACAGAGTAGTTTTTATGAACTTTAAGTGTAATGAATTCATGAGGATACACTTCTCGAAAGGCTATCAAATCAGCTGCTATTTTTTCAAATAAAGACCTTTCTTGAGGCAAAATTATACAAATAGAGTCAAAACGAAACTTTCCTTTTATTCTCTTTAAGGTTTGTTGTTTCCAGCGATTATGCAGCCAAAGCCATTGGTCTGGTTTTTCCATAATACTTGCTTCTAGTATAGATAAGGCTTGCAGCATCATTCTCTCTATTTCTTGATGAGCAGGAGCTTCTCGATTAGGCCAAATAGGTTCGGAATATCGAATACGGTAGCCTGCTTTTTGACGCTTCATAGTTGCTACAACAAGAGGAGATCCTGTTCGATAAGATAACAATGCAGGTATAGGAGATGTCCAAGCTTTTCTACCTAAGAAAGAAGAGCACAAGCCACTCTCTGGCATTCCTTGATCACCGACAATTCCCAAAAAAGACCCTGCTCTTAAAGCTTTTAATCCTTCTTTTACCGCTTCTCTGGGATGAATAATTTTGCCGCCGTATTTTTGCCTGATTTTAAGAGCCCAGTTATAGAGAAATCGATTTTTAATAGGTCTTCCTATGGCAACCCCTCGCATCCGCTTTGTTCCCTCTAAAAAAAAAAGCTCCCAGTTTGCTTGGTGTCCACAAAAAAAGATCGGAGATATTCCTGTTTTGTATAGGCTTTCTACTTGTTCTGGATTTTCGCATTGCACAAGGTGGTGGATATTTTTTTCTCTAGAAAGCTTAGGGTATTCTAAACAGGTTATCATCACATTTTGTATAGAACGCCTAGCTAGAGAAATCACTTCCTTCTTAGAGAGGTGTAAATTACTAGCCAGACTCAAATTGCTCAATGCGCGCTTACGGAACTTAGAAGATCCATAAAAAAGACAAGCCCCTAGAAAAGCGCCTATCTTATGAATATTTCGATAAGATATCCAACGCAAAGGCCAAGTGAATACTAGAATACTAAAATACACCAAACGATCGGATAACATTCTTTATGTATAACAGATTAAGGATAATATATGAATAAGGAAATTATTCTCATAGTTTTTATATAAATCCAAATAAAGTATTAACAACTGCGCTTATTGAACCTTCTTTAGGATTAATCAAATACCTAAAGGTATGCTTATCTAATAATTTTGTTAAGATTTGAGATGCTGAGTCTATATCGGGATTTGTTTGAGTGCAAAATTGAAGAAAACTTATCTTAAATTCATTTTGAAATGCATTATTAATTTCTACCTTAACTGGATGTGATAGATGTTCATAAATAATAGGCGTATCTATGATTGATTTATTAAGAACTTTCTGTGTAATAAGAATCTGGTTATAAGGATAAAGGGTCTCTATCGGGAAAAGAATTTTATTAAGAAGATCTATTTGGGGCTTTAGTCTTTCAATTTCTTCGTTTTTTGATTGTAGTTCTTTTTGTAACATGTTGTTTAAACCACTAACATCTTCTAAAGTATCTGCAAATTCGATATCCGAATCCGAACTCACGGACATAATATCTTCTGCACAAAAAGAATCTAGAGCAGTCGTTCTAGTTAGAAATTGTGAGTTATTTTCTGAAACGGTTGAAGAAGTGGTTTCTTTAAGAGAGTCTATTTGTAATTTTAGTCTTTCAATCTCTTCGCTTTTTGATTGTAATTCTTTTTCTAGGGTTTTGTTGTTTTCTGTTGTTTTAAAGCTGTTTGTTAAAGAAGCTTTCCAACCCAAATATTCTTGTAGTTCTTTTGATTGAAATTTACCAGGACATATGAACCCCACTAAAGAACCAAAAAAGATCATAGAAGTACAACATAGCGCTTTTATTAGATGAGGATAAGCTTCTTTATAATAGTCGGAAGGGTTCTTACGTGAGATTTGAGATGCTACCCAACCAAAACCTTTATAGGTTGCCGCAAACAAGTGGACGCTTGCATCTACTAGCAAAAAAAGGCTAGAGAATACAGCATACACTCGATCATCTAAAGAGCCTTTTACGTCTGGGGATATAGGAGTCATAAGTCTTTGAGTGCAAGAAAAATCTAAATAGAGCATAGGTTTCTTCCTATAAAAATTTTTATTTAAAAAATAATGACGCCCTTAAAAGAACGTGTTAGTAGTCTAATTATTTATTAAGATTGATTCAACCATACGATCTAATTGATGAGAAAAATCGAAGCTTTTTACAGATTCGCGAATAGCAACCGCGCTTTTTTCTGTCTTGGGATGAGAAAGGGCTGTATTTAGAGCTTGAGCAAATGAGGATATATCTTCTAAAGACTCAATTACGGTTCCAGTAGCAGGAGATAGAATTTCTGAGCCGCCATTACGTGCAGAGGATACGACGAATAAACCCATGGCAAGGGCCTCAACTGTAACATTGGCAAAGGGATCATAGAAAGAAGGGATGACTAAAGAATCAGCGTATTGATAGAATTGATAGGTGTCATTTCTTGGCCCAAAGAAGGTGACTTTAGATTCTAGATTTAGCTCTGATACTTGCTGCTCAAAGTCTGCTAAATGATATTCTTTTCCAATCACGCTTAAATGAAAGCTCTGATTGCCTATCAAGGAAAGAGCTTGTAGTAATTTAGATAAACCTTTACGGCGGTAATTATTTCCAATGAATAAGAAATGGTAGCAAGAAGAAGGGAGCTTTAATTCCTGGAGAATAGCTTGTTTTTTTTGATGCCAACTTTGAAAATAAGACTCCAGAGCAGTCCATTCTACTCCATTATGTACAACTTGTATTTTTTCTGGAGCAATATCATAGTGAGAAAGCACTTCTTGTTTTACAAAATGCGAATTTGTAAATAAAATCTGTAATTCTGGATGCTCAAAAGCTTTTTTTTCCAACTGCAAAGTCATTTGATGTAGAGGATTAAAAAAGAAGCTAAGCTTTTTATATACCCCTTCTTCTTGTGCTCGGTAGTTTAAATAAGCTGCATGGACTCCATTTCCTGCCCGAATATGCGTTTGAAATTGATTGCGATCTAGTCCAAAGATGATCGGTGTAGGATGCTTTTTTATGTATTGAGCGCAGCAACGATTAAACTGTAATAGATTCAAAACGCTTAATCGATAATCAATGGGAAAAGAAACGATGTTAAGGTAATCTGATGTGAACGGAGGATGAAAAGTTCCTGTTGTTAATAGAGTTGTAGGAAGGTTTTTTTGACAAAATCTTTGAGCGATCCGCCAAGTATATTTTTCTAATCCACCTGTTTGTGTAAGGTTGCTTTTTAAAAGAGTGATTTGACGTTTCATTTATTACAAATTAAGTGGTGTTATAAGGCTAACAGAAGAATCCATTTCTTCGATAGTAATTACATTTTTTTTTAGGGAAATAGATAGATTTAGCTTTGTTTCATCTGTTTTGAATAATTGTAGACGATTTACATAACTACGGAAGCGATTTCTTAAATATTCCTCCCTTAATATAGGGGCTAGCAGCAAAATATCTGGATCAACGATTTCTCCATGAAAAGCTTGTACGTATTGGTCTTCTAATTGTCTAAGATTAACCAGTTGTAAATTCCAAGAAAGCATTTCTTGCTTAGCCTGTGGTATAACGATAATTTCGATCTGAATCATTTTTTCAACAAGATTTAAAAAGCGAGGTCCCACACCATTAACTAAAAGAGGAATTTGAATGACGCCTTGTCCGTGTATTTTTTTTAACAAAGTAGATTCAGCTAATTGAACTGCATCAGGGTTTAGTTTGTTTAGGGTTTCAATAGGAAAGAATAAAGATACAGGGATAGCATGATTAAGAGAAGAAAAGTAAGAACGAATAAAATCGATTCTAAGTAATTTTGCTTTTGGATCATCGATGGAAATAGGAACATCGCTTAAAGAAGGAACTTTAACCTGTTTCCAATAATCAGGAACAAAAAAGCTGACCACCTCTTGTTTATCGTTATCTAAAGGATCAAGTTGGGATTTTTTTATTTCATTGAGATTTAAAGTAAGCCTTAGTTCCTTTTCTTTGAGTCGTTTTAAGGTATCTTCAGGGCCTTGCACTGTAAGAAGTAAGCGATAAGGCCAGATGTCTAAAAATTGATAGCCACGAGGAGCTTCTCCTATGGGTTTAGTAATAATGACAGGAATTTGCTCTGTCACTAAATTAGTCATTTGCACAATAAAGCTAGGATATTGAACACGCTTAATTGCTTTAGATAGATCAATTTCAGGATTTAACGAAGATAAGTTTTTTTTAGATATGATGCCCATGAATTCATCTGGTTTATCTCCTGCGTCCAATACAACTTCCAAATCATAAGAGCTCAGCTCTTCAATAACGGTTTTGTTACCAGTGACTGTTAGATTGAGCTTTTTAATAAGATGTCCGTTTGTCTGTATTCCTTCTAATGTTTTTCCTGGAGGTAGGTTAATGATGCGAATGGGGACGTTATTAATAGTACGTGTACTAATCAGTGTTTGGTTCACAATAAGCCAGATAATAATTGCTAAAATTAAGGCTACAAGTTTTCTAGGCCAATTAGAGAATAATTTGGAAATTACAGCATTCATTTCTGAAACCAATTTCTAAAGTTAAGTTTAGTTTTAAAATTTGTGTTTATGGGAGCAGGAGGTGTAAAAACGCTGCGGATAATTCCTTTAAATCTATCAATTTTCACACCAGGTGTCATTACCCCATCACGAGCAATAGAAACTCTGCCTGCTTCTTCGGAGATAATGACAATCACAGCATCTGTCAATTGACTCGCTCCTAAAGCTGCTCTATGTCGTGTACCCATGGACCTGGTTAGTTGTAGACTATCTTCAGCAAGAGGCAGAATCACAGAAGCAGCAAGAATGGTTGTATTGCGAATAATCACTGCACCATCGTGCAGAGGAGTTGTTGTATCGAAAATGGATTCTAGTAGCTCTGAAGAAAAGGTTGCATTGAGTTGTATGGCTTTTCTGGCAAAATCATCTAAGGAATCTTCATTTTCTAATAGAATAAGAGCCCCGAGTCTTTTTTCTGCAAGGCGATATACAGAAGTGCCTAAATGGTCTAGGAATTTATCAAATTCTGTTACTTCTTTATAACGACGTCCTTTTGGACTAAGCTTAGATAGCGCTACACGCATTTCCGGTTGAAAAATGATTAATAAACCCAATAATGCTGTATTGCTTAACAATCCTATAATTCTGTGTAATATTGGGAAATTTAACCAAGCAGCAAAGGCAAAAACGAATAAAATGGCTAATAATCCCAACACCACATCCATAGAACGTGTATTCCAGAAAAACATAAGTAAATAGTTGATAACCAAAGTGATTACTAGAATTTCAAAGAGAGAAGTAAAGCTATGAAAAAGTGCACTCATTTTTTATATCTTAGGAGTTATTTAATAGAGTTTGAACCCAGGCAAACTATAACAGAAAAGATAGCTGGAAAAAAGAATATTTTTTAATTTAAATGATCTTAGATGATCTTCGCTTTGAGTTTTTTCGCGATATTGTTAGGATCAAGAATTATTCATTTTTTAAACTTAAAGAAGAGAGCTTATGGATGTTGTTATGTTATCTCGAATTCAATTCGGACTAACAAGTGCATTCCACTATATTTATCCCCCTTTAAGTATTGGCATAGGGTTAATGCTTGTCATTTTTGAAGGTTTTTATTTAAAAACAAAAAATGTTCTCTATCAACAAATTGCAAAATTTTGGACGAAAATTTTTGCTTTGACCTTTGCTCTTGGTGTTGCAACAGGGCTTGTACAATTATTTGGATTTGGGACAAATTGGGCTAATTATTCCCGTTTTGTAGGCGATGTTTTTGGCAGTGCTTTGGGAGCAGAAGGGATCTTTGCTTTCTTTTTAGAAGCAGGTTTTTTGGGGATTATGTTATTTGGGTGGGAAAGATGTAGTCCTAAATTTCATTATTTTTCTACCATTTGTGTAGCTTGTGGAGCGCATTTTAGCGCTATTTGGATCGTTGTAGCCAATTCTTGGATGCAGACACCTGCCGGGCATATTATTTCAGGTGAAGGTAGGCAAGCGCGCGCCATTATTCATAATTTTTGGGAAATGATCTTTAATCCTTCGAGTGTAGATCGCTTAATTCATGTCATTTTAGGCTGCTGGTTAGCAGGAATCTTTTGTATTTTGAGCGTTAGCAGCTATTATTATTTAAAAAAACGCTATACGCAATTTACAAAAGCTACTTTACGCATATCTTTAGTTGCAGCAGTCCTTGTTCTCATCTTGCAACTTATCTCAGCAGATAGCACCGCAAGAGGGGTGGCCAAGAACCAACCTTCAAAATTAGCAGCTATGGAAGGGATCTATGTAACAGAGCCTAAAACTCCCATTACATTATTTGGTTGGACAGATGATGCTACAAAGACGGTAAAAGGGTTTAAAATTCCTGGCCTTTTAAGTTTTTTGGTCTTTCATGATTTTACTACTCCTGTTACTGGATTTGATCAAATACCAGAAGATGAAAGACCTCCTATTCAAGTGGTTTTTCAATCTTACCATATGATGATTGTCATGTGGTCTTTAATGGCTTTGCTTACTATTTTAGCTTGTATTCAATACAGACGTAAAAAGCTCATACATTCTAAATGGATTTTACGCAGTTTAGTGGTTTCTGTCTTATTTCCTCAAATTGCCAATTTTAGCGGCTGGATGACAGCAGAAGTAGGAAGACAGCCCTGGATTGTCTATGGAATTCTTAAAACAGTGGATGGTGTTTCAACCAACATTCATGAAAGTCAGGTCTTTTTTTCGATTATGATGTTTTTGGTAATTTACGCCTTATTATTTGCTCTGTTTATCTATCTACTGAATCATAAAATCCAACATGGTCCAGAAGATGTTTTGCAAATACAGCAAGGTCTAGTGTATCGTGACCCTTTTGAAAAAGAGATGTAAAGAATGGATTTTACCCTTAGTTTTATTTGGTATCTTGTAATAGGTATTGCAATCATTTTTTATGTTGCCTTAGATGGTTTTGACCTAGGAACTGGGATGCTGCATTTATTTACAAAAACAGATCGAGATAGACGCATTTTTTTAAATGCTATAGGCCCTGTTTGGGATGGGAATGAGGTATGGCTTGTCATTGTAGCAGGTGGCTTGCTTGCGGGATTTCCTCCTGTATATGCTACTTTGTTGTCTGGTTTTTACAATCTCATTATGATTTTTCTTTGCGGGCTTATTTTCCGTGCAGTAGCTATTGAATTTCGTAGTAAGCAAACTTCTTTATTGTGGCGCAAGGTCTGGGATAGTACCTTTTCGATTGCCAGTTTTATCATTGGATTTGCTTTAGGTCTTGGATTAGGTAATTTAATCCAAGGAGTTCCTTTGGATCAAGAAGGTAACTTTATAGGAAGTTTTGGCCTGTTTTTCCGCCCTTATCCTATTTTGATTGGATTGTTTACCACAACACTGTTTATTATGCACGGCTCTATCTATTTAGCTATGAAAACAGAAGGGATGTTACATGAGAAATTGCGTATTTGGGTCAAACGCTGCATTCTCTTATTTGTCATTACCTATTTTATCACAACGCTTTCTACCTGGATATTTATGCCTCATATGGTAGAGCGTATTAAAGAGTATAGATGGCTTTCGCTTGTTCCTATAGCTGCTCTATTAGCTATTCTAAATGTGCCTAGACTATTTTCTCTAAAAAAAGACTTTCAAGCCTTTCTTTTTTCCTGTTTAGGAATTATCCTCATGCTTGTTGTTTTTGGGATAGGCACATTTCCTAACCTCGTACGCTCTTTAATACAGCCAGACCTTTTAAGTCTGAATTTTTTAAATGCTTCTGGTTCAGAGTTAAATCTTACCGTGTTATTGATTATTGTAGCTATCGGGCTCCCCTTTGTATTTTGTTATAGCGCTATGATTTATCGCGTTTTTAAAGGAAAAGTTAAGATTGAATCTTCTAGCTATTAAATAGCTTTGCTTAAGTTTGATAAGGAAAAGGCTCTTTCAAATTTAGCTAAAGCTTCTGAGGCGCTAATGCGTTTTTCCCAGGAGATTTTTAGCATTTGGCTTATAAGAGAGTACAGCTCTGTAGATTCTTCTTTCTTGATATAAGAGCCTAATAAGTTGTCTAGCACAATACCCATGGCATAAACATCTCTGCATAGTAATAGGTTTTTTATATCTGTACGCAGTTTATTGTTTTCACTATCTGTTTTTTTAGAGCGGCGTAGTTGTCTACGCAAAGAACGATAAGCTATATAATCTTCTTCTAATTGATAATAGGGAGTACCAATGCTTGGCCATTTAGCTTTTTTTGATAAATCAATGGCCCCTCCAAAATCTGCAATAACACATTCTATAGAAGCATCGCTCTTTCTTTGAAATAAACAGTTTGCTTCTTTAATATCTCCGTGGCTAATTTGTTGTTTTTCCAACTCTTGTAATCCTTTAAGGAGCTGTCTAGCAGATGCTATTTTTTCATCTGGCTTTAATTTTCTCATGATCTTATCAAGGCTGGAGTCATATTTTAGAGCTATGTATCCATAATAATTTGTGTTTTTTAATCTAAAGTCAAATAAGGAATAGGGTTCTTGTTGAATTCCAATAGGATTGCTATTAAGAAAAATCTTATTTAAAATGATAGCTTCATTCATGATAACTTCATGAGAATCAGAGCTGATTATAGCACTAGACATAGCATCAGGGTCATGGGCTATTTTGGCTACAGATAGTCTGCCCATAGATAATTCTTGGACAATCAATACTTTTCCAAAGGAACCTTTACTCAAAATGTTCTTTGTAAATAGTGTCAATAATGGCCATTCTTCATCTTCTTTCTTCTTTAAAAAGAGTATACTTTCATCTTTTAATAAGTAAATAACCTCTTGTTTTTTTTTAGAATGGAACTGGGAAAATGCCGTTATTCCAAGTAGCTTGCGAAAATAAGTTTTTGATATGAGTCCTCCACTAGCGGTTTTTAACTCATTACCATCCTCTGTATATTTTGTTTTGATGATCTCTTGAAAAAACGCATCTATTTTCTTTTCAGTTTCACAAGCTGTTTCGAGTTGCTTTTCAATCTCTAAATGAAAATTTTTCGAACAGATTTTATTAATCTTAATGCCTAATCGGTTTGAAAGGCTATTCATATTGATATAGATTGTTTTTCCTTTATATGTGGTTTTAAGGAATTTAAGATGCATCATGGACATGATAGATAAAATAAAAGACTTACTGTACTCAAAAAAACCTTTATCAATAACTTCTACGTATACATTTGTTTCTGCTTGAGTAAAGGTGTCATTTGATGGTAATTTGAACTTTAAGCGGTTCTTTTTTAAACCAGCAGGTAATTCAATCATCTTTCCTGGTGCTTTACTGTATGTTTCTGAGGCGGTTGTTTTTTCAATAGCAATGGCATCTATATATGGCATAAAAAACCTATATTTAATGTACTACATTAATATTTTAATATTAATTGATTTTTAAGAGAAGTTTAAAATAATAAAAACAAAAAAAGAGGACTTCTTACTAATCTTTTCGAGAATGTCCGTACCATTATAGAGACAGATCTATTTTTTTTGCTTAAATATAAGCGTTCATCTATATCAAGAAGTCTAAAGCAAAGAATTTACTCATTTATCAAAATATTAATAAACGATTTTTAGTACAAAATTACGGATATAGATGAAAATATCCGTATTTTTGTACCATGCATAATTCTTAGCTCATATTCGGAAAACCTACAATCGCTTTATAGCATAATAGAAGATGTAGAACACCATTCATAGCTCGATGTGGGTGCTGCTCACTTTCAAGAGAATATACCCTTGCAATAGCATCTTTAGAGCAACCTGTTTCCCAGGGAAAAAGCTTTAGACCCATTTTTGCTTGGCGTATTGCTTCTGCCCAATACATGGAAGCCAGGTCTAACCAATGATAAGGGAAGAGGAGAGCTTCTTGTAATCCAGGATCAATAAGATAAGAGAAAAAAGCGCGATCAAAAGAAGGATTTTGACAAATAAAAACAGCTTTACCTCGGGTAATTTGGTTTTTAGCAAAACAGTCTTGTATTTGTTGAGCTACAATTTGATAAGGTAGCCCTTGATGCACCATTTGCCAATTGAATCCATTAATTTCTAGACTTTTGAGATCACTTTTTTGCCAATCTTCTAGGCTAATAGCAATTACTGATTCAAAAGAATTCTTGCAAGAACCTGTTATAAGATCAATTATTTGAAAAGCAATTTCTATGATTTTATGTTTTTGTGGATTTAAACCATTGGTTTCTGTGTCTAAAAAAATTCCTAACAAATCAATCCTTTACTTAAAAAAAAACAAGAACAATTAAGGTTAACAAGAAAAGCAGGCAGATTCAATAAGTATTTTTTTATTGGTAACGTAATATTTTATTTGATATATCCCATTGCTTAAGAGAAGGCAATTGAGATATTAATATCTTGTAGTGCATTATTTTTTTTAATTCTTTTAAAGAATGGTAGCAAACTAAGTAATCTGTTACTATGTGTGATCTATTGTTTTACTCTAGGGTCGATCATCCATGATTTCTCCGCATAAGTTTCGAGAGGTTGTATTTCAACTCCTTTATAGTGTCGATTTTAGTCAATGTCCACTGGAAGATATAATGTCCATGGTTATGGAAAAAGTTGCTGTTACAAAAAAAGTGGTTCGTGAAGCATATGCTATGCAGAAGCTAATTACAGCTCGAAAAGAGGAGATAGATACGATACTAAGAAAGCATGTGCAGAATTACCAGATAAATCGTATACCTAAGGTTGAATATAATGTTTTGCGTTTAGGCATTTACGAGTTGCTTTATTGTCCAGATCTGCCTTTTAAAATAACTATTTCCGAAGCCATTCGTTTATCTCGTAAATTTGCTACAAAAGAGTCAGCTAATTTTATTAATGCTGTCTTAGATAGCGTTTACCGATCTATAACATCATGCTAATATTTCAATCTAGAAAACTACTAAAAGATTATACAACCATCCAAATAGGTGGCCCAGCACATGAGTTTATCGCAGTAGATTCTATAGAAGGAATGCAAGATGTTTTGCGTTATTGTTTTATATGTAACCGAAATTTTTTCATTTTAGGTAAAGGCTCAAATTGTCTATTTCACGATGATGGGTTTAAAGGGCTTGTTATTTTAAATAAAATTGGTTTTTGCTTAATTGAACAAGAAGTTGTGTCTGTGGGTGCAGGTTATAGTTTTTCTTATTTGGGAATGCAAACAGCAAAAAGAGGTTTATCCGGTCTAGAGTTTGCTTCAGGAATTCCAGGCTCTGTTGGAGGAGCAATTTATATGAATGCAGGCATCTCTTCTTCTGAAACAGCAGATTGTTTGCAAGAGGTTACGTTTATTGGACAAGACGGTAAGATGGAGGTTTTATCTCGCGACCAGATAGGCTTTTCTTATCGATTTTCTTCTTTTCAAAATCGCAAAGGAGCAATTGTAGCAGCGAAGTTTAAGCTAACTAAAACAGAGAAGGCAAAGCAAAAACAGCTTGATCTCATAGATTATCGAATCAAAACACAGCCTTATAAAGATTTGTCGGCAGGGTGCATATTTCGTAATCCTGATAAGTTGTCGGCAGGAGCTCTTATTGAAAAATGCGGTCTTAAAGGGGCTTGTATAGGCGATGCTGAGGTTTCTTTAATGCATGCAAACTTTATTATTAATAAAAAAAAGGCAACCGCTAGTCAAGTCTGCGCATTAATACAGCTTATCCAGCAGACAGTAAAAGAAAAAGAGGGGGTTGATCTAAAGATGGAAATTCTTTGCATCCCGTATTGTTTAGATGTTTCGTGCTGATTTGCATTGCCATACCACTTGTAGCGATGGGGCAAGTAGTCCTGAAGAGTTGCTACATCAAGCAAAAAGTATGGGTCTGCAAGGGCTATCAATTACAGATCATGATACAACGGCTGCTTATACAGCGGCTGTTCCTATTGCTAAAGAGCTTGGACTCTTTTTAGGTACTGGAGTAGAGTTTTCCTGCAGCTTCGAAGGGCAAAGCGTTCATATATTAGCTTACGATTTTATTTTATCTAACCCTATTATTGAAACGCTTTGTAAAGAGCAACAGTTCAATCGATCAAAGAGAAACCAAGTTATTTTAGAGAAATTGCAATCTAAAAAAATTTTTATAGATCAAGAAGAGCTAGATAGTTTAAGAGGAGTTCTTGGACGTCCCCACATTGCGCAACTAATGATAAAAAAAGGCTATGTGAGCTCCATACAAGAGGCGTTTACCCTTTATTTAGGAGATAATAAATCGTGTTTTTATCGAGGAGAATTACTTCAAATAGAGAAGACAATACACTTAATTCACCAAGCTCAGGCAAAAGTTTTTTTAGCGCATCCTCATCTTTTGTCTCGGTCTATCTTTGTAAAAAGTCTATTCAAATTACCCTTTGATGGAATAGAATGTTATTATGCAAAAATTTCTTCCACCCAAGAAAAAAGATGGATTAATTTAGCTAAATCCAAAGGTTTATTAATAAGCGGAGGGTCTGATTATCATGGAAGTATAAAAAATTATTTACCTTTAGGTTGTTCGTGGGTGGATAGAGATGCTTTTTTTGCGATTTTTCAAAATGTATTATAAAAACATGTCTAGCTATAAAAAAATACTTAAACAGCTTTTAGAAATATCTTTATTAAAAGAAAAACCAAGCACATTAGAAAATGTGCAGTCTTTGAATAAAGCACTTTCCTATCCTACAAGTACATACTCTACTATTCACGTTGCAGGAACCAATGGAAAAGGTTCTGTCTCTATGAAAATAGCTAAAGCTTTAGAATATTGCGGCTATCGTGTTGGGTTATATACTTCACCTCATGTTCATTCTTTGCGTGAGAGAATTTGCATTAACTCAGAATTAATTTCTGAAGAAGAAATGGTTTGTGGAGCGGAAAAACTTTTTCAAGTGTGTCAAAAGTTAGGGTTAGATCTCTCTTTTTTTGAACTTATGACTTTTCTAGCTTTTGAATTTTTTTGTGAAAAACGCGTAGATATAGCAGTTATTGAAACGGGATTAGGTGGTAGATTAGACGCTACGAATATATTATGTCCTATTCTTACGGTTATTACCTCTATTAGTAAAGAGCATATGCAATTCTTAGGTCAAAATTTAGAAAAAATAGCTTTTGAAAAAGCGGGCATTTTAAAACCCAAAGTTCCTGTTGTTTTGGGGCCAAGAGCTCGTTTTCAGTCTATTTATAACCATGCTTGTGCTTTGAATTGTCCGGTTTATTATGTAAGTAAAGTTTTTCACTTTTTTGATGAAGAAAACAGTGAAATTGCTAAAAATTCCTTAGAGCAACTTAAAACCGATTTTATTTTAACTCAAAAAGCCATAGATCAAGCTCTTATTTTACGGCCTAGTTGTCGTTTTGAAGTTTGTGGAGATGTAATTTTTGATGTAGCGCATAATCCAGAGGCTATATTTTATCTTTTGCAAGCATTGCATTATTTTTTCCCAAAAAAGCGCTTACGCTTCGTAGTAGGCTTCTCAAAAAATAAGGATTATGAAAGCTGCTTAGAATTAATAGCGCCTGTTGCGACACATATTCATTTAGTCCAGGGAAATTATAAGTTAGCGTCTGCAAGTGAGCTCTCTTTTGCGTTAAAAGATGCACCTTTCTCCTTTTATACCTGCCATCAGAGTATAGAAGAAGGGGTTAAGGCAGCTTTTAACTTTGCTTTTCAAGCAAATGAGTTAACAGTTGTCTGTGGCAGTTTTTATATTATGCAAGAAGCTAAAAATATTACTTATCCTACAAAAGCTTTTGATTTAAACATGCAAGAAGCACCTATTGCTTTTTCTTGATCTAAGATTTCAAATAATTCTAAGAAGATCTCATTAACTTCTTCTTTAGAAGGGAATCCTTCATGCGTGCCTACCAATTCCCGAGCAGTCCCTATTAAACATTGGATAGTTTCGAAAGTATTTTCAAAAATATTTGTATTTAAGAATTCCATGTTTTCACGCACGCGTTTTTTATATTCCTCAGGTAAAAGATTAAAACGATGTTTTGCCTGACTGCTCTGATCGTTATATAATAGAGCAGCAATTTCAAATAATTCTTCTGTGTATTCGATATAAAACCCTAGATAAAGTAAGGTTTGTTGTTTGGAAAACCAGTTCAAATGAGAAGAGCTTTTATTTTTCTTAAGATTTTTTTCTGCTTGCTTAAGAATCACCTTAGCTTCTGCAACTACTTGCCTATCAGCAATAGCAGGGCGGTGATGATATTCAAAATCGTGAATTTGTTGTTTTAAAATACGTATTGCTTTACGGGTGACTTGCTCTTTTAATTCTTCAGATCTGTGCCTAATTAAACTAATTTCTTGTTCTACCAAACGATCCTCAAGTTGCCTGTACAAACTAATAAGAATTTCTTTAGAGTGTTTAGCAAAGGAAAGATCTATTTGGTATAAGTTTTGAATCTCTTTTTCTATAGCAGCTAATTGCTTAGAAAAATATTCGTACGCTTTAGGGGAGATGAAGCAGCGTCCGATCTCTTCAGAAAGAGATTGTAGCTTAAAATGTAAGCTTAAATAAGTAATTTTTTGTGTCATATTAATTAATTGTTTTATTTATTATTATTAATTAAGTATAATTAACCGCACACTTAATTCTATTTCTAATTTATTTAGAAATCAATAATAATAAACATCTTTATTTCTTGCTGTTAATATTTTTATTTTGTGGTTTTTTCTTTTTTTTCTATAAATCTCTTCAATAAAATAAATATATTATTATTTTTAATATGTAAACTTTTTTTATCATTTCTTGTTTTAGCTAAAGAATAGATAAGAGAGATGCAAAAAGTGATTTAATAACTATTTTTTTTTTGAATCAATAACAAAGAAGCAGACGCGTATTTATTTAGCTAGGAATGATGGCAAATCATATATTGAAAAGAGGGTAGTTCTTGGGCTTTCTGTAATAATAAGGTTTGTTCTCTAGCGCCTTCTACATGACCTGGATAGCAGCAAATAGTAATTAGTCCACCTGGCAGATTAGCTCAAGAGCAAGTTTAAGGCTTTGTAGTGTGTCTTCTGCAATGGTAGTAATTTTTTTATCACTTCCTGGAAGGTATCCTAGATTGTATATAATTAGGCGGATAGGGTGTTTATAGGCAAGAGAAGGGAAATGAATATGTGATGTGCAAAATAAATGCATTTTTTTATATTCGTCTTCCTGTAAATGATTTTTTACTAAAGTAGAAGTATTCTCTATAGAAATTTGTTGTTTATCTAGTCCAATAATTCCCCTAAAGAAAACTTCCCTAGCTGCAAAGTATCTTTGCCATTTCCGCAAGTTGCGTCAATAGCCCAATCTCCTGGTTGTAAGACCATTTTCCAATAAAAGCGTGCCAATTCTAAGTGAGAGTGTAGAGGCAGGTATGTCATAAAAATTTTTAAAAAAATAGATGCTTTTAAGCATAAGTCCAAAAAGAGATTCAATCAACTATCTTTAATGAAATAATCGGTTTTAAAGAAGTTGATTAGAATTCAATCATTTCGGTATCATGCTTGAAAATCTAAAACTTTTATTAATGGGGTATTAGCTCAGTTGGTTAGAGCGCCACGTTGACATCGTGGAGGTCGGCTGTTCGAGTCAGCTATATCCCAAGCTTTCTATGTCTAAAAATAACGGTATAATTGAAAATCAAATAAATGCGCTGCTTTTAGCAGCAGCAGTTGTAGAACTGTTTCCAAAAGTACTGCTAGTAGAAGGGCAGGGGACAGAGACTTGTTTTTTTTATGATATCGTTTTTCCCTTCGACTTTGAATCCCATCTTTTAGGGGTTATTGAAGATAGAATGAGGATGATTTATAAAGAGGATAGAGTTTTAAGATCTCTTGAGATGACACCTCATAATGCTGCTTTGTGGATGGAGCATCAAAAACAATATTTAATCGCTAAAAAATTAAAAAAATACCCCTGTTCTTTAGTAACCATGGGGCAAATAGGAGAATTTGCTACATGGACTCCTCATCTAAATCTTCCTACGAATAGAACCTCATTTACGGCAAAATTAAAAGAATCTTTTTTAATTTGTTCTTTTATTCCAGGACTTGTTCGAATTGTTGGCATAGCAAATGGTTCTTGCAAACAAAAACGCTTGTTTTGGCAGGAACACAATCATCTTCAGCTGGTTTGCGATATGCAGCTTTTTATGCCTTTAGAAAACCAGGAAGGATGGGTTTGGTTATCGAAAGCAGAAGACTTAAAAGAAATTTTAATAAACTATTGGAAAAAAGAATCCATTAAAGAGAATATTGAATTTATTACCTCTCCTTATTTACTAACTTCTGCTAGAAGCTTTAATCCTGTTGTCTCATATCACAAACAAATTTTTCAAAACTCTCAAAAAAAAATGAATAGACTAGCAGAGCTTGCGTGGGTTATAAATTCAGACTTTAACGATATGCAGCAAGGACTTTTTCAATCTTTTTGTTATTTGACTGATTTCACCCATTTATTTTGTTCAAAGGATAACTTATTAAAAGAGTGTATTTCTTCCTTGCAATTCATTTTAAAAATCCCTAAAATCTTAGGTTTTGAGTTCGAAATTGTTTTACGTGGTTCTTATAATAAAATTAGAAAAAAAAATGACACGCATTTATCTATCATGCAAATGGCTTTAAAAGAATTGCAGTTAGAGTATCGCATAGAGAGTAAAGGTCATTCTGATTTTATAGAATGCGTAGAAGTATACATTGCAGATAGCTTAAGAAGATGGTGGCGTGGGCCTTTTTTAAACCTTTTAAAAGGTGATCAGGAAGTAATTCTTTTACGCTCTATGTTTGGTAGTTTAGAAAGAATGATAGGATTGCTTGTTGAGCAAACAGGAGGCAAGCTGCCGCTCTGGCTAACTAGTGAAAAAGTACGTATTATTGTGGTTAATGCTGAAAGCAAGTTATATGCTGAGGCGGTTTGTTCTCAATTGAGCCAAAAAGGCATTAAAGTATTAATGGATTATCAATATAGCGTTTCTTTAGCACAGCGTTTCTATAGGGCAATTAAAGCACATATTTCTTATATTGTGCTTATTGGCGAAAAGGAGCGGTTAGCAAATATGCTTACTTTGCATGAGTCTGGCTTAAATCAAGAACAGAGCATAACATTAGATGCTTTATTTACACGGATACAAATGGCAACTGGGGGTAAAAACTCTGAATCTGAGAATCAATAGAGAAATTCGTGCTTTAAAAGTGCGTGTAATTGATAAAGAAGGAAATCAATTAGGGATTTTGTCATTAGCCGAGGCTTTGACAAAAGCAGAGCAAATGGGACTGGATTTGGTAGAAATTGCTCCAAATGCGACACCTCCTGTTTGTAAAATTATCGATTATGGTAAATATCGTTATCAACTAACAAAAAAAGAAAAAGAACAAAAAAAATCGCAGCATCAGGTTAAGGTTAAAGAAATAAAGATTAAACCGAATACAGATGATCACGATATCATGGTAAAATTAAAACATGCACGTGATTTCATCTCTAAAGGGAATAAGGTTCGAATTACTTGCACATTGCGCGGTAGAGAAATGGCGCGACCTGAATATGCCCAGAAAGCCATTTTAGGAATGTGCGAAGCTCTTATCGATGTAGCTGCTCCTGAAGCTCCAGCTAAGATGCTTGGGCGTAGTTTATCAGTTGTATTGGCGCCGGGAACTGTAAAGAAAAGCAGTAAAATAGTTTAAGAATAAAGAGGTAAGCTGTGCCAAAAATGAAAACAAAAAAAGCGGTAAGCGCTAGGTTTAAGATGACAGGAACAGGAAAACTAGTTCGTCGACGTCCTGGATGCCGCCATATACTGACAAAGAAATCTTCCAAACGTAAACGCAAATTACACCGTCCTGCATTAGTAGATCAAGGGCAGGTGAAAATGTATGCTCGTTTAATGGGAGTAGGGTGAATTACCCTTAGAATTTTTAAAAAATAATGGAGAATCTATATGGTTAGAGTCACAAATTCTGTGGCTTCCAAACGTTCCCGCAAGAGACTATTCAAACGTGCTAAGGGATTTGTTGGAGACCGCAAAAATCATCTTCGTTTGACAAAAGATGCCGTATTGTCAGCAGAAGCTTTTAATTATCGTCATCGTAAGCTGAAGAAAAGAGAATTCCGCAGTTTATGGATTACTCGTATTAGTGCAGGAGCAAAAATAAACGGGATTTCTTATAGTAAGCTCGTTCATGGTATGTCCCTGGCTAATTGTCGGATTAACCGCAAAAGACTTGCTGAAATGGCAGAAAGCGATCCTAAAGGATTTGCTGCGATTGCAAATGCTGCTAAGCTTGCATTTTGTTAGGTTTTTATTTTTTTTAAAAGCGCTTGTTTAAGAACAAGCGCATATTTAGAAGGATTTTTTGTGCGCGATTCAATTTCTTCTATTCAAAAGCAATTTCAATCTGATTTATCACAAATTAAAAATAGCAAAGATGTTGAGCTGCTGAAGGTAAAATACCTGGGAAAAAAGGGTTTAATTCAACACATAATGCAGAAACTAAAAGAAGTTTCTAAAGATCTTCGACCTCAAATAGGAAAAGAGATTAATGATCTTAAAGAAGAAATCTTACAACTTTGTCAAAATGGACTTGAAAGCTTTCTAAACGTAGAACAAGCCAAACGCTTATCTGAAGAAAAAATAGATGTGACAATCCCTGGAAGAAGGGGGTTCATCGGCAGACGACATCCATTGCAATTAACTTTAAATAAGGTTATGGATTTGTTCTGTAATATGGGGTTTTCTGTGCAATATGGTCCTGACATAGATAGTGATTACTACAACTATGAAGGATTGAACTTTCCTCCAGATCATCCAGCTCGAGATATGCAGGATACTTTCTACATTACAAAAGATCTATTATTGCGCTCACATACCTCTAATACGCAGCTACGTGTAATGCAAGAAAATACACCGCCTATTCGAATTATTGCTCCAGGAACTGTTTATCGCAATGAAACAATTAGCAGTAGATCACATGTGTTTTTTCATCAAGTAGAAGGTTTGTATGTTGATCGCAGAGTCACATTTGCAGATCTATTAGCTACGATGGACGAATTTTGGAAAAAGCTCTTTGACTCATCTATTCAAACACGCTTTCGCCCTAGTTACTTTCCCTTTGTAGAGCCAGGCCTTGAAGTGGATATTGCTTGTACTTCTTGTAAAGCGCAAGGGTGTAGATTGTGTAAACATACAGGCTGGTTAGAAGTCGCAGGAGCTGGTATGGTACATCCACAAGTTCTTAAGAATGCTAATATTGATCCGGAAGAATATTCTGGATATGCCTGGGGAATGGGTATCGAAAGAGTTGCTATGCTTCTTTACGGGGTTAAGGATATTCGATTGTTCACCGAAAACAATTTGCGGTTTTTAAATCAGTTTGCTTGAAAATTAAAACGTATTCGTTATAATTCCTAAATCCTTAAGGAGGAGTGGCAGAGTGGCCTATCGCGGCTGTCTTGAAAACAGCAGTCGGGCAACCGACCGTGGGTTCGAATCCTACCTCCTCCGTTTTTATAAAGCGTTAATAATCTATTAGCGCTTTTTTAATATTTCTATCTTAGATATTTTTCTGTCAAAGTTTGTTTGTATTAACTTTAAAATCATTATTATTATTATTTTAAAATTATCTTTAATAATCTATTAGCGCTTTTTTAATATTTCTATCTTAGATATTTTTCTGTCAAAGTTTGTTTGTATTAACTTTAAAATCATTATTATTATTATTTTAAAATTATCTTTTTTATTTATTTTTATTTATTACTAATTTATATTGTTTATAATTAAAAGGGATTTTTATGACTATACTTTCTAATATTTTATTTTGTAATAATTCTAAATCAAATATGCCTGGTTTTTTTAAACCTCCTATTCTTTCAGAAAGCTCATATTTCAGAGATACTATGGGACTATATAATAGAGGCTTGGCTTCATCAAGTTTCAGTAAGATTTTACCTACACCAGATACAAGAGTTTTAGTGCAACTTCAGCCTGCAACAACACTACTAAGCAGTAGATTTTCTTATGTATATTCTAAATTAGTTATCCCAAATGTATTACCTTTTCAACCCACGAGAAAAAATTATTTTAGCTCTATAAAAAGAGAACAAAGTAATCAAGTAGAAACTTTAATTAGTAGAGTTACTAAACTTAATCTGCAAATGGAACCTATTATAGAAAAAGTAGAAACTCCTTCTGCTTTTTTAAGTTTATCTGATAAAATTATGCTATTGCCAATTTCATCTTCTGCACCTAACGCTGCTTCTAGAAATACTCCTTCAGAGCAACTATCTATACAATCTTTTAGAAGAGAAAAACTTATCCGCTGGATCTTAACTTCTCATGATATACATGGATTAGTTGTAACTGTATTACGTAATTTTTTTGATATTTGCTGTCAAAAGCCAGAAGAAAGAAATTTTATCAATGATTCACTAGTTCCAAGAATCAGATATACTGGATTTACTTTTTCTGCAACTGTAGGTGCTGCTTATCATGTAGCAATAGGTATTTTATTTACTCCATTGGTAGTAGCGACTTTGGGCCAAAAAAAGGAAATTAATGAAATCTGGTGTGGCTATTGGGCAGGGGCTAGTATATCGACAATGGGAGTGTTTGCTGGAATGTTTGGTATGGTGTCAGGAAACTATTTGATCTATAGAACTATGGAAAAAAGAATTCCTTTGTTTAAAAGATTATTAACTCGTTGTTTAGGGAATGTACAAAAAATTAGCACGCGATTAAATAAAATAGACTTCTCTCAATTAAGACAAGAAGTTGAAAACGTTAAAACTATTGCTGAGATGATCTCTGTAACGCAAAAATTAGTTGACATAACAAGAAGGGATTTATTACTTACAATAGTTTTGTAATAAAATAGAATAATTTATAATATTTTGTTATCCTTGTATTAATTAGAGAATAATATAACGTATGTCTAGCCTTTGTTCAGTTCCTTTATCTGCTTTAAATCCTGTATGGCAATACAACTTTTTGGATCTATAAAGAATCAAGTCTTAAAATAATTCCACCTCTTGTTGATAAAAATAATAACTCTATAAAAGATGGGTTTTTATTCAACCGAAGAATTGCCTAAATTGATTCAATGATTGAGTGTATAAAGTTCTTATTAAATTTTATTTTATAATAGAGCAATTGCGTTGCTAGCAATAATACCAGATCTTATCAAATGGAATTTTCAGCTTATTTTTCCAAATGTAAAAATACTTTGGAAAAAACATGTTTGTATAGAAAACCTTTCTTTATGAATAGCATTTCTGAGCTAGTGGTGTTAGTAAAGTTAACAGGTCTTTTTCATGCAGTAAGCTCGGTCTTTTCTATTGCAAACCAGCATTGCGTCCGATCTCTGATCCAAAATCCAATAATTCTTTGTGTTTTTTTCCTATAAAAAAATAAAGCGGAAATTCTCTGAAATCCTGTAGATTATGGAATCAGGAAACTTAAAGGAGCTTAAAATGGCAAAGCTGTATTTTCGCTATGGTACTGTAGGAAGTGCAAAGACATTAAATCTATTAGCAGTAGCTCATAATTATAAGCAGCAGGGAAAAAAGGTTTTGCTGATTAAGCCAAAGATTGATGATCGATTTGGTCAAGAGCAAATTAAATCGCGAGCTGGCCTTGAAATGAAAGCAGATATTTTAGTGGATGAAGGCACAACGCTTTTAAAGTATAACTGGGAAGGCATTAGTTGTATTTTAGTAGATGAAGCTCAATTTCTCTCTGCTTTACATATAGAAGAGTTAAGACAGTTGACCATTACACAAAATATTCCTGTGATTTGTTACGGATTGAGAACAGATTTTCGTGCACAGTTGTTTGAAGGATCTTTACGCTTGATGGAATTAGCAGATCGCATTGAAGAAGTAAAAGCAACTTGTCACTATTGTCATTCTAAATCCATCATGAATTTAAGGCATGTAAATGGACAAGCTTGTCTAGATGGTCCTAGTATTCAACTAGGAGCAGAAGAATCTTTTTACCCCACTTGCTATGCTTGTTATATTGAGCAATTATCCTTTATTTCAAATGTCGTTGTGTAAAATTTTAGCACGATAATTCTGCATAAGCTGAACCATGAAGTGCAGATTGTGGATGGTAGCTAAGATCATACAAGTAGCTTCTTTTGCCTTAAATAAATGATGTAGATAAGCTAAACTGAATTTACTACATGTAAAGCAAGGGCAGTTTTTTTCAGGTGGAGAAAACATATGAGCATGAGAACTTTTGCCAATTTTTACATGCCCTTCTTGTGTTAATAAAATGCCGTGACGAGCAGCTCTTGTGGGATAAGAAGAGTCAAAAGTATCAATCCCCATGGGTATGCACATTTCAATAGAGGTTAAATCTCCAATTCCTAATAAATGATTGGGCTTTTCAAGAGGCAGGTGCGATATGGTAGAGCGTAGAACTGTAAACATCTCTTGCTTGGTTCTACCCATACTTCCTCCAATAGCAAAACCATCAAAGGGAAGCTTTGTTAAGTGACGGCAGCTTTTTTCTCTTAAAATGGGATCAATGCCGCCATGAATCACAGCATACATTGCTTGGTTATTAGGGTTTTTTAAATGTGTATATAAAGAGCGCTCTTCCCACCTGTGTGTGCGTGCTAAAGAAGCCTCTAAGGCATTTTTCTCGATATGATAAGGAGGAAGTTCATCGAGGGGAATAATGATATCAGCTCCTAGGTCTTTTTGCGCTTCAATCGAGCTCTCTGGAGTGAGTAAGACTTTTTGCCCATCGCGATAAGAACGAAAAATTACACCTTCTTCAGAAATTCTTAATACATGACCCGCTTGCTTTTTGGTACCTTTACCTTTTAATTCATCCGAGATAGAGCCGTAGGCTAAGCTAAACACTTGAAATCCACCTGAGTCGGTGATAATAGGTAAACTGCGATTGATAAAGCTATGCAATCCTCCAGCTTGCTTTACAATAGAAGTTCCTGGTTGAAGTAGTAAATGATAGGTATTGCAAAACATGAGCTGCAGGCCTATCTCATGGACCGCTTGATTATCAAGAGCCTTAATGGTTCCATTTGTGCCTACTCCTACAAAGTTAGGAGTATCAATGATTCCATGAGGAGTATAGATTTTTCCTACTCTAGCTTTAGATTTAGTAGAGGTATGAATGAGTTCAAAGCGAAATGTCATGAAGGTCTCTTGAGGTTTGAGGAATCATCCATTTTACACAAGCCGTCAAAGGGGCTAATAAAGCGATGATGACAATTTTTACAAAATAACTGACTAAGATAATATCGGTTAAGCAGGCAACAAGAGAGAAGAGACCTAAAAAAGAAAATAAAATAGTATCAAGCAATTGTGTAATTGTCACACAAACAGCATTGCGTACCCAAAAAGGAATAGAGAGGTGCTTTTTTAAAAAACCAAACAATCTTATGTCTAATTGCTGAATAATCATAAAAGTAGCTAGTGAAGCGAATAGAAGTCTAGGTATTGGTGTTAAAATTTGAAGGAAGGCAGAGTGTGTAGTGTCAAATGCAGAGGGTAAATAAAATAGGTGTATTTGAGACATTAAAGTAAAAAAAATCATGGTAAATAAAGATATCCAAATGGCTTTTTTTGCTAACTCTAAACCAAAATATTCCCTTAATAGATTTAAAGAAAAAATGCTACCAATAGCAAAAACATCGCTGCATGTGATTTCCCAGCCAAACCAGGAAATTTGTTTGATGACAAATAGATTAGCTAGAATTGCTTGCATAGCAATCGATGTAATTATTGTTTCTTTACCTAATTTTAAAGAAATTAGGACAAATAACATTACAATAAAAAGGTGTGAAAAGAAAAGAATTTCGTTCATTAAAACTAAAAAAATTTAAAGAAAATAGAATAACATATTTTGGTAAATAAATAAAAGCCTTATACCTTATTAAAAATAGAAACACCAATATTTTATTGCTAAATTTAGATTTTTTAGGTATATTTGACCTATTTTTTATTATTGGAGGATTATGAACTTTACACAGGTTATTAACTATTTTATTTCTTTACTTGTCGTCTGTAGTCCTTTTGCAGCTCTTCCTGCTTTGCTGAATTTGACTCAAGGAATGACATTAAAAGAGAAAAAAAATACAGGTCTAATTGCCGCTATAGCAGTGGGAATAATTCTTATCTCCATGACTTGGATTGGAAGCTCTTTTTTAAGTTTTTTAGGAATTACTATACCTGCTTTTCAAATAACAGGTGGAATTGTGGTATTTTTATTAGCTTTTTCTATGTTAAATGCACAGGTTAGTCGCATGAAGCAAACCATAGAAGATCAAAAAGAAGCGCAAAAAAAGGATTCAGTAGCTATTGTGCCTTTGGCTATTCCTATTACAGCAGGCCCCGGAGCTATTAGCACAGTAATTATAGCTAATGCCACTCATCCAGGCGTGACTAACCAGGTATACATGACGATCTGTGCGACTTTAGTAGCTTTAGTGATAGGAGTTACCCTGTATTTTTCTGGAAATATTGAGAAATTTTTAGGGCAGACAGGTATCAATATTTTTAATCGAATTGCTGGATTAATTTTAGCTGCAATGGCGATACAAATGTTGGCGCAAGGAGTTGTGGGTCTTTTAACAATCCTTTGGTAAGCGCTGATTTAAATAAGCCGCAAGAGAAGGGTGATGTAAATTTAACCACTCCTGCAAAGGTATAATTATTCTTTTGATTTCTTGATGTATGATCTTAGGATTTCTTTGATTGGAGTCACGGCAGAGGCGCCCTAAATCAATCTGCATGGCTTGAGAACCTACCAACCCAAGATTTTTATTGATTTTAGGATCTAAATCACGAATGCCTTTTTTGCCCCTTTGTATAAAAAATTCGATTAAATTATCAATAACCATCTGAGCTCCTTTTTCCCCTTCTGTCTGAATGATCTGAGAAAGACCTGGATAAATAAGAGAGGCTTTTTTTTGTACAATACACACGACTTGATCTAAGAAAACCCGGCGAGCCATACCTATTTTATCAACTACTGTGACATAGTGGCTTAGAGGATAGTTTTTTTGCAGTCTAGCAAAGATTAATCCACTTTCTTTAGAGAGATCTTCGCAAGCGATTTGATAGCTTTTACATTCTTTTTCAATCCGTTTTCTTAAACGTAATAGTTTTTTAAGATATTGTTTTTGGAAACAAGGAAGCATGGAAAGCAGCTTTAGAGAAAAAGAAGGATTGATTTTTCTAAATTTTAAGAATTTAATAACGCACTTTTTGTCTTTTGAAATAAAGGCATATGCTTGCCCTCCTTTTTCTAAGAAATAGAAAGGTTGGCCTAAGCAAGAAAGGTCTGCATTTTGAAATAAGACATCTATCTTCCATTCTTCTGTATCTGGGATAGATCCTTGAATTTTTTCTATACGAAAACCAGAGGTTTGATTATCGCAAAATGTTTTAATCAGAAAAAAACAAAAAGTAATAATCGCCATGTTTAATAGCATTTCGCTTAATTTTAGTAATTTCATCCATTTATTGGATGTTAAATTTGCGCTCGACATTATTGAATATTCCAGGAACTAATTGGTTATTAGAATCTAAAAGCTGTAATCGAATATGATGAGTTCCTCTTTTAAGACCATATATGTAATAAGGTTGCCATGAGGTAAGGATTTCTTTTATAATATGATCGATTTCTACAGCTACTTTGTAGCCGTCCCGGGATAGCTGGCAATTGGTGATATAGAAGTCTAGTAAAATAGGTTGAGGATTACAACCTCGTTGACCGCAACCTTGCAGAAAATACGTTCCTTGAGGCTCATTATAAGTTAAATAGGGTTTACATAAATCTACAGAAAAGCGCTGATCGTGATTTTGATGGTAAAAGGTTCTGACTGCAAAGCAACCTTTATCTTTTAGGCTTTCTTTAAAAGAACGGGCAGGGAAAACACGCATAACATGCATACCTGGGCGGAGGGCAAAAGGTATATCAAACAAAGCAAGTTCGTTGCTGTTTTCATCAATCCCTCTCCATGCATCCATATCCGATTCAGTAATGGTAAAATAAGGTTGATTATCGATGATCATATGAAGGGTTTGTCCGTTTGGATCATTAGCAATCTCTTTTTTTCGTGGAAATTCACTATCTACTCCCAAAGCAAGTCCTGTAACGCGAATTTGTCCCCTAGTATCAGAGCGGCATAGTTCATTTTCTGAAGGATAGATAACTTTTATGTTTACATGATCGGGTTCAGGGGTACGGGAGACGGGCACAATCCGAATAGAGGATTCAGAATAAAGATCTAAAGAAGAGCAAAGAGTTAAAGCAAATACAGCAGATATAAATAATCTCTTCATATATCCCTCTTAATTATAGGTTATAATGTAATTTTTTTGTATATAAATGTCTAGATTATAACAAGGTCAAAATTGTCATATATTTAAGAATTTGGAGTGATATGGACGTTGTTCTTGTTGTTTGCATTGTGATTTTGGGACTTATTTTTGATTATACTAATGGTTTTCACGATGCTGCGAATGTAGTCTCTACTGTCATTGCTACGCGTGTGTTAACACCACTTGCAGCCATTTGTATGGCATCGGTGTTAAATGTTGTAGGAGCAACACAAATTAGTGGTGTAGCTCAGACAATTGCATCTGGATTAGTAGATCCAAATTATACCTCTTCTATCACAATCATTGCTGCTTTATTAGGAGCTATCATCTGGAATGTTTTAACCTGGTCCTTAGGGATCCCCAGCAGTTCTTCTTATGCTTTGATCGGGGGACTAATTGGTGCTGTTTGGGCACAAACCGGGGTGCAAGCCATTTACTGGCATTCTTTAACAAAGAAAGTAATTATTCCGATGGTTCTTTCGCCTTTAATTGGTTGTTTGTTTAGCTTTTTATTTTTAAAGATATTGCAATTTTTCATAAAGCGTTTTAATAAATTTACTCATTTATTTGCCTGCTTACAAATTGCCTCTTCTGCTCTTGTGGCTTTAGCTCACGGTTTGAATGATGCACAAAAAAGTATGGGAATCATTACCCTTGGGCTTTTTAGCGCAGGTATTATTTCCACAGATACCATCCCTTTTTGGGTAATCTTATCTTGCGCTTTAGTTATTGGGATTGGGACTGCCTCCGGAGGTTTTAGGATTATTCATACAGTAGGGTTTCGGATTACACATCTTAAATCTTATCAAGGATTTGCAGCAGAAAGCAGCTCCTCTTTCGTTATTTTATTTGCTAGTTTTTTAGGAATGCCCATTAGTTCAACGCAGATGATTGTAGGCAGTATAACAGGAGTTGGTTTAGCAAAAGAAAAACCTGGTGTAGAATGGAAAACAGCCCGCAAACTTGTTTTGACCTGGGTTTTAACACTGCCTCTTGCCGCTGGTTTTTCCTGTTTAATTTTCCTGATGTTTAAATTTTTTATTTAAAAGTAATAAGAATCGATTTCTTCATTTTTTTTAGGCCCTATAATATTCCAATGCAAGTGAATACCATCTGGCTTAAGAAGCATTTTTCCTATATATTAGTTTAAATTGATATTAGAGCTCTTTCAAAACTAGAAAATAAAAAAACCCTTGTATAAAATAATGTCCTTAAAAGTACATAAGGGCATAATGAAATTTGAAAAAGCAAAAGATTTAGACAACGAGAAATTCCGATTAACAAAACAAGACAAAAAAAATAATCAATCCCTTTCCAAAGAACGCGTAATTAATGAAAATGCTATTAGTCTGCTTAAGCGATTTAAAATTTTAGCTGATCGTTATAGAAATAGGCGGAAAAGGTTTGGTCTTCGGTTTAATCTCATTGCCGGCGTTTATAATCTGGAGCTACGTTAATGGGTTTCGAAAGAGGTCTATAGCCTCTGATTGATTCCGCTTTCGTCCAAATACACCCTATTCTCAAGAGTAATACTCTTTATTTTTTGTAAGAAGTTTGCTCTAGCTTCTGCATTTCTTTCCTTAAAACAATACAAGACCTGATCTTTGCTAAAGCGTTAGAAATACCGCAAAGAGCATCTTCATCTAGTGCCCTCATTGGGAATCGATATAGCGACCTCGATAGCTCTGTTAACATTGTCCGTTTGCACTGAAGCTTCGGAAATACCATGGAGGACAAGCTCTCTGATGTCTTCATTAGAGATCGACATAGCAGCATCAATAGCTCCTTCAATGTTGTTAGTCTGCGCTAAAGTTTCAGAAACACTCCAAAGAGCCTTGCTTCTAGTGTTTTCATTAGGAATCGACATAGCAGCATCGATAGCTTTGTCAATGTTTCCAGCCCGTGCTAAAGCTTTAAAAATAGCATAAAGAACAAGTGTTCTGATATCCTGGTTAGGAATCAACGCAGCAACATTGATAGCTTTGCCAATTCTGTTAGCCTGTTTTAAAGGGCTAGGAATACCATAAAGAGCAAATATTTTGGCTTTCTCTGTAGGACTCAACGTAGTAGCATCGATAGCTTTGTCAATGTTTCCAGCCTGTGCTAAAGCTTTAGAAACACCATAAAGAGCATCCCATCTAGTATTCTCATTAGAGATCAACATAGCGACCTCGATAGCTCTGCTAGCGTTATTAACCCGAGCTAAAGCTTTAGAAATACTATAAAGAATAAGTTCTTTGATATTCTCGTCAGGAATCGACATAGCAATATCGATAGCTCTTTCAATGCCACCAGTCTGCGTTAAAGTTTCGGAAATACTATAAAAAGTAACCCTTTTGACGTCCTCATTAGGAATCGACATAGCGATCTCGATAGCTCTGTCAATGTTTCCATCCTGTGCTAATGTTTCGGACATACCTCGAAGAGCTCCCCAGCTAGCCTTCTCATTAGAAATCGACATAGAGACCTCGATAGCTCTGTCAACGTTTCCATCCTGTGCTAAAGTTTCGGAGATATCCCAAAGAGCCTCGCTTCTAGTGTTCTCATTAGGAATCGACCTAGCGACCTTGGTAGCTTTGTCAATGTTTCCAGCCTGTGCTAAAGCTTCGGAGACTTCCTGAAGAGCAAGCCCTCTGACGTCCTCATTAAGAATCGACATAGCGACCTCGGTAGCCCTGTCAATGCTGTCAGCCTGAGCTAAAGCACTAGAAATACTATAAAGGGCTCTCTCTTTTATGTTCTCATTAGAAATCAACATAGCAACATCGATAGCTCTGTCAACGCTACCAGCTTGTGCTAATGTTTCGGACATACTTAGAAGGGATCCCCAGCTAGCATTCTCATTAGAAATCAACATAGCGACCTCGATAGCTCTGTCAATGTTGTTAGTGTATACTAAAATGTTAGAAGCACTATAAAGGGCATTTTCTCTGATGCTCTCATTAGAAATCGACATAGCGACCTCGATAGACCTTTCAATGTTGTTAGTGTATACTAAAATGTTAGAAGCACTATAAAGGGCATTTTCTCTGATGCTCTCATTAGAAATCGACATAGCGACCTCGATAGACCTTTCAATGTTGTTAGTGTATACTAAAATGCTAGAAACACTATAAAGAGCAATCTCTTTGATGTGCTCATTAGGAATCGACATAGCAATTTCAATAGCTCTGTCAATGCTACCAGTCTGTGCTAAAGCATTAGAAATACCATAAAGAGAAAGCCCTTTGATGCACTCGCTAGGAATCGACATACTCACTTCGACGGCTTTGTTAACTTTATTAGTTTGTACTAAAATGTTAGAAATACTACAAAGAGCAATCTCTTTGATATGCTCATTAGGAATCGACATAGCAATTTCAATAGCTCTGTCAATGCTACCAGTCTGTGCTAAAGCATTAGAAATACCATAAAGAGAAAGCCCTTTGATGCACTCGCTAGGAATCGACATACTCACTTCGACGGCTTTGTTAACTTTATTAGTTTGTACTAAAATGTTAGAAATACTACAAAGAGCAATCTCTTTGATATGCTCATTAGGAATCGACATAGCAATTTCAATAGCTCTGTCAATGCTACCAGTCTGTGCTAAAGCATTAGAAATACCATAAAGAGCATCCGCTCTGATAATTTTACTGGAAACAGAATTAGCTTTATCTATTCGTTTTTCAATTGCAGATAATTCAAAAATATCTTCCATAAACTTGGGAGGTCGTATGTGATTCTTTAGATTATCTGTTGTTTGCAGGTCCAACGTTTTTATTATGTTGATTAATTGGTTTTTCAGATCTAAAATATAGATTTTTAGCAATGATAAGCTTGCATGTTCCCGAGGGGTTATATTTTGAAAAATCTTTATAAGTAAATCTCTTTGAGCATGGAATTTTTTTACATTTAAATGCTGGTTTAGAAGTTGGATAAAATTCTTTATGGAAAAGGGTTCATTAAAGCTAGCTGCTACTATTACATGTTTCTTCATTATGCTGTTCACGGATGCAATAGATTGTAAATCACTCTGATTCAAGTAGGAAAAAATTTTCTCGAAGAGCTCTTTTGGCAAAGAGAGCATTTCAGGGGTAGTTCTTGAAATGAGTTGTTCGGTTTCTGCATTAATGGCTTTTACTTTTAACGTCATAATAAAGCCTCTTTGCTAAAATTTTTTTGTCCTTACTATATATGATCTTACTTAAAAACTCACCTTACGCAACAAAAGCTGGAAAAAAGAGAGATACAGAAACCAGAGCATTGCCTTTTTTGTGCTGCATGTAAGTTATTGTATTTTGGTTAAACGATCCCATACTGATAGAAGCATTTGTGATTTTTCTTCTTTAAAAGAAAGAGGAAGAAATATGCGATCTTCCCAATGAATTGACTCATCTTTAAATAGGTAGGCTTTTATGCACTTTTTTTACGCTTCATCTGCTCTTCAAGAATCGCATCTTCGAGTTTTTTACCTGTTGCTAACCAAAACATACGCTCTTCGAGCTTGTTTACTCTAGCATCAAGGCGCTCTTCAAGTTTATTTGTTCTAGTGTCTAATCTATCAATGTGGTTATTGATATCTGCTTTGATGTCTTCTTTAAAATTTCGTAAGAATCCATAAACAAAGCCAATAACGGTTGCAGTAGCGACTAACAATGTTAGAATCATAGCTAGATCCATTTGATTTACCTTTAATTTTATTGGCGCAGTTTCTTAGGAAATCGGTCTTTTTTTCATGATATCATCTCTCTAAAACAGCTTTTTAAGGTTCATGCGCTTTTTTTACGCTTCATCTGTTCTTCAAGAATCGCATCTTCGAGCTTTTTACCCGTTGCTAACCAAAACATACGCTCTTCGAGCTTATTTACTCTAGCATCAAGGCGCTCTTCGAGTTTATCCATTCTAGTTTCTAATCTATTGATGTCTGCTTTGATTTCTGTCTTAAAGTTTTGTAAGAAGCCATAAATAACACCAATAACGGTTGCAGTAGCGGCTAACGATGCTAGAATCACTGATAGGTCCATTTGATTTACCTTTAATTTTATGCTTAAAAGTCTCAAAGTAGTCTATTTTCTTCCCTTTAAGTATAGCAGATTAAAATCTAAGAATGCAAGCTGATGTTAAATCTGAGGTACTTATCGAAAGTAGTTCCTTAGAGTTTAAAAACCAAAGGCCCCTCTACTTTGAACAGCTACCACTAAAATATCTATTCTTAATCATTTATTTATAATAAATAGCACTTTGTTAAATTAAATTATTATTAAGATGATATCTTTTATACTAATTGAATTAAAATTGGATTATTATTAATAATAAGGCTATATTTAATTGATACTATAAATAGGTGTTTGCATGGCTTCTAAAGCTGTTTCTGAATCTGAATTTATTGAAGCGGTAAATTATTTATCGCATCTTATTGAATTAAAGCCTTTTGAAAAAGAAGCTGCAATGAAACAGGGTTTTAACGAACAAGATGATTTGCTGAAAAGAGAAAAAGTTCAGCAGATTTTCCGTACGATTTTAAACTACCTGCGAAAAGTATATGAATCAGATCGAGAATATTTCCATCTTCAGCAAATGGAAAAATCGGTTTATGCTGTTATGGCTCTAGCAGATGAAGCTGTGAAAAAATGGGATAGATATACCCTGCTTTTTAAGAAAACACAAGATAGAGAAAGTGTACAGCTTCTAAAAGAATACCGAGATCTAAAACAGTTTTTTAAATCAAAGGTCGTTCGTTTTAATAAAAAAACTCTAGAAATAGGGATAGAAGAGCAGCGTAATACAGATAATGGTTTCTTAATCAAGGATTTAGAAACCATACGCTCAGATACAGATTACGAACTATTATTGTTACACAAAGACAAGGGGGGTTATTTTGCACCTTCTGCTTTGTTAAGACATATCCTATTGGTGGGGCAAAGCGATGAGCTTTTATTGCATTCTGAATATCAAGAGCTTATTTTTCATTTAAGAGCTACGAAAGATCTGCAAGCTCATATGATAGCCCAAGAGATGTTAAAACAGAGTCTGCCTTCTATAGATGATTTTTTTAAACAGGCAAAAGAGCTTAGAACAGAAGAAAGCATGCTTTGTATGAGTAAAGCATTACTAGCTTTAATGCTAGCTGCAAATCCTTATAATTTAATGAGAAATGATGCAGATAAAGTCTGTGAGCAATACTTGGTGGATTTTTGTGTATTTTTACGCCAGGCTATTTCTCAACCAAAATCTAGTCCTTTAATCGACTCTTTATATCATAAACTTTCTTATTTATTATTTACGCAAGCTTGCTGTTATGAAAAAGCTCTTGAATTAATTGGGCAATTGATTGCTATGGGGCATAGTAAAAATGAATTGCTTTCAACACAAAAAATCCAATTGGATAGTGTAATTCTTTATCAAGATATAGCCATTCGTACAGCTCTTAAAGCCTATCCAAGTGGCCCTTTGATGCAGGCTTTAGCTTTGGTAAGAGAGCAGCGCTTAGGACAGGGTTTAGATTTATGTACTCAAAAGAATTGGCCTATACAAATCTATACAATTCTAATGGATCAATTGAAGATTAGTTGCATGAAAATTGCTTCTATGACAATGCAAGCAACTCTAACAGATATAGAGCTTGTTCCTGAATTTATAGGCTTTATGCAAGTATTAGTAAGCAGAGATCAGAAATATTTAGTGATTAACTTACAAAATCGATCCTCTTGGCAAGAAAGAGCACGATGTACTTGCTTAGAGAAATCTCAATACAAGCAAGAATTCTCAGATCATTTAAGTGTCATTACTTTTGATAAAAATAGCGATTTTTACCATCAAAGAGAAGGCAGTTCAAAGGCAAGTGATTTTTTATCAAAATGTGCACAAGAGGTGCTAAGTGGACAAGAATATGGATTCTATTTTCCTCCGACAGTAAATAACAGTCGATTAACCTTTTTTGTAAATAAAGCTCTTTTATTAGTTCACGAGCTCTTTTTTGATGGAAAAAAGGAGTTTTCTCATCAAGATAGACTAGATTATATCGAAATTTTTCATTTCTTTTTATTTTTGCACATAATAGATCAACTAAGACCGGATGTTTTGAGTTTTACTTGCAAAGATGGAGTAGATACAAGTTCTCTATTTAGTGCAGAAGTATTTGCTTGGTTACATGTGATGAATCATCCAGAGGGTCTACCTAAATCCAAAAGAGACTTTTTACTCTACTTACTATATGTCCCTGCAATGACATTAAGAGGGCGTAGTGTAGATAAAGATCGAATCCAAAGAATGGCCAGCGCAATGCATATCTTTATTGAAAAGCTCAACCATAATGGATTTATCATACAAGAAGCTTTTTCTCAGCTATATCAAGTGAGCTTTTTCAAGAAAGCAGGTGTGCAAGAGGGCTAATTTAGGCTTAAATCTTCTGGAATCATAGATAGGGTGGCATACTTGCCACCCATCTCTCTTAAAATGGTTTGCCAGATCTTTTCTTCTAGCGTATTAAAAATAAACAAAGAAGAAGTAGGATGAATAAACCAATTTCCTCTAATACACTCTCTTTCTAACTGCCCTGGTCCCCAGCCGCAATATCCAAAACATAGACGAATGGCAGGTCCTTGAGAATTTACAGAAGCTTCTTGTAAAAATTGCAAATCTCCTCCTAAGTAAACACCTTCACAAAGATTTAATGTTTGCTCAGGTAGTTCTTGTGATGAGTGAAGTAGCATCATTTGATTAGGCTGAATGGGTCCTCCTGCACAAATATGTACATTTTCATTGCGCAGATCGTTTTGATTAAGGATTTCTTCTGGCAAATCTATTTCTAAACGCTTATTCACAATGAGTCCAAACGAACCAACGGAGCTATGCTCGCAAAGGATAATCACACTCCGAAAGTAAATACCCGTATCTATATTGGGGCTTGCAATAAGAAAAAACCCCTTATTTAAATGTGTATAAGAAAGAGGATCTGTCATAGGACTCCTTTATTGTGCTTGTATAAGTTCTTCGTTATAAAGGCGCAAGTCATTTGTCAGATCTTCTACCTGGCGCATCAGCTCCATAAATTCTTCTTGAAATTGAGAATTATCTAAGATATCTTGTTTTTGAGGGTTATATTTGGCTTTGTCAATTAACATGGAAATTCTTGCCATTGCGGTGTTTACCAAGTCAATTTCAGTAGTAAAGTATTCTTTAAAACCTAGAGGAGTATCTAAAGAGTTCATGAGACAAATGCGCTGAGCTCTTTGTCTTTGCCAGCTTTTATTAGAATTAAACAGAAGTCCATAATGATTAATATCATTCATCATCGTATCTGCTTTGCCTAAGATAGTGGTTAGGCGCCAATATACATCGTCTTGTTTGATTAATTTTCCAAGCGTTCCTATTCCACATTCAAGATCGTAACTTAAGTGATCAAAAGACTCTGCTGTATTTCTCATATGAGCAATAGCTGCTCCTGCATTATCAAAAGAGTTACGGGCATTTAACTGGTCAATGGCATCAGAGATTTGATTTGCTACACAAGAGAAATTATTCAAAGCCGTTTTTGTCTCATCTATGATTTCTTGATCTTGAAACTCTTGCAAGGTAGATTTAGCTTGAGCCATAGCATCTGCAAAGGAATCAGCTGCATTGATGAAAGATTGCTGATTAGTAAAAAACCATCTGCTAAAAGCATCCGCTTTTTTTTGTAAATCCGCAAAAGCATCTTTTAATTCTATGAAAGCACTCTCAATTGGATCTATTGAATCTGCATAAATTGGTTGTCCAGAAATCAATTTAGGGGCTGTACCTTTAGGAGGGGCTTTAGGGATAATAGCAATAGATCTTTCTCCTAAAAGCCCTGCTGTTTGAACCATAACTTCATCTGTATCATATACTTTGACCTTAGAATCGATTTTCAGTACAAGCTGATAGTAGTATAAGCGCTGTAGAAGATCAGATAGAGGTTTTTGCCTAGCATTTTGAATTTCTTCAATAGAGGTTACCTCTCCAACAGGCTTACCTGCAAAAAGCACCCGAGTGCCTACGTTAATGCGATCAATGTTAGAAAAGCGTACGTATAGAGTTTGTTTACCATCTCCTACGCTAGGTTTTAAGAAGGCAACCATCCAAATAAGAAGAGCGCATGCAACAATGACAAAAACACCAATTAACACACTTTTTGTTTGCTCACCCATGGTTTACTCTCTCCCTTAGCCTTCTTGGATCTTGTGAAATGCTGTTATATAAAGATTTAATTAGAGGATCGTCAATTTCTAGAAATTGATCTCGAGGTGCTATATGTGCGATTTTACCATCTCGAATCAACGCTAGACGATCTCCGACGTATAACGCTGAAAACATATCGTGTGTAACAACAATACTTGTAGCCTTGAGCTCCTGTTGTGTTTTTACAATGAGTTTATTAATTTCCATAGCAATAATAGGATCTAATCCAGTAGTTGGTTCATCGTATAAAATAATTTCCGGTCTATAGACAATTAAGCGAGCTAATGCTGCTCGTTTACGCATACCTCCAGATAATTCAGATGGCATTTTTTTCTGCGTGCTCTTTAACCCTACAAGATCTAAAGCTTGATTTACTTTAGCTACAATTTCTTCAGAGGTATATTTCTTTTTAGTTAAAGGGTTTAAGTGCTGATTTAAGTAAAAACCTACATTTTTTTCCACATTCATAGAGTCAAATAAAGCAGCTCCTTGAAACAACATACCCATATTGGCAACGGCCTTGGATAGCTCTTCCTCCTTTAGATCGGTAATACACACCCCATTAACATTCACTGTGCCTGTGTCTGGTTTTATTAAACCAATGAGGTGTTTGAGTAAAACACTTTTTCCGATCCCTGAAGGTCCTAAAATAACAAGAGTTTCTCCTTGGTTTACATCTAGGTTTAAATCAGAGAAAACCACAAGGTCCTTAAAGCTTTTAGATAAATTGTGGACAGAAATCATAGCGAGGTCTCAAATAGTTCTAAGTGAATTAAATTTAAAATGATAGTCAGAAGAAAATTAACCAGTAAAATAGCACAATAGGTAATAACCACACTATTTGTTGTATTTTCTCCTACTCCTGCTGCACCACCAGATGTGCGCATTCCCTTAAAACAAGAGATTGTCATAATCAGGGTGCCAAAAACAAAAGCTTTGGTGATTCCAACTACTAAATCAAAATAAGTCACATGAATCGGAATAGGGTCTAAATAAGCCATAGGAGGCATATGAAAATAGTAAACAGAAAGTAAATAGCCCCCAAAGATCCCCATGAAAATGCTAAAAATGGTTAAAAGAGGCATCATAGAGATTCCTGCTATCCAACGAGGAGCTATTAGATAACGGTTGGGATTAACAGCCATGGTTTTTAGAGCATCCACTTGTTCTGTGACACACATGGTTCCTAATTCTGCACACATAGCAGCTCCTACTCTTCCTGTAACCATAAAAGAGGTAAGAACAGGACCTAGCTCTGTTAACATGGCTTTTGATACCATCAAGCCTGTAACAGAGGCTAGTCCTTTATCTGATAATTGATAAAAAGATTGTGCAGCTAATACAAGCCCTGTAGAAAATCCGGTAATTGCCACAACTGGCAAAGAAGCTACTCCAATATCGTATAGCTGTTTTAAGATCAGCGAAAGATTTGGAGGCTTTTTTAGAGTTGCTTTAATCACCACTAAAATCAAAAGGACATATTCGCCAACAAAGGAAAACATCGTTAATTTAGGCAAAAGATTTTGCCATCTAGCATTCATAAAAAGTCTATTCTTGAGGTTCAAAAGGTCGATTTTTGCAAGTTTACCCATGAACTGGACTATAAGTAAAAGCAGATTTGGGGTCAAATAAAGATCAGATTAAAAGCTGCAACCAAGAATAGATTGCAGCTTAAGAAGATAGATAAGAACTAACCAGCTGCTGCTTTAGCTTGTTGCTGACGTCTTTTCATGTCTTTTACATCATTTAATAGAGATTGGGTAGATGAGTTATACAGCTCTTGATGTAGCTGTTGTAAACGCATTTCCTTTTTTTTATATTGATGGTCTAACTCATTAATAGATACTCTTGAAAAAGAAGAGTAACAGTCTGATCCTTTTTGTGCTGCTATATTAAGACCGTTATAAAAATTTTTATATGTATTTAATTTTTTCTGAGTTTTTTTAAGACTTTCTATGGTGCCTTTTAAATTAGCTGATTGCTCAGGGTTAAGATTACCTAGACTTATACTAGATAAATTACTCAAATCAGACTTAATAGACTCTAGTTTCCACTCAATAGTAGATCCGATTACAGCTAATGCAACTAGACCTACGGCGCAGGCAATCATAACTACAGCCTCTGTTCGATACGCAGAACTTCTTTGCTCTGTTATTTCATCCGCCTCCGCTGTGCAAGCTTCAATTTTTTGTTGGTTATCTATTTTTGATCGAGATACACCTTTGTATAGGTTGTATTCTAAAGAATTAATTAATCCTGATGGGTTAAAAGCAACTGTCATAAAACCTCTCTTTGATATTTTTAGTAGTGACTAAAAGTTAATAACTTGCTTTTCTAAAACCATTGCAAGTAAATGAATCTGTTCTTCTATTTCGCTAAAGACATTATTTCCGCTATTTTGGGTCAAGCGTGATTGCTCGTATTTTCCTTTCATAAGTTCGTGATCTAGACGAGTTACTTCTGCTTTTATGTTCAGTAAATAGGCGTTATTTACAAGTTGTTGAGCTGTAAAGTTTGCTTGAAGGCCTGTTAAGACAGTAGGAATCATAGTAAGTGGAGCAGGAAGAGTAAAGAAAGAAGTTATCATTATGCCACTACTCATAACCATATTAACGGTTTTCCATTTATTAGCATTTATTTCCCTTTCTCTTGAGTGGTTTGTTTTTTCAAGAAGTTTGGAAAAAACCACTTTTATTCTTTCAGAAACTTTTTCTGTTTGCTGTATATCAAATTTAAGCAGTGTTTCTTGCAATGCATCTAAGTTTTTTGCATGTTTAACTAATAAGGTTTGATAAGATCTACAAGGAGAAAAAGAAGGAGGTAATTGGGGTTTAGAAGATTTTTCTGTCTCTATTTGCATAGAAGGGGCCAAACTGCTTTTCTCAAAATGAGTTTGGGGTATTTTAGAAGAAGCATTTACTTCTACTTTTGAAGAAGGGATTAAACTGCTTTTTTCAAAAAGCGCTTGAAAACTAGGAAGGGAAACTTCGGACATTTAATTACCATGGGTTGACTTAAGTATCTGAATTCTATTATGTAACAAAGACTCTTTATTGCATAAGCTTTCTGCTTTATCAAGCTTTTGTAGAGCTTCTTTTTTTTCTTGAATAGAAAGATAACACTCTGCTGCATGAAAGTAACCAAGGGGATCTTGTGGTTGTAATTTACAGACTATACTCCATGCTTCAATTGCAGCTAGGTATTCTTCTAAAAGCTGCTTACAACTTGCAAGACCATACCAAGAGCAACCAATTAAAGGATCTGATAAAACCAGGTAGGAAAACAGATAAGAGGCTTTTCTATATTCTCCTGATGCATAAAGAGCAGATCCTGTTCTATACAGTTCTTCTTTTTCATCTATAGTTAGCTTTTTAAGCTCTTGGAGGTTCTTTTTATAGGATTGCAGTAAATTAGCTACCTTAGCAAGACTCATGTATATTTTATCCTCGTTGATTTCTAATCATACATGCTTTAAAGCGATCTTCTTTTTCAAGGGCTTTAGTAGCCATTCTAGAAAAATCGGTCATATTATCTGCTTTATGACTCACTTCTGAGGTTTTTTGCGAGATTTTGTTAGGGATAAGTTCTTTTTCATTATTTAAGATATCGACAATATGAGGAAAATTTTTGGCATCAAAAAGATATAAGGCTGAAGGAATAGCATCTGGATTATCTTCTTTAAGAGTATTTGCAATGTCTTTGCATTGTTGTTCGCTATATCCCGCATTTGGGTGCATTTGAGCAATTAAACTGGGATTATAGATAAATAATTGATTAAAATAGTCGCGTATTTTTTCATCTTCTAAAAAATCTATTTGTTTTTGAGAAGATGGATTACTAAACAAAGAGATCAGTTTCATAGAGCTTTTAAGAACTTTTTCTAAAGATTCCGCTTCTTTGATCTTTTCTTTAGTCTTTTCTGTAATAAAGTTTTCTACCCTTGAGAAGCAATCGATATAAGCCAAACCAATATTTGAATAATCCATAATTTCTCCCTTTTGTGAAGATTCAGCTAATATAATATCAAACCAAAGCTAATTTAAGCAATCTTAATAAAAATTAATTGGAGGTTATCAAACAATCCTAAGAGTTACCGCGGTTAGCAAATGTTTAGAGTATTTTAAATAGGATCTAGCGTACAATTTAAGCGCTGTCATTTGTTGCCCAACGTTCAATGTCTTCTTTTTAGAAACTATCTTGTATACTTTCATCTATACTATAAGCAATGAGTAATTATAAAAAATCTTTATTGACTTAATCTTTATTTAACAATTAATATATTTTTTCTTTAAAGAAAAATCACAAGATAAGATTTTGTAAATGTTGCTTGATGTTAGCAACATTTATCACAAAAATAGAGTCAAAGGGAGATAAATTATGACTATTCCCAATCTTAATCCCTCTGGTTTAGATCTAGTTGCTGCAAATCAACTAGTAGTTGAATCTATATGTAGCTGGAGGTCAAAATGTAATCCTCAATTAGAGTTAAAAGTCACCAGCGATGGATAAAGTATTCGATATTCTGTATATAATCATCATCGCGGTATTAGACGCTATTGGCCAAGCAACCCTTCTTTTCCAATAGCCTTTATCTCTGTGAACGGAAGAAGGAGAGCTAGCCATACTTGAAGTGGGACCTGTTAGCGAAAAGACTGTTAAAGTATGGTCTGGGCCTCGTGATATTCGTTTGATCAAATTTATCGATAAACAAAGAGAAGAAATATTATTTAGAGTCTTTGATTGGGAAAATAAGAAAAACCTCGAAGTTCCTTCTAGACTTGCTCCATGTGCAAGTTTCCATTTACTTAGAGCTAGTAAATCTCGTGTTAGTACTGATACTGATATTGCTATTCAGAAAATACAGGGGTACACGCCCGAATTGGAGAATGTGAAAAATGAAGAAGTAATCACTATGTATAGAGAACATCCACTGAATTATTTTATGCCTGATTATGTTTTATCTAGAACAGAAGCCTCAGAGGTTGAAAGATGGGTATATGAACAATTTTATCGTATAGAGGGTGAAACTAAGCAGCCTTTTGAATATACAAATTTCGTGAGAACTAAAAAAATTGCTTTTTCTTTTGATAAAGAAGAATTACAAGCTGATTTGGTACTATCCATGAAGTGATGGTAACTTCTAGATCATTAAGCATAGCCTCTAATAACTTTTAGTCCATTTGAGTGAAAACTTGCCTTCTTGTTCTTCTTGGGTTTCTGCTTGGAATACGAATCCATAGGGAAGTTCTATTTCCACGATGACATGGCTACTTGTGGTGCTTTGAGAGAGGGTAATCAGGACACCTTTTGTTAGGTATTTTCCGATTTGTAGAGCAACTTCTTCTGTTGAACCAGAAGAGCTAGAGACCAGATTTAAACGATCCACTCCAATGGTTTTACGAATCGTATCGAGTATGTCAGGGCCTGCGCTACTAGATATTGCCATCAAGGCACTAGCGAGTTTACTGGCTTCTGATTGGGAAATATCGCTGATGTCTTTATCAAATAAAACTCGAGATAAGATAGAGCTAGTTGGGAGTTGAGGATTGGATTGGAAGGTGAGCTGAGGGGATTGTAGTGGACCTCTTAGTTGTGCAGTGATCACAACGTCAGGAAGAGTAAGTTGTCCACTTAAGTTTAAATAACTGCTGAATTTAGCTGTGTCATTAAATATGATTTGTCCTTCTGTGAGTTTAAATACTTTTCCTGAGAAAAGGTACTCTCCTTTAACCAGTGACAAAGAGCCATCAGCAATAAAATGTGCATTATCTCCTTTGAGCTTTACTTTTCCTTTCCATTCAGAATTGACCCCTTTACCACGAACAAAGATTTTGTCATCAGCTGTTAGATCAAAATCGAGTTTTATCGGGAAAAGAGGTTTAACATCAAAAGTATAAGAAGTAACAGAGGGGGGAATGTGTATAAATTTAATCGGTAAAGGTGGCAGATCTGTAGATAGTTTATCGGGGATTTCAATACTGGCTTCATCTACATAAAGAGCGCCTTTAGCAAGCCCTCCTAGACGGTTTCCGCTTAAAGTGACAGATCCGGTAAATATCGAATCAAAAACAGGAAATTTTAAGAGGTGGGTATGTCTTAGATTGCTTTCAAACAGGAAGGGGAAATGTTGATGGACGTTTAAGAGGATATTTCCTGTTGCAGTGACAGTGCCTTCTTCTTGATCGTGGGCAGTAAACGAGGTGAGATGGAGCTTGTCATTCTCTGCCACGATTTTTGCTTGAATATCTCTTAAAGAAGTTCCTGTATAGTAATTTTCATAACTGCCTGATTGCCATTCTAAATCTCCTTGCAGACGAGGAGAAAGAAGGGTTTGAGAAAAAAAAAGTCGAGTGGAAATCAAGCCTGTAGCATAATGAGAGCCTAGTTGCACAAAATCAAAGAGGTTTTCTAATTTTCCTTCTGCAATGATCTCTGCTGAAAAAGGAGTGTTTTCATCGATTTGTGCTCTAAAAGGAAAGAAGCCGTACTCAATAGGGATAAAGCCTGAAAAATCGATCATTTCTGCTTGCTTAGTGCGTACTTCTACAAAAAATTGTACTCTCTTTTGATTTAAACGTGCTTGCAAAGATCCTTTAGCTAGGATCGGTGTGTCTTCATCTTCTTGCAATAAACGTGCTGTTTCAATGACTATATTACAAGCTCCTTCTGCGTTTTCCAAAGTAGCGTCAACAGAGCTTTGCATGGAAAGATTTCCTTTTAGAGAAAGATTACGATTAATAGGTCGAACAAATTCTAATGGGAAATGGGCTATATCGCATTTACCTAGCAAATGAGTTGCACTGATTTCACCTGTTGCATAGAAATCTCCTTCACCAACCGATAGAGAAAAAGGAGAAAGAGTATAAAGAGAAGGTTGTATTTCTAATTCAAAAGGATAGCGCAATACAAAAGGAATATTGAGCAACTGTCCTCTTACAGAAGTACATTCAAAGGCAAGGAAATTAGGGTCAAATCGATAAGATCCCTGTATTTCGCAAAAAAACTCTCCTTCTATATCACCTCTTGCTTCTAAGCTAAAAGGCCAAACATGATCTTCAGAGTGGGTTTTGATTTCCAAAATATCCATGGTGCCAAGTGAAGTACGTCCTTGATGTGCGATTAGGTGTATATTGCCTTGCATGCTTGCAAAAGGATCATACAGCTGGGCACTATATAAAAGCTCATTTGCATAGTGGTTTTGAAAGCGGAAACGATCTACAGAACCTGAAATAGTAGCTACTTGCACTTGGTCTATTTGAGATAACTTGCACTCTAATGCACAGCTTCCATCTAAATCATAGGAAGTAAAAGAAAGGAGTTGAGAGAGTTGGTTTACATTTGCAAAAACAGATCCTTCCAGAATGTTTCTTGTTAGATCCCAGCTACAAAAGCCTTCCATTTTCGCAGAAGCGCCTGTAAAAATGGCTCTATCGATAAAAAGTTCTTGAGAAGGAATATATTCTAAAGATGCTTCTGCTTTGAAAGGCAGCTCTTCTATTTGTAAAAAAAGATCCGTATCTGCAAAAAAAATTCCTTGTTGCATTTTTCCTTGAATAGATCCCTTTACATTAGTTAATTCCACTTTATTAAACGAGCCTTCAGGTACTCTGTATTTAGCTTGAAAAACACCAGAATCAAAAGTGGCATGTACTTGCAAAGATCCTTCCATTGGATATTTACAATAAGAGCTGAATAACGACAAATCCTGAGAATTTAGATCAAATTTAAACCAAGAGGTGTTTAGAGCAGGCTGCATAATTGCTTCTCCACGGATATCCATAGAGGGATTGTAGATATGTAGGTTATGAATAGAGAGAGTATCGAATTTAGGGATAGAGAAAGAACAAGCGCATTTCCAATCCCACTGAAATGGCTCAAAGCATTTTTCTACTGGTGGAGTTTGTGGCAAAAGGTGAGCCTTTAAAAATCCTTGAACAGGCAAAGTACTTGGCAGGGTATCATATAAAAGAGAAGTCCAACTCGACCAGAGTCCTTTTAAGGAAATTTCACTGAAAAACTCTTGTTCAAAGACTGGGTTTTGGGTTTTTATGTATGCATTAATTTGATTACGCCTCTTGTTACCCGCAAAAGTCAAATGAAGGATTTCTTTATTGTTTGATTTTGAAAGTACAGATGCATCGAAAAAAAACCTTCGTGTATTTTTGAGCATTCCTTTTGCTTGAATCGCTAGATGTAGAGGATGTAAAGAAGGGCAAAAAAAGTCAGAAACATAGGCGTGTTTAATGCGAATGGGTATAGGAAACAAAAGCTTATTTAAAGCTTTACGTATATGTATTCTAGCCTCATCGATAGATAAACTAGTAGTAGGGGAAGGAACGCCTTCTATAAAAGTACACCCCACCTGCTCTATATGTAAATAATCAATTACAAGCTGTCCTCTTATAAGAGGAGTAATAGCAAAGCGCAACTTGATTGCTTGAATATTCCAAGATTCGTAAGGGTTGGTAAATAGAGTTGCTTGGTCAATTTGCCAGCTAAAAGGCAGTGTTCCACTTAAGCCTTTTAATCTAATCTGTAGACCCATTTCATCTAACATATGGGTGATTTTTTTTTGAATGATTTCCTGAACCCACTTTGTTTGGATCAATGCAAAAAACAAGCAAACTAAAAAGATCAATAGAAAAAATGACCTGATTATCCAACGCAGCGAGGCAAGAAGTAATTTAAACATAATTTCTCTAAAATGTTTGACCAATACTTACTAAGATTTTATATACAGAATCTATGTGTTTTCGGCGATCTAAAGGAAAAGCCACATCTAAGCGAAAGGGGCCTACAAAAGTAAAATAGCGAAATCCAAGTCCAATAGATTTAAACCATTTTCCGTGCAGGCTCAAATGCTCAAATGTTTGTACATTACCTAAATCCAAGAAAGGTACTAAGCCAATGGATTTAGTGATTTGAAAACGAAGTTCCAAGTTCAAATAAATAGCAGATCTACCACCGATGGGTTTTCTGCCTTTAAGAGGACTAACAGTACGGTAGCGGTATCCTCTTAAATCTTCATCTGTTCCACCTAAAAGCCTTTTAGGTACAGGAACCTCCGATAAATTATGGCTTAAGATCGAGCCAACTTTTATTTTTTGTGCAAAGACTACTCTATTTTTTTTATCTAAGGGCCAATAGGTGCTTTCACTAATTTGTTGGTACAAATATTTTTCATTTGTATCTTTCATATTAAATGTAGGAACTGCAACGTATTCTAAAGTGATTCCCTTTGTGGGATTTAATAAGGAATTAGTTGTGGTATATCTTAAATACAAAGGGACTTCCAATAGCCAAAATTTTCCGTTTTCTACGCTCTCTGATACATAAAGTAGCTCTGGACGAACTCCATAGGAAAAGCTTACATGTTCATTAAATTTTCTTTCAATTCTTGCTTGTCCATTATACGATCTAGAGGAGTAGGCATATAATGAATCACGCTGTGCTTCTGCCTGTGAGGTAAAATCTTGACCTACTTTATAAAAATCAGGATGCCAGTATTTGACTATCCCCGTTTGAATCATATGGGTGAGATCGCCTTGCAGGCTTAAGCGTCTTCCCATGCGAGCAATATTGCGATTTTCCCATCCAAAAGTAACACCAGGACCAAATACCGTTTGGTAGCTTAATCCCATATTGATTGTGCGATGTTTTGCTTCACTTGCATCGATTTGCATGGGAAGTAAGCCATCTGCATCAATTTTTCCTTTGTATCTGACTAATACTGAACTAAACAATTCAGAGTCAACCAACTTGCTTTGCGTTTTTTCCACTAAACGACTATCATAGATATCACCTTCTTTCCATGTCACTTTATTACGAAAAAATCGGGATTTTACACCAGGTGTCCCTGTGATGGTAAGAGGCCCAAATAAAGCCAGTTGTCCGGTTTTAATGTATAAATCAACAGTCACTTCTTTTGTGCGACCATCAGCAACAATTTCTCTACTGCTGATTTCAGCTAGGGGGAACCCATGTTCTGCTAGCAATCTAAGTGTTTTTAGTTCAGCATTTAAAACATCACGTGTATGTATGGGTTTATTCAGTTCAACTCCTAGATGATTTAACCGTATAAAAGCACAAGTGTCTTCTATATCTGTGTCTAAATGAATATCAAAGGTTTTTAATCGATATCTAGCGCCAGGATAGATAAGTATAGAAACTAGATTGCGATCCAGAGAAGAATGAATTTGAATATCTACTTTTGCTTCATAATATCCATAGGAATGCATAACATTAAGGATAGAGGGAACATCTTCTTCTGCACGGTAGCGCAGAGCATGAATGGAATTAGGAGGGCGTCTTTTTTGCGAGCTAAGTTGAGAAGCAGATTTTACCGCTTTTAACAGACGAATGTCTTGTATTCCTTCAAATTCCACGTTATAACTAATCGCTGCAGAGATAGCTATGGGTAAAAGGCAAAAAAAAGTACTTAATTTTTTAAGGAACATATTTTAAATTAACTAATTTATGATTTTTCAGGTTAGAGATCGATCTATTTCCGTTGCAACTTTTTAAACAAAGAATCCCAAAAAATTTGGTAAAAAGGACTTTTATGACACTCATGCGGCCTCATACGAAAAAAATCTATACAGAGCTTTGTCTTGTCACCCCAGGCGGTGTAAACTCTCCAGTTCGTTCTTTTCAAGCAGTAGATCTAATCCCTTTAATTGTCCAGAAGGGAAGTGCTGATCAAATCTGGGATGTCGATGGTCATAACTGGGTTGACTTTTGCATGAGCTGGGGAGCTCTTATTTTAGGCCATGCACCAGCTAATATTGTCTTAGCTGCAACCAAGCAAATTGCTTGTGGGTCGAGTTTTGGTATAACAAACATATATGAAAACCAATTAGCTGCAGAGATTACAAGCTGCATGCCATCTATCCAAAAAATACGTTTTGTCTCTTCTGGAACAGAGGCTGTTATGAGTGCAATTCGTTTAGCTAGAGGCTATACAGGTCGAAATAAAATCATTAAATTTAACGGCCATTATCATGGCCACAGCGATGCACTGCTTGTTCAAGCTGGATCAGGTGTTCTACATATACCCTTCTCCTCTTCTTTAGGGATTCCTGATAAGGTCATTTCTCACACCATTTCTCTTCCTTTTAACGATACAGAGACTTGTCGTTGTTTTCTGCAAAAAACTGCAGATATTGCGGCTGTGATTATTGAACCCATGGCAGCTAACATGGGACTTATTCCTGCTAAGAAAGAGTTTCTTCTTATGTTAAGAGAAGAGACTCAAAAAAAACAGATCGTGCTGATTTTTGATGAAGTAGTCACCGGGTTTCGTCTAGGACTTAATGGAGCTCAAGGATATTATGGAATTGATCCGGATCTTACCTGCTTAGGGAAAATTATAGGAGGAGGATTTCCTGCTGCTGCCTTCGGAGGAAAAAAAGAGATCATGGATTGCTTAAGCCCACTTGGGCCTGTGTATCAAGCAGGAACCCTTTCAGGTAACCCTGTTGCTATGTGCGCTGGCTTAGAAACGCTACTTACTTTAAAACAACCTCAAATCTATTCTCATCTTGAAACATTGACAAACGATTTTTTAAGCCCTATTAAAGGTCTAATTACTAAAAAAAACCTGCCTATTACCTTGCACCATTTGGGTTCGATGTTTAGTTTTTTCTTTGGGATAACCCAAGTAGAAAACCAAGAAGGTCTAAAAAATTTAAATACAGATAGGTTTAAAGATTTTTTTCAGTATTTATTTCACCGTGGGATTTATTTATCTCCTTCTGCCTATGAAGTGAATTTCCTATCGCTCGGTCATACTCAAAAAAACCTAGAAAAAACACAGAAGGTAATTTTAGAATATTTAAAAAATCTTGATTTTTGAAATAAAGAGTTAAAAATAGCTTATAAAATGTTATTCTAAGCACTACTGCTTAGCAGTATTAATGGAATTCTTAAAAATAAGGGGTGACTTTATGTCCCATTGTATTGCAAATCAGTTGCCTAGAATAGTTGATGCACCTGTTGCAGAAAGTAGAGTAGAATGCAACTCTGGAGAGTATACTATTTTCTTGAATAAAAAGCTAAAAGAAATAGCTCCTAATAGTTATGAATTTCTTTTTCATTTTGGAAAAAAAAGTGTTGCTATAGCTCAGCAAGGTGTTAGTGAAGAAAAGAGAAATCTAATGCAAAAAAACGTTGTAAAGCAAATAGTCTTTGATTTCGCTGCTTTTGCAGCGAGTTTAAGCTATTGCTCTATGAATTATTTTCCTGCAGGCTTGATTTCTCTTCCTGTTTGGTTCTTAGCCTATAAACTTAAAAATTGTGCCAATGATCGGATACAAACAAAAGAAATAGATATAAGCTTAGTAGAAGATTTCACAATAAAATCAGAAGTGTTAAAAGGAGGAATTCTTTTCTACAAAGCTTGCCAAAAAGTAAACCAAGAAAAAAATCGATTTTTTTTCACAAGTTCTGGAGAGAGTCGATTCTCTGCTCTTGAATCAACCCCCGTTTTAAAAGTGCGCATTGTTCAGCTTGAAGAAAAATTAAAAGATCGAAAAGGAAGTCTGCAATATACAGAAAGAGATCAAGAAATAATTAAGAAGCTTGAAAGGCTTCTTTCTTCTAATGCGTAACCTTTCTATATAAAAAATATTTTTTAAAAAAGGAGTTCTTTTATTCTGTTTAGTATAAAATCTTATCTTATGTTATAAATTTACTACTAAGTAATTATCCGGAACTTAATTATGTTGATTGGTTTATTTGCAATATTAGGACTGATTTTTATTTTCTTCGAATTTTTCTTAATCGGTGCTGTATTTGCTATATTGGGCTCTTTGTTTATTGTGCTAAGTCTAGTTTTGTTTTTTCTAAGCAATCCGATTACTTTGTCTCTTATTTATTTAGCGGTGATCTTTTTTGCTGTAATAGGAATATGCAAATATGCTCTTTGGTGCATTAAAAACTCTAAGAGAAGAGGAGAGTTTTATTTGCAGGACGATCAAGAAGGATATAGCGCTTCTTTTTTTGATCAAAACTTAGTAGATAAAGAAGGGGTGACTATCACTGAGTTAAAAACCGCAGGTCATGTACTGATTGAACAAAAACGCTATCAAGCTGTATCAGAGGGTGGATTTATCACAAAAGATGTCTCTGTTGTAGTTGTGGGCGGAAGAGGTGCATATTTAATTGTAAAGGAGATAACTAATGGATAGTTTTGATTTAGGTGGATTTCTACTTGTTTTCTGCCTGGGAATAAGTGTTATTGGATTAATTGTTTTTTTAATGATCTTTCGCTATGTAGGGCTGTGGTTTCAAGCTTTTGTGTCAGGAGCTCCTATTTCTTTATTTAACATTGTTGGAATGAGCTTACGTAAAATTCCCTTACGCATCATGGTAAGTGCTCGTATTACTTCTTATAAAGCTGGGTTAAAATCAATTACGGTTTCTGATCTAGAAACTCATTATTTAGCTGGTGGTAATGTATTTAATATTGTTAGAGCCATGATTGCGGCGGATAAAGCAAATATTCCTTTGACTTGGAGACAAGCAACAGCTATTGATTTAGCGGGAAGAGATTTATTAGAAGCGGTAAAGACCTCGGTTAATCCCAAAGTAATCGATTGCCCAGAGCGTGAGCATGGAGAATATATCACAGCTGTTGCTAGAGATGGAATCCAATTAAAATGTAGAGCAAGAGTTACTGTGCGTACCAATATCCTGCAACTAGTTGGTGGAGCTACAGAGGAAACGATTATTGCAAGAGTAGGAGAGGGGATTGTAAGCGCAATTGGTGAAGCACCCATGCATGCAGATGTCTTAGGTTCACCTCAGCGAATATCCCGTCTTGTACTAGACCGAGGATTGGATGCACAGACCGCTTTTGAGATTTTGTCAATCGATATTGCAGACATTAGCGTTGGAGAGAATATCGGTGCTATTTTACGTACAGATACAGCAAAAGCAGATACAAAGATTGCGCAAGCAGAAGCAGAAAGACGTCGCACTATGGCAGTTGCTATGGAAGGCGAAATGAGAGTTAAACTAGTAGAAGCAGAAGCTCAGATTCCTCTGGCTATCGCTCAAGCATTTCGCGAAGGGCGTTTAGGGGTTATGGATTATTATCGGTTGAATAATCTACAAGCAGATACACTTATGCGCAAATCTTTAGCTAAAGAGGAGATTTGATGGGTCAAGATGCCATTTTGATACTTTTACTTATTGTAGTAGCCTATATTATTAATGGGATGCGCAAATCCCATAAGCACAAAATTAAACCCATGCAACCCCCTAAAATTCCTGTTAGTAGTGCATATATAAAGACAACTCCAATTAAACCACAAGAAGCAGTTGCTGTTGGAGAAAAGGAAGATTCTTTATTGCCTAAGAATTCTAACAGTCGGAGCAAAAGGATATTGAACCGACCTTGTTTAAGACAGTCGATTCTCATAAGTGAGATTTTAGGTAAAAAATACTAATTTTTTTCTAAATTACTCAGATTTTCGCTGGTTAAGGTCCTCACTTCTACTTGTGATTCAGAGATAAGCAAGCGCTTGTTGTTTATCTCTACTATGTAAAGCATGGTTTTTGGACTCAATGTTTTTCTTTCTATAATGGTAAATGTAGAAGAGCTTCCTCCTATTTTTTTAAAATGCCCTGTTTTAAAACGACGCAATAGCCATAGAGTTACAAAAAGCAATACAAGAGCTGCAGCAATTGTAATCCACATACGTGTAAATGAAGCGCTATCTGGGAAAGGCATTAACTCTTTAGAAATTGAGTGGGGGAGATCGCTTACATTGGAATCTTGAAAAGGTGCATTTTCCATTTGAGCAAAAAGAAAAGCACTAGACACACTAAACATAAGGAACAGATATTTGATTATATGAAGCATATTACTCCTTTCATGTTGAAGGTTTAGTCTAGAGATTTTCTTAATTTCCAGGTATGATTTTGTTTTTATTTACAGAGGTTCTTTTATGATAGAACATCGTGGTTGGTTAGCGCTAGATATTGATGGAACTCTAACCGATCAAACGCACATTGTGCCAAAAGAAGTAGTTTGTTATTTAAAAGAGTTACATGCTAAAGGATGGGAAATATTTATTATCACAGGGCGAACATTATCTTTTGCCTCTTTAGCATTAAACCTCTTTGATTTCCCTTTTTACCTTGCTGTTCAAAACGGAGCAGATGTTTTTTATACCCTTAACCAAGAATTAATCATTCGTCATTATTTAAGTTCTAATATTATCCTTACTTTAGAAGCTTTATATTCTAAATGTGCGGAAGATTTTCTTATTTATGCAGGCTGGGAAAAAGGAGATTTTTGTTATTACCGGCCTCATCTATTTTCTCAGAGAATCCAAGCCCATGTAAATATGATGAAACAGCTTTCTTTAGAGCCTTGGCAAGCTGTTAAGAGCTTTTCTTTTGCTGATCATTTACGTTTTCCTTTAATTAAATGTTTAGGAACTAAAAAAGAAATGACTCTTGTATATGATAGTCTAAAAAATGATAAACACTTATCTATTACTTTGATCCGAGATCCTCTTGCTGAAGGTGTGTATTTAAATTTAATTACACATCCAGAAGCGACAAAAGGAAGCGCTTTAAAGAATGTAATTAAGAAAACAGGTAAAGTAGGAAAAGTGATTGCAGCAGGAGATGATTTAAATGATATAAGCATGCTAGAAAGAGCCGACATCAAAATTGTCATGCACTCAGCGCCTTTAGAGATGCATGATTTAGCAGACATTATTGCCAAACCCTCTTATCAATGTGGAATTATTGAAGCTCTGCAAAAAGCGCTTAGTGAACTGCACCCGTAGGATGCAGTGCTTGACTATCAATAGCTATTCCCATAGCATGCATTCCATTGTCCACATAAAGAGTGACACCTGTAATGCCAGAGGCTAAAGAAGACAGAAGAAAAGCAGAGCTATTGCCTACTTCTTCTGCAGATAGGTCTTTAACTAAAGGAGCATTTGCTTGAGAATAAGCAATCATATCATTAATAAACCCAATAGCTCGAGCAGCTCTGCTGGCTAAGGGCCCTGCAGAAATTGCATTAACGCGGATTCCCCATTTTCTTCCTGCTTCCCATGCTAGTGTGCGAGTATCGCTCTCAAGTGCTGCTTTTGCAGAACTCATCCCACCACCATAGCCTGGCACGACACGTTCAGATGCCAAATAGGTTAAAGTCAAAGCTGCGCTATTTGCACTCATAATGGGGCCAAAATACGCAAGCAAACTGATAAAAGAGTAGCTAGAAGCGCTCAAAGCTGCTAAATACCCTTTTCTAGATGTTTCTAAAAGAGGTTTTTTCACTTCAGGTGCATTAGCTAAGGCATGCACTAGAATATCAATGGTTCCAAAATCGTCTGCTACGTTAGAAGCTACTTCAGAAATGGTATATCCAGAAACATCTTGATAACGTTTATTTAAGCGGATTTCTTCAGGTACATCTTCTGGTTTATCAAAAGACGCATCTAAAGGGTATACTTTTAGATATTGCATAAGGCTCCCATCGGAGAGCATACGGGAAGCATCAAATTTTCCTGCATTCCAAGCAGAGGTGAAAATCTTTAAAAGAGGAGTCCAAGTACCGATGATAATCTCAGCACCTGCTTCGGCAAGCGTTTTAGCGATTGCCCAACCAAAACCTTGGTCATCTCCAATTCCTGCAATAAACGCCTTCTTGCCTTTTAGGTTGATCGGAAGCATAAGGAAGTTCCTTTTACGGTTAATTTTTTAACTAAAAAGAAAAGTGTAACAAACTAAGAAAAATTACTCAATCTTTTAAAGAGGAAAAATTGCTCAAAATACTATAAGAAGGGGATTTTATCTCTTAAAAACACTTGTAAATATATTTTTCAATTAAAATAATTCAGGGGTTTAACTGTTTTATATTGAAGCTTTAATTTGAAACAGTGCATTAATTTTAATGGGTTTAAATATTAAATTATTGTTATACTGGTTTAAGTTTTTTGTTAAAATCAACAAGAATTTTTATGAACGTAACTCTTCCTATATGCATTTCTGCTTCTTGGGGTATACCAAATCCACAAGGCCTTAATCGGGTATTTTGAGGCTCTAGCAAATAAGATTAGGAATTTTGTGCTGAACGTTTTGGGATAAACATGCCCATTTTAATCAAAGGTAAAAGAAAAATACCCTTCGGAAAAAATATATCATGGGAAATACGCGTGAAAAAAGATAGTACGGTTAATGCCTTTTGCTGCCCTAGGGGAAAAGTGGCTATTACCACAGGCATTCTTGCAATGATGAAAGGAAAGAAGTAGATGATATCCAACGAAAAGACCTGATTGCTGCTGTGTTAGGCCATAAAATCGTGCATGCTGTAGCAGAACATAGCGCCAAACATATGCAAATCTCTATTTTTTCAGATTTTAATGATAAAATGTTGCGGCTTATAGGCTCTTTATTTTGTTTGTCCATAAACCAAATATAGGGTTTAGTTTAAAATTCTAAAGGCTTATGACCCTTCTTTTAAGGTTTTTTCGTCTTTTTAGAACGCATCATAAGTCTTTTCCATCCTTCAGCTGTCAAAATTTTCTCAGTGGTTTTTTTATCATTTTCCTTAGCCATGGGTTTTTTCTTAGGACTGGAAGCAGGCGGTTTTTTTTTGACCAAGGGTTTTTTGCGTCTAAATAAGTTGCGGATCATAAAATCAACTCCTTATTTTTATGTAGGATCCCCCTTAGATCTAGGTTATCCTGATTTTTAGGATTTGTCAAATAAAAAATTTATACCCTTGATTTTTAGAATAATATGAGTTAAAAAAGAGCATTTTAATAAGGAGATCTATGGAAAAAGTTAAAATCCTTTTAGAAAAAGACTTAAGAACTCATGTGATTTCTAAAGATCCAAAGACATTGTTAGTTACAGATGCTCCTAAAGTTATTTTAGGATTGGGTGAGTTTTTTTCTCCAACAGATTTACTGACCATTAGTATAGCATCCTGTATACTAACTATGATGGGATATAAAGCTAAAGAGTTGAAGGTTGACTTAGAAGGGAGTTATTTGCAACTAACAAAAGAGATGCAAATAACTCCTATTCGTAGGCTTAAACTCATTGATATGGAATTTTTTTGCCCAAGGGCTTTTTCTGCAATAATTACAAAGAAGCTCGCCCAAGCAGCAGAGAAATGTCCTGTAATTCATAGCTTGCATCCGGAAATACAGAAAAAAGTGATCTATCATTGGGGGATAACAAGTGAAGTTCAATCGGGCAACTGCATTTGAAAAACACTTATTGGAAGTTAAAAAAGAGTATTTAGCACCTGTATATTTATTGGCTATTCCTGATGCTTATGAGAGAAAACGCGTGGCAGAACAAGTAGCTGCGCGTATAGATTTTTTTTATCCTAATAGTACATTTACCACAAAAGAAGCTACACCTATAGGGCATTTAATAGATGAACTTAATACTATTTCTCTTTTCGAGAAAAATCGTATTGTTTTTTACGATTCTATTCAGTCGATAAAGAAAGAAGAGTTAAGCAGTTTAACTCGTTATTTTGCAAATCCTGCAAGCTTTACTTATCTATTACTAGGAATCTCTCAGACAAAGATGGCACAGGAAATATATATGGAAGGAAAAAAGCACATTATTTCCTGTGACTTTACAGAAGAAAAACCTTGGGACCGTAAAGAAAGACTAAAAAATTACCTAAGACGGCTTATTGCAGCTCGAAAAAAGAAATGTTCTTTGCTCTTAATAGAGCAGTTATTGGAAAAAAGAGGAATGGATCTTGCTATTTTGGAACAGGATCTTGAAAAGATCATTACTTTTATTGGAGAGCGTTTACATATCGAAGAGCTGGATTTAGCAACTATTTGCAACGATCAAAAATTAGCAAATCTATGGCAGCTCTCAGATGGGATCCTATTTTCTAAGCAAAAAATCTTGTTTGATTCTGAGATAGATATCTCATGTCTGCTCTCTTTAATTGGACAGATGCGTCTTCAATTACAACGTAGTTTAGAAATACGCATTTTATTAGAAAAAAAAATGTCTCATGCAGAAATTTGCTTGAAATTTCATACGATAAAAAAAAGTTCATTAGAAAAGCTATTTTCCTTTACGTTAGAAAGAGAGGAAAAATGGCTTATACAAGCCTTACATCATCTCTTTCAGATAGAGATGTTAGCAAAAAATAGTGCTGCTACTCCTGCTGTTTTATTGCATATGTTAAACTGTCAATTATCTCATTTTTAAAATCATGTCTACTTTATATCTTTTGCCTAATTTACTGGATCACTCCCAAGATCATCATGCTTTTTTCCCGAGCATAGTTAATACCATCGTACCAACTCTTGGCGGGCTTATTGCGGAAACAGAAAAAGAAGCAAGACGTTATTTAAAACGGTTTTTATTTCCAGATCCTAAAACTTTTCGCGATATTCCTATCCTACTTTTAAACGAACACACTACAGCTCTGCAAAAAGAGGAGCTTATTAAGACAATTGCAAAAAGTCATGCTCCCTGGGGGCTTGTTTCAGATTGTGGGCTTGCTTGTCTTGCAGATCCTGGTGCAGATATAGTCCTACTAGCAAAGAAGAAAGGAATACAAATACAGGCGTGTGTTGGTCCTTCAAGCATAATTTTAGCTTTAATGTTATCAGGACTTGAGGGACAGAGATTTATTTTTCATGGCTACTTGCCAAGAGAAGAAAAATTGCTTATAGAGAAGTTAAAGCAAATGGATAAAAACCCTCAAAAAGACTATACCCATCTGTTTATTGAAACCCCTTATCGCAATCAAAAACTTTTTAAGCAACTTTGCATGACACTTTCTCCTCAAAGCTGGTTGTCAATTGCTTGTGGGCTTACTTCTGATCAAGAATGGGTAAAAACAGATAAAATTACTCAATGGAAAAAAGAACGACCTTTATTTGATAAGCTTCCAGCTATCTTTGTTGTAAGAAATGGTTAATTAGAGAAAAGAGTTTTTATTTTCTTTTTGCACTTTACAAGCTTTAGAAGACATAGGTAATAACATTCGATCTCCCCACCAGACAGGTATGCTAAACGGTAGTCGTGGATTTATGATATACACATAGTCTTGGTGGTATAAAGGGATAACCGGCATCTCATTTAAAAGAAGCCTTTCCGCTTCTTCTAAAGTTAGAAGTCGCTGATCTTCCTGTTCATAATAGGATCGATCCAATAATTGAATAAATTCAGGATGCTCCCAATTTGAGAAATTCATAGCGTGTTCTTTATATTTGTACTTTTCAAGAATACTCATTGGATCAGGATAAACCGCTTGTCTACATAAAAAAGACAGAGAATAATCTTTATTAAATAGCCTATCAAGCATGATTTTAAAATCCAAACATTCAAGCTTAATCAAAATACCTAAAGCTTTTAACCATTGTTGTTGAATTACTTGCACTAATGTACTTCTTTCAGCTGGATAGTTGCTATAGTAGAGGACTACAGAGTCAAATGCTTCTTTAGTAATCCCTAATTCGTTTAACCCTTCTTCTAGTAAAATGCGGGCTTGGGTTTCATCATTATCTTGAAAAAATGAAGAACAGCGATTTTCTTTCAAACAGGGTAATACAAGGTTTGTTGCTGAACAAGCTGCCTGATAAGCTATGTTAATGGATTCTGTTGTAATATTTTTTTTTACATTTCTCCCATATAAACCGATCAGTTCTTGGCGGTTTATAGCAATGCTAAATGCTTTTCGGATTTTAGGATGGTTAAAAGGAGGTTTGTCAGTATTAATACTAATGAGAACAGTGCAATTATTTGGCTCGCAAGAAATTGTCCACTTTTTTTCTAAAGTAGGAATAGATTCTATGGGTATATCTGTCAAAGCATCTCCAATGATATCTACTAAACCTTTTTCAAACATTTCTAAAGTTACTGCGTCATTTTCTATTATGTTAAAAATAATTTTTTCTGAATATAGGTCTTTTGTTTCTCGGTAGTTAGGATTGCGTACAGCAATGATCTTATTTCCAGGTACCCATTCTTCTAGTACATAGGGACCGTTACATAAGAAAACAGGCCCTGCCTTGTAAGGCCAATTAGGGTTTTTTCGATCATTTTTAATACTTACGGGAGAAAAACCACAAAAAGAAAGAAGTTTTAAAAAATAAGGAATTGGTCTTTCTAAACTGATCACTAGAGTTTTTGTATCTATTGCTTTGATTCCTACTTCATCAAGAGAAACAAGTCCTTTTTTTGCGGCATCTGCATTTTTTATAGGAGAAAACATTTGTGATCTTAGAGAGGGAAAATGAGGGTCAAGAATATCTTTCCAAGATTGTTCAAAATCATAAGCAGTGACAGGAGTGCCATTGGACCAAACAGTATCTTTCAAGATAAAGGTATAAGTAAGACGATCGTCTGATATCTTATAAGACTTTGCTTGAGCAAGTTTAAACGACTGATCTGGATACATTTTTACAAGTCCTTCGAAAAATAGAGAGTGCATTTGCATCGAACATGTATCTCCTCCTTTGCGCGGGTCCATTGACTTAGGATCTGCTTTCATATTTAACCGAAGAGTCCCTATTGTTTTGATAGGTTTAGTTCTACAGAAAAAGAAAAATGTAGCTGTAATGATAAGTATAAAAAGTGCAAAATATTTCATGCAAAAATCATCTCTTTAGGTCATATAAAATATACAATGTTATTTCAGTATGAATTTTAAATTTTATTAACAAATCTTTTCAAGAAGTAACTCTTCCTCAGATAAAAAAAATAATCATTAAATTATTTTTTAATTATTTAAAATGGATGATTTTTGCATGTAATAATAATTTTTATGTAATTATTAACATTGCATAAAGAAAATGTTTTAATAGTGCGTTTTATTATTATTATGTATAATAAAGTCAGATGTCTAATTTCTTGTTAATGTTTGAATTGTCTATAAAATATAAAAATTTAAAAAACATTTAATCTTCCTTAGAAGGAAGGGGTAATACAAAATGGACAAGACAGATCATCAACTCAGAGCTCGATTGGCAAGATTAGAAAGTCAGGTTGATCAGCTTGAAACAGAGTATACTCAAATTAATGAGATGCTTATACGTTGCGGATTTTTAGAAGGAATAAGCACTTTAAAATTTGCTATGGAAGAGCTTTTAGTAGAATATCCAGACGAGAGTTCTTTAAATTAAGCCTTTTTATTTATTTCATTTTAAGGGAAGAGTTCTCTTCCCTTAATTTCTTTACAAGCCCTTGGTGTCTATGCTATATTTTCTTATCTTACAAGGAAAGAAAAAATGGCTAAATTACTTTTCGAAAATACAAACGAGGAAAAAATTCTTGAAGATGGCTCATCTATTCAAGAAGCATGCGAGGACGCAGGGGTTCCTTTTGCTTGCACTGAAGGTGTGTGCGGAACTTGTGTGATTGAGGTAACTGAAGGTATGGAGAATTTATCGGAATTTACTCAAGAAGAACAAGATTTCTTAGGAGAATTAGGTTGCGAGCGCTTAGCTTGTCAGTGTAAGATAATAAGTGGCTCTATAAAGATTAAACATTAAAAAAAGTGTATGTATGTCTCAAGAAAAAAAGATTGTAAAAGAAATGACAATTGAAGAAATTCTATCTTCTTTTCCTCATAAAAGTCAAAAGCTGGCTCAAGAAATGACTAATATTGGTTTACATTGCGTTGGATGTGGTGCTGCTACATGGGAAACTCTTGAAGGTGGAATGCTAGGTCATGGTTTCGTAGAAGAGCAAATTGAACAGTTAGTCGAAAGATTAAATAGCATTTTAGCAGAAAAAATCGATCCCACAACAATTACGCTTACCAAGCGTGCTGCTGAGAAATTTTGCCAGATTTTGCAAGAAGAAGGCAAGGATAATTGGGGATTACGTTTTGCGGATCGTGCAGCGGGATGTAATGGATTTGAGTATGTTTTAGATTATTCTCAAACAGCGGAAGAAGATGATCAAATATTTGAATCTCACGGTGTGCAAATTCACGTAAAAAAAACCATTGTAGATCGTTTAATCGGCTCTGAAATCGATTATACAGAAGGTTTAAACGGAGCTGGGTTTAAAATCAGCAATCCCAATGCAAAAACATCGTGTGGTTGTGGCAAGTCACAAAGTTATTAATGTATATTAAGATGAGCGCTTGACTTATTTATGAAGCGCTCTTTTTTCTATGTCTAAAGCAGCTTCTCTTATTGCCTCTGATAGAGTAGGATGAGCATGGGGGGTATTAATCAAGTCTTTTATGCATAAACTTTTTTGTATAGCAATAGCTGCTTCTGCAATTAATTCAGAGGCATGTGCTCCTATAATATGCACTCCTATAATCTTTTCGCTTTTCTCCTCGGCAACAATTTTTACAAACCCTTGTATTTCTCCTGTGCATTTTGCTCTTGAGTTGACCTTAAAGGGAAAGCTACCTTTTTTTGGTATAAGGTGATATTTTTTAGCTTCTTCTTCTGTTAATCCCACCGATGCCATTTCTGGATAAGTGTAGACAACATTGGGGATAGCCATATAATTAAGTTGAGAGTTATGGCCTGCCATAACTTCAACAGCTGCAATGCCTTCTTCGGATGCTTTATGTGCAAGCATAGGGCCTTCGGTGACATCTCCAATAGCAAAAATATTGGGGATATTGCTACGGAAGACTCCATCGGTTTCAATGAATCCTTTTGGAGATATTTTTACTCCGATCTTTTCAAGGCCAAGTTCTTGAGTATAAGGTCTTCTTCCAATGGCAACTAAAACTTTTTCTGCTGAAAAAGATTGTGTGTTTTGGGTTTGCTCTACTTGTAAAGAAATCTGACTAGGGGCAATTTTTGCATCCATGACTTTAGAAGAAAGATGAAATGTAATACCTTGTTTCTCTAAATATTTTTTAAGTTCTAAGCTCAGTTGGTGATCAAATCCTGTGCAAATTTGATCAAGGAATTCAATGATTTGCACCTTGGTTCCTAGTCTATTGTAGACAGATCCTAATTCTACTCCGATCACACCTGCACCTATTATAAGTAGGTTTTTGGGAATTGCCTCAAGAGAGAGTGCACCTGTAGAAGAAAGAATTTGTTTTTCATCAAAGGGTAAAAAAGGAAGTTCAATGGGTTCTGAGCCTGTAGCAATAAGAATAAACCGAGCTTGCAATTGCACTGTTTTTCTTGCATTTTTAACTAAAACTGCAGTGGGATCTAGAAAGCTGGCTTTTCCTACATAAAAGCTGATCTTGTGTTTTTTAAATAAACTTGTAATTCCTTGGCTAAAAGATTGGATAGTTTGTGTTTTACGAGTCATCATTGGCGTAAAATCAATCAATAATTGAGAAAAAGTGATTCCATTTACAGCACTTGTTTCTTTCATCTTCCAAGCTAATTCAGAGGAAGATAAAAGCGACTTAGAAGGGATACAGCCTACATGTAAGCAAGTTCCTCCCGGTTCTTTTCGTTTATCAATACATGCTGTTTTTAATCCCAACTGGGCTGCTCTTATTGCAGCTACATACCCACCAGGCCCAGCTCCAATGACAATTAGATCAAATACATCCATAGATTCCTTTTATAAGTCGAGAAGTAAACGGGAAGGTTCTTCTAGTGTTTGCTTAATATGCTTTAAAAAAAGCACGGCTTGTTTGCCATCAATTAAACGATGATCATAGCTAAGTGCTAGATACATCATAGGACGGATAACGATTTCATCATCGACGACGACAGGGCGCTTAACAATGGAGTGCATTCCTAAAATGGCGCTTTGAGGAGGATTGAGAATAGGGGTTGATAAGAGAGATCCAAAAACACCTCCATTGGTAATGGTAAAACTGCCCCCTTTTAAATCATCTACGCTAATGGAACCGTCTCGTGCTTTTTGAGCAAATACGCCCAGTTGTTTTTCAATTTCTCCAAAACTATTCTGTTCACAAGATCTAATGACAGGAACCATTAGACCACGATCTGTAGCAACAGCAACACAAATATCATAGCTTTGAACGAAAACTATATCTTCCTTATCAATATAGGCGTTAATTTCAGGAATCTCTTGTAAAGCTGCAACACAGGCTTTAATAAAAAAAGACATGAAACCTAATTTAATCTCATGTTTTTCTTGAAAAGCCTCCTGCTCTTTTTGTCTGATAGAGATTACACTGCTCATATCTACCTCGTTAAAGGTAGTTAACATAGCTGTTGTGTTCTTAACTTCTACAAGCCTTTGTGCAATGGTTTTACGTAAAGAACTCATTTTCTTACGAGAGGTGTTTATTTCTTTTTCTGCAATAGGAGTTGGCACGGTAAAAGCTGCTGGTTGTTGCAAGTTAGAAACGAAATCAGATGTAGTAAATTTGGCTTTTCCGTTTGAAGAAGGAGGAGAAACTGCCTCTGACGATTTAAGGGGCTCTTTATTAGAAGGTTTAGGCGTTTTCTCCACAGATTGAGGGTTAATTGTCCCAATTACTTGTCCTATCTTAACCGTATCTCCTTTCTTAACTTGTAAAGTTAATTCTCCACTTTCAGGAGCATATAAAACTTGATTCACCTTATCTGTTTCTAACTCTAAAATTTCTTCATCTTGTTTAACGAAACTGCCAGATGATTTAAGGATGTCACCAATGATTGCTTCAGAAACAGATTCACCCATATTAGGGATTTTAATCTCACTTGACATGGATTACCTTATCTTAAATTTAAGCAAAAGCTTTTTTAAGCAGCTCTTCCAATTGTTGTTTATGTACAGCATACGAACCTACAGCAGGCGATGCACTTCTTTGTCTTCCGATATACTCGATTGGGCTTTTTGTTCCAAGCAACTCATCAAATGCAAAACGCAAAGATTCCCAAGCGCCCATGTTACTGGGCTCTTCCTGCACGAATCGATAGCTAGCGTTAGGGTGTTTAGCTAAAATTTTTTGGACGATATTTTTGGGAAAAGGATATAGCTGTTCTAAACGTATGATTGCACATGGTTGATTTTGTTTTTCTCTTTCTAAAATGAGATCATAATAGATTTTTCCACTACAAAACAACAGTAACTTAACGTCTTTTTCTAGTATGGGGTCCTCTAGAACTTCATGAAATCTCCCTTCTACAAGATCATTTAAGCTGGATTTACATGCAGTATTGCGCAATAAAGCTTTAGGAGTAAAAAGAACCAAAGGCTTTTTTGTAGGGCATAGAGCCTGTGCTCGTAGAAGATGGAAAAGCTGTGCAGGGGTAGAGCAATTAGCGATCCTTAAATTATCTTGAGCGGCTAGTTGCAAAAAACGCTCTATACGGGCGGAGGAGTGTTCTGGTCCTTGTCCTTCATAGCCATGAGGAAGCATCAGAACTACATTAGATACTATTCCCCATTTTTGTTCTGAAGGAGCTAAATACTGATCGAGAATAATCTGAGCACCATTTGCAAAATCACCAAATTGTGCTTCCCAAATAACTAAATTCATAGAAGAGACTAAACTAAATCCAAATTCAAATCCTAGAACAGCGTATTCTGATAAAGGGGAGTTGAAAAATGTGCATTCAGCTTGAGACTCTGTAATATGATTGAGTGGAAAATAGTGTTTTTCATTGAGTTGATCAATAAGCACAGCATGTCTATGAGAAAATGTCCCTCGACAAACATCCTGACCAGAAAAACGCAAAGCGATCTTCTGAGATAGTAGGCTTGCATAGGCGAGTTGTTCCGCTGCTCCCCAATCTAAAGAAGATAATTTAGGATCACTTTGCAAAATTTTCTCTCTTTCTTGAAGAAGTCGTTTAATTTTAGGATGAAGATTTAAGTCTTTTGGATAGGTGTAAAGTCCTTTACCAATCTCTCTTAACATTTTTAAAGAGACTTTAGTGTCCATCTCTGATAAAGAAATAAGTCGCTGAGATTTTTTCCTAACAATAGGAGAAGATATTTTTTGCAAAGCTTCTTGAAGCTGTTTTCTAAAGTTTTCTTCTAAGTTCTTTATATCTTTTTCTTGAGTGATATTTTCATGAAGTAAGTTCTGAGAAAATACAGTTCGAATAGACTTTCTTTCCTTAATTTTAGCATAGAGAAGTGGTTGTGAAAAAAGAGGTTCATCGCTTTCATTATGACCGTATTTACGGTAACAATTAAGATCGATAAACACATCGTATCCAAATCTGGCTCGTATTTCCATGCTAAGAATAATAGCCTGTATACATCCTTCAGGGTCTTCTGCATTTACATGAAAAACAGGGCAATTAAATGTTTTTGCAAGATCTGAGCAATAAGGGGTAGAGCGCGCTTCTTCGGGATTTGTAGTAAAACCGATTTGATTATTGATAATAATATGAATGGTGCCTTTTGTTTGATAGCCCTTTAATTTACAAAGTTGCATGGTTTCATAAACTACGCCCTGCCCACTAAAAGAAGAGTCTCCGTGAATAAGCACAGGGAGCACATCTTTTTTACTAATCACTGCTTTAGCGTAGCTTATTCCTTCTACTACAGGATCTACTGATTCAAGATGACTGGGATTTGCCGCAAGGGTAATTAAGATATTTTTCCCCAAAGAAGTTATAAAGACTCCTTGTGCACCTTGATGATATTTTACATCCCCAGAACCTTCAAATTCCTCATTGATATAATTTTCGTCAAACTCTCTAAAAATAGAGGAATAGTCTTTGTGAATGATGTTAGCTAGCACATTGAGTCTACCTCTATGCGCCATACCCAAGACTATTTCTTCCACGTCGCTTAAAGACGCTTGTTCTATTAAAAAAGATAGCATGGGGATCAGGGTTTCTGCTCCTTCTAAAGAAAAACGCTTTTGCCCTACATATTTTGTATTCAGAAAAGATTCAAATAGCTCTGCTTTATTTAAGTCTTTTAAGATAAGCATCTTTTGCTGTTTATTTAAATGAAATAAAGACTCAAATTTATTTTGGATCCATGCTTCTAATTCATGATTTCTAAGATCCATATATTCTATACCGATCTTAGAACAATAGATTTTCTGAAGAAAATCAATAATCTTTTTTAAAGGGGCTTGCTCTTCTTTTAAAAGATTGCAAGTAGGAAAGGATTCATTTAGTTCATTTGTCGTAAATCCAAGTGTCTTGAGATCTAATTCATAAATAGATCCAGGAGGGGGTTGAAGAGGATTAAAACAAGCCAATAAATAGCCATATTTACGATAAGAGTCTATGAGATACTCAATCCTTTGTTTTTGGTCTAACCCTGTAGTAGATTGTCCTAGATGCATGCCTTGAAAGAAAGCACACCAGGAAGGTTCCGTTTGAGAGGGATCTTCTATGAATTTTTGATAAAGATTATCTATAAAGCATAAGTTAGGAATAGAAAGAAAAGAAAAATCCATATAAAATCCTGAGAAAACCAAAACAGTTTATAAGCTTATTCATAGCAAATCAGTAATTTAATTCAACTAATAGCAATTTTTTTATTAGATTGTAAGGGAATTTTATAAAAATAATTATAATATTTAAAAGACTTTTTTAGATTTAAAATAATATAAAAATATTTATTTTATAAACTTAGTTAAGTGAAGAATCTTCATTCCAAGTCTTATTGAGGATAAATTCAGTGTTGAGATAGGTGAAGGAGCCATTATCAATCTTTGAGTTTCATGGCTTCTTTCTAGCTTAGGTAGAGTAATTTTAGGTATTGTGCCAACAGGAAATGTAGCTGGTTGAAGTGGTTTACATTGATTTTGAAATTGTTGAAAGGATGGGTAATTGGAAGCTTTGACAGATCCAGAAAAAGCACAAAGTTGATCAAATTTAGAAAGAATTTCTGATTTTTTAACTTTTTTTTCTATTTCAGAGATTTCTTTTTGTGAAAAGGCAAGTGTAACTGTTTGGGTATCTTCTTGGGTTTGAGGAGTTTTAATTTTGGCAAGATCTGTACTTTTTTCAAGATCTACGCAAGATTGAAGAACAAAGGGAGAGATTGTTTTTTACTAAAAACCTTATTATCAGTAATTGCTTCAAAAATATTGCTAATTAATCGAGCAACTCTTGTAAGGAGCGCCTTGCTTTTTTGGGCAAGTGTGCATGTGTAGCTTCTTTTACACTATCTAATGCAAAGCTCATAAAGCTTTTGTAAAGACTATTAAAGTAAGGCATATAGGGAATGATGTGCTAAATGAAAAGCCAAGATAAGAAAGGGTAACCGATGCTACAAGTGCTTTTGATAGATAAGAAACCATATAACTTTCACTAAATGATCTAACTTTTTCAAAAGTTGAAAAGCCCTGTTCATGAATATTAATAAAAGGATTATGGGTTAAACGAATACTCATTATTACTTTCCTATTGTTAAATAAGTATTAATTAATATTAAATTTATTTTAATTTATTCTTTAAATACTGAAGATCAGATAATTATATATGTTGTTTTTTTTGGGATGAAAAATGAAAAGGGTACATATGATACGCCTGTACACCAACTTTCTTAAATCTTTGAGCGTAAACTTACCGGAACACCCTCTAAGAGGAGGTTGCTTGAGATGTCTCTTAGAGTTGTTTCGGTAGTTTCAAGACGTTTTAAAGTAGGCTCCTTTGAAGGAAGATCTAAGCCACATTTTAAGAAAAATACCTATAGGGTAGTGTCTTTTTAAGGGAAAATGCGCTGGAGGTCTTTGTAGGCATTTTCCTAAAGAAGATAATTTGGAAGAGATCTTTTTTAATGGAGAATCACAAGAAGGCAATCTTGGTTTAGATGGAGCTTTATTTTCTGCAACAATAGGTTCTTCACTATTACCGATGCTTAAACTGCGATTTATTACACTTTAGTATTTGGAGCTTTTTGAGCTACTTTTATGCTTTTAATAAACAAAATTTGTTAATAAGGATTGCATTTAATTCTCTAAATCTTTCATACTATGGCCGGCTTAAGAGATTGGATTTTTCCAAGAAATGAGTTTTCTCTATTTCCATATATTAAATCTTTGTGTTTTAGCTGGTGTTTTTAAAATTTTTGCAAATGTTCTTGTAAGATCGTTGCATTAAAAAAAGAGCTAAAGTAAATAGTCACTCTATAACCGGATAGAGTGAAATAGGTATGATTCCCGGCCATAATGAGGAAAGAGCATGAATATTAAAAGTGAGCGATTAAAAAAACTGGAAACGGAACTTCACGATTTAGAGCATTGGTTAAAGCTGGGTTTAGTTCCTAAAAAAGATTTAGGCAAGCACAAAGAAGAAATTAAAATGCTTCAGGATAAGGTTGAAGAGGAAAAACAAAGACTACGCTTTCTTAAAGAAAGTGGAGAAATGGAAGAATTTACTCTGCCAAAGCGTCAAACTGGACGTCAAAATGTGCATGAACCCCATAGCTTGCCTGATGTAGATATTGGAGAAGAAGGATTTACTGAAACGGGTTTTGATATGGAAACAGAGCCTTTTGATCTTGATACTACCGCATCTGGAGAAGATGCTAGTAGTGCGGATGAATATGGCGATGACGCTGGAGCAGAAGAAGAAGATCCGTTTTCTGACCGTAATCGTTGGAAAAGAGGAGTTTTTGAAGATCCCGATGCTAATGACTGGTAATCAGGTTAGTCTTTATATACATATTCCTTTTTGCTCTAAGAAGTGTCCTTATTGTCATTTTTTTGTTATTTCAGATAAAGAATCTTTTCAAAAGAAATTTTTAGCTGCTTTCTTGCAAGAATGGCAGCTAAAAAGCCCTTTTCTAAAAGATAAACAGATTGTTTCTATTTATTTTGGAGGAGGTACGCCTACTCGACTATCTTTAACTTATTTAAGGAGAATGGTCACGATTATTTTATCTAGTAAAGTAACTGCTGACTGTGAAATGACCATTGAAGCGAATCCAGAGGATATAAATCAGGAACTTTTGCTAGCACTCAAGGATTTATCATTTAACCGAATCAGTTTTGGAGTGCAGTCTTTTAATGACAATGAATTGATCTCCTTAGGTAGAGGCCATACAGCAAAGCAATCAATTGTCGCAATTCAAGCAGCCTATCTAGCGGGTTTTGATAATCTCTCGATTGATTTGATGTTTGAGCTACCTAATCAGACACCGTCTTCTTGGAGGAAAACTTTAAACCAATTACGTGATTTGCCTATCAAACATCTATCTCTTTATAATCTTACCTTTGAGCAACAGACGGTTTTTTATCAAAAAAAACAACAACTACAAAAATTAGTTCCTTCTCCAGAAGAATGTCTTCCTATGTTGCAAGAAGCTGTAGAGAGTTTAAAAGAAATAGGTTTTGAGCGCTATGAAATCTCTGCTTTTGCAAAATCAAAGGCTTATTCTCTGCATAATATTGGTTATTGGCTTGGGCGCCCTTTTTTGGGTTATGGACCTTCTGCTTTTAGCTATTGGGAAAAAAGACGGTTTTCAAACCTTTCTCATTTTAATCAATATTGTAATTTGCTTGAAACTCAGCAAGATCCGATTGGTTTTTCTGAGCAGTTAGCTTTTCCTCACAATCTCTATGAGCTTTTTGTGATTCAACTACGTCTTTGTAAAGGGGTAAATATAGCTACTTTTGAACAAATGCACGGATCTTTACCCAGTGATTTTTTAGAGATTTGTGAAAGATTGATAGTAAAAGAAAAATGGTTATCTCGTGATAAAGACCATCTATTTTTAACAGACAAAGGAATGTTATTCTACGATAGTGTTGCTGCAGAGCTCATTTAGTTTATGTTTCTAGGTAACAGCTTATCTCTTAAGATAAACTGTTACCAGAAAGCATACAGAATTTTCTCAAAAATTGTTACAACACGAGGGTATTACTTTTTTTAAATTATTATTCTTTCGTGTTTCTCAAATTTTAAAAAGATCCTTCTGTTGTCTGCAATTTCATTTAAGCAATAAAGCAGCTTAAACTACTTCTAATAGCATTTTAAGAACCTTTTAATCAACTGTGATATTTTTAATAAAATGTAAATTAATTATTTAGAAACTGTTTTTATTAAAGACTTTTAGCTATAAAAGTAGAATAAGGACTCATTGTATAAGGTGAAAAGGCTTGTTCCGGATGCTCGGAAAACTCTTTAGGGGAGATCAGTGAAGTATCAACGATACGATGCCAATTTTTGCTTTGAGGAGGCAAAGGCAGCACGATGGAAGCGGGTTCAAAATGTGCATTAAAAGCGATGTAGAGATCTTCGCTATTTTTACTTTTTAGTGTATAAGCAATAAAACGACTTTCTGAACCCCAGTTGGGTTGTAGAGGTTGATGACCATGCCACTGCATGTCATCTGAAGTTAAAAAAGAGCTGCGTTGTAAAAGAGGAGCATGAGTTTTACGAAAAGCGATCATAAGTTTATAAAAACGATAGAATTCTTGATTTTCTATCAACTTATCCCATAAGAACCAGTTTAATTTATTATCTTGGCAATAAGCATTATTATTGCCAAAACGAGTATGAGCGTATTCATCACCCATTAGAAGCATAGGGGTACCAAGAGAGACAAGAAGAGCTGTAATTAAATTACGCATTTGCTTTAGACGCAAGAAAAGAATTTCTGGCTTATCGGTTGTTCCTTCTACACCACAGTTCCAACTATCATTGTTAGAATTCCCATCACGGTTTTCTTCCTTATTATCTAAATTATGTTTTTCTTGATAGCTAACCAAATCATGCAAGGTAAAACCATCATGCGAAGTGATAAAATTGATACTACAATAAGGGTTTTTAGAGTTTCCATATAAATCTTCTGATCCACAGATGGCATTAGCAAACTCCCCAGCTACGTCATCACTTCCTTTAATAAAGCGTCTAACGACATCGCGATACTTTCCATTCCATTCAGCCCAACTACTAGGAAAGGCTCCTACTTGGTATAACCCGCCTGCATCCCAAGGTTCTGCAATTAGCTTTACATGTGAGAGAATAGGGTCTTTTGTAATAGCGCGAATAGATAAAGGATCTGTAAGAAGAGACCCTTCTTCATCTCGGTTAAAACAAGAGGCTAAATCAAATCTAAAACCGTCGACATGCATTTCTGTTACAAAATAACGCAATGAATCAATGATAAACTCTATGACAACAGGATTGTTTACATTAAATGTGTTACCCGTGCCTGAAAAATTTAAATATTCAGCGTTTGGCGTTAGCATGTAATAGGTATTATTATCGATTCCTGCAAAAGAAAAACAAGGATCTCTTGTCCCTCCTTCTGCTGTATGGTTATATACCACATCTAAGATCACTTCGATTCCTTCCTTGTGAAGCGCTTTTACAAGATCCTTAAATTCATTGGAAGATTGGCTTGCTTCTTTGCTATAACGGTTCATGAGAGAGAAAAAACTACATGTAGAATAACCCCAAACATTATAAAGAGGTTTTTCTGCTACAGGTTGATTTCGATGTAATTCACATTCATCAAATTCAAAGATAGGCATTAGTTCAACAGCATTGATTCCCAATTCTTTGAGATGTTTGATTTTCTCTTTGATGGCTGAGAAAGTACCGGGTGCTTTACTGGAGCTTGAAGGGTCTCTTGTAAAAGAGCGAACATGCATTTCATAAATGATCAATTGTTCCATGGGAATTTTAGGAGGAGTGTCTTGCTCCCAATTAAAAGAAGAAGAGGGATAGAGTTTGCCTCTTAAAGGTTTTTGTTTTACCCCCCATTGATTATTTGTGTTTAAATATCTACTATAAGGATCCAATAAAATTATATTAGGGCAAAAGTGGTTTTTTGGGTCTTGATTATCCCCATCTAATTGATAACCGTATTCCCATTCTATATCTTCTGATAGGTTTTTAATAAGTACATGCCAAATAGATCCGGTTTTATTTTTTTGAGGATCAAATATAACTTGATAAGTGGAATCGGATGCGTTTGAAGAAAATATGTGTAAAATGACTTGAGTAGCTGTTGATGAAAAAAGAGAGAAATTTATCCCTTCTATGCATCGATTTGCACCTAGAGGATAGGCAGAGCCTTTTTCGAGTACAAGGTCTTTCATCTTATAATCTCACTTAAATTTGTAGATTAGCTTAAAAAAACTTTCAAATCAATTCGTTAATTTAATTTTTTAATTGCCCTTTTTAAGGGAATTTGCAAGGATTAAGTGATTTTTTATAAACAGACAGCTCTTGACGTAAAAGATCTATTGTCAATAAATTAAAGCTATAGATCTTGTGCTGTCATTTTTCCCAAAATAGTAGTATTATTTTTTAAGGTTGTGCTCGTTTTAAAAGCAAAGGCGATTTATAATTAAGGATGAACATTAGAGAACTGTAGGAGGACGATTCAATGTCATTGGAAAATGCCAAGGCAAATTTAAAGGAATTCGGGAAAGAACTCAATCTAGAGTTGGCATTTGATGAAAATCACACATGTATACTAGGGATTGATAATACCTTTTCTCTCCATCTTACATACGAGCCAAATTCTGATCGTTTGTATTTATACTCACCGATCTTAGATGGTCTACCTAAGGATCCCGCAATTCGATCAAACTTATACGAAGCTCTTCTTGAAGGGGCGATGTTAGGAGGTCAAATGGCAGGAGGAGGTGTAGGAGTTGCTGTTCCTGAAGAATTAATTTTAATGCATGCTGTTATAGAAATGGGTATAGGGGCTGATGCATCTGCATTATGCCGTTATGCCCCTTTATTTGTTGAGTCTGTAGAGAAGTGGAGAACCCGTGCAAAAGATATTTGCGAGGGTCGAGATACAAAAAAAGATCTTCCACCTCCAGCAAACCCTTTAGGGGGAAAACCCGGAGAAAGGTTTATTAAGATTTAATAAATTAGTGGTCACTATTCCGATCGTTTGTTAAAACGTCCGGAATAGTGACTTCTTTATCTAAAGAAGCCATTGCAATGGCTTCAATTTGCTTTAAGGCATCTTGTAATTCTTTATCTTTATTTTCCAATTTTGTTTTAATTTGTTTTACTGCTGTGACTGCTGTTGAATGGTCGCGGGAAAATATCTTTCCAATTTGTGTAAAAGATAATTTAAGAATGGTTCTACATAAGTATATAGAAATTTGCCTTGGAAAGGTATGCCGTTGGCTTTGCGATTTTCCTATAATCTCTGTAGAGGTTATATCAAAGTAAGAAGCTACTGCCAATAGAATAGTGTCTTTATTCAAGGTTTTTTTTTGTTCAAATTCAATGAGGTCAGAAAGAATGGTTTCTGCTTGTCCTAGCTGCAATTTATCTGGCTTAAAATTTTTATCCTTTAAATATATGCGCAATAACAAAGCCTCAAAGGCACGTAATAAAGAATGATTATTGGAAAACGTCTGAACTAGGAAGGAGCATACTCTTTCTGCTAAAGGAAAATTTCTTATTTTACAACAATGAGCAAGTAACTTCTTACGTTCTATTTCTGTAAGCTCGCTTAATTGTAATACAATACCCCACTCAAACCTTGAAATAAGCCGTGGCTCAATTTCTTCTAGCTGAGAAGGAGGGGTATTAGAACTTAGAACAATTTGTTTATTCGATAAGTGCAGAGTATTAAAGAGGTGAAAAAGCTCTTCCTGTGTTGCATCTTTACGCATAAAAAGATGAATATCGTCTATTAATAATGCATCCAGATGGCGATAGATTTCTCTAAATTTTTGCATTTCTGAAGAGCGAATAGCAGAAATGACATGTTCGGTAAATGTTTCAGCGCGGACAAATAAGGCTTTAAATCCTCTTTGGCAAAAAAGATGGGTTAAAGCCATTAACAAATGGGTTTTACCTGTGCCTGCCTTTCCCCAAAGAAAAATCGGATTGCAGGCGGCTAAATTAGGAGTAGAGGTAAATTGTAAAGAAATAGGATCTACTCCTGTTAGTTCATAACATAGACGCATAACTATTTCATTGGATTTAGCTGAAATAAAATTTGCTAGAGTAGCTATAGGGTCTAATTTATCTGCAATAGGAGAAAACGCAGTAGGTTGCTGAGTTTTCTCTTTTTTTTTATTTACAGCATTATCTGGAACATAAAGATGAACTTTAATTGTTCGTGAGTTGTTATTCAGTAAGTGTGTTCTAATCAAGGGGCGCATATGTTCTTCAAACCACAACATATGAAATGCATCAGCTGCTTCTAGATAGAGATTAGTTGCATCAAAATGTAGGATTTTAAGCGATCGTAACCATTGATTTACTGTTTGTTTTCCTAATAGATCTTCTTGCTTTTTTAAAAATTCTTCCCAAGCTTGCATGGATACCACATGTGACAATAGGTGAAATCATAAAAGTAGCAGGAGGCTTAATTTTGGCCTACTGCTGCCTAAAGCTTTTATACCTTTTTCATTTTACGCATCATAAACCATTGCTGCAATATGCCAAGTCCCATTGAAGATAACCAGTAAAGATTTAATCCTGAAGGGAAGTGATAAAACATTACAGTAAAAACAACAGTCATGATATTACCCATCATTTTTTGTTGCTTCTGTTGATCTGTAAGAGCAGCAGTGGCTTTTGTATTCATAGAGGTAAAACGTTGTTGTACCCACATGATAAAACCTAATAAAAAAGGTAGAAGGTGGAAACTGGAACCAAAAAAAGGAAGGGGATAACCCCAGTTGAAAAGCACATCTGGTGCTGTTAAGTTATCAATCCATCCAGGAATGAAACTTGCACCTCTTAATTCAAAAGTAGATTTTAATAAGTCAAACATTCCAATTAAAAAAGGCAATTGAATTAACAAAGGAAAGCAACCCATTAATGGGTTAACCCCTTTTTCTCGATAGAGGCTCATAACTTCCATTTGAGCGCGTTTGGGGTCTTTTTTGTATTTCTCTTGAATAGCGGTTACTTGAGGAGCTATTTGGCTCATCTTTAAAGAAGAATTAATAGACCAAGCATTAAGCGGATAGAGCATAATACGCAATACAAGGGTTAATAAAATGATCGAAATTCCCCAGGATGAGGTTATTCGATAAAAAAACTTCATGACTAAAAATAGAAATTTAGCAAAAGGCTCTGAAATGAATGTAAACCATCCATGAAAACTTAAAGCTCCAATATAACCCGGGTTATATCCTTTAGCGGGATTAGCATATGTTTGATCAACCTTATTTAAGAGGTCATCTTCGAAAGGACCTGCATACAAGCGGAAATGGCTTATTTGTTCATGCAGAGGTATCTGCATTTCATAACCTGGGTATTTTTCAGGGGGATAAGGTTGATATTCTGGATTAATTAAAGAAAGACGAGTAGGAATTTGTATCCCAGGGATCATTTGCGCACGAAATGAGCTTCCCTCTGCTATTAAAGGATCGAGAATCAATCCCAAAAATCCGTTAGAATTACAAATCCAATCCGCTGGTATGGAGTTCATTATTTCATTTTTAGGTAGAGATAGCTGTTCTATTTGTGCTTTTTTAGAACCTCTAAGCATTCGATATTTTAACGTAGGAGCAGCGTTTCCTGAGATAAGTTCTACCTCTGGAACTCCCGTAGTTAACCATAAACCACGTGTATCTCCATCTATTTTAATCATTACCTCAATGCAGTAAGGAGATAAACTTGGATCTTTAGAAAAGGAAAACACTTTTGTGATTCTACGATTGGGTTGAACGAGTTCGAACTCAATAAGATCTTTTTCTAATTTTTTTAAATGATAGGGCTGAGTAGCTAAATTCATATCCGAAGACACAATATTCAAAGCGTAAAATTTAGGTTCCACAAAAGAAACAGGGATATCTTGTGCATTGAATAGAGTACGTCTTAATAAAGGGTAGTATCCACCTACAGTTGGCTTGTTGGTTTTTTCTCCAGCTTTCTTATCACTAGTAAAATAAGGAAAGTTAGGAAAATGACTATTTTGCGGAAAGTTTTTTTCAATGATCCGATCAAAAGCAATAGGACGCACGGGTGTTTGAGAATCTTTTTTACTGTACAGAGCAAGATTAATCTCAGAAATAGCTCCACCTATATTAGAAAAAACCAACTGTTGGTAAGCATTTTCTAGGACAAAGAATTGTTGCTGTTGTTGGTTAAAAGTATCGGTTGTAATTGGTTTTGTTTCAATTACTGGTTCTACATGAAATTTTTGAGTCTCAGTGGTAATTGAAGGTTTTTTAGGTGGGAAAAGCCATTGATTAAGGAAAAAAAATCCTACTGTTAAAATCAATACAAAAAGAAAAGAACGTTTATTCATGAAGCAATAACCTTAATTTGCATAGGAGTGAGTGTTTACTAACCAGTTAGAGTTGGCCTGAAAAGAATCCTAACACAGAAAAAGATTTAAACTAAAGATAAACTAAGATTGCATTTCTTTAGCCAAGAAAAAATATTATACTAAATTGAATTTTCCTATAGTTAATTTGGAATTTTTATACACAAAACTTAAACGGTATAATAGAAAAATAGCTGCTGAGAATGCTTTTTGATAAAGTTGATGATTTTTGAGCTGAAAGCCTTGAGTTAAACAAGCTATCATCTTGATGGAGCACGCAAAGCAGAGTTTTCAATCTTCTTAATGAAATATATATAAAATATTTCCTTTGATTTTAGTTGGTTATTAAAAATAATATAGAGTATATTTAAAATGAATTTTTACTAATCCAAGAACACAGGGAAAGTTATGTCAATTCATTCAATTAATCAAGACCTTCATATGCTCAGAATTGGATCAGAGGAATCAATCTCAAAAAAAAATTTAGATGGAAATGAATTAAAAAAAATTATAGATCAATGGGTAAAAGATGGTCCTACAGATGCAGTTGAAAGTTTGGAAGAGGCGAAGCAAAGGATTTTTGAGTTTTTCAATAACAATCAAGAAACAGATAAATTGTTATTGTCTGACTTATATTTAACTTCCTTGCCTGACATTTTTCATTTTGAGCCTTTTAAGAGTAAACTAGCGCGGCTAGACATAAGCTACAACAATCTTATAATTCTACCTGAATCTTTTGGCAATCTACAAGCATTGACAAGATTGAACCTTAGCCACAATCAACTTACGGGCTTACCGGAGTCTTTTGCCTGTTTGACAACATTGAAATATTTGAATCTTAGTCATAACAATTTTACAATGCTGCCTGATCTTCTCGGTGACTTGCAAACATTATTACAACTAGATGCTAGCTATAACTATTTTTCCTTGAGCCTTCCGATGAAGGTATGGAACCTTCCTTCTAGATGCATAATTGACCTGGTAGGATGCAATCTTTCTAAAGAAGATCTAAAGAAGATAAACAAAGCTACTACAGGCCCTAAAATTGTTACTATTTATGAAGAGAAACTTATAGAATTAGCAAGAAAAAAATTAAAACCAATGTCATTACTCATGCAATTCACATAAAACTGTGTGATTAGTTAACTAGGAGCAAGTCTGATAGAGCTCAGAAGAGATAAACATTAAAGAATTGTAATAAGTCTTGTATCTTTAATACTCTTCTAGATTACGGCTATTTTCTAGACGGGATAAAAATTCGTGAAAATCCTGCGTTGTGCGTATATTGTCAAGCCAGTCATCTTGGAGCATTTCTTCTATAGAAGGCAGAGAGTCTGCTTTAACCGCTTTTTCTAGAAAGTGCATACTAAGTCCAATCTGATTGGAAAGGGAATACAGACAGGCGAGGTGGTAGTAGGATTGAGTGTTGCCTAAACGGCTTGCGGTAAATAGCTTTTGTTCTGCGTCGCGGTAGAGTTGTTCAATTTCAGCAGAGTCATATAAATGTTGGCTTAAATTGATTAACGTTAAAGCAAAATTTAAAAGCACGGTGTCATTTTCATTTTCTTGCTTAACGGCAAGTCTATAATGATGGATAGCACGATAAAGATATTCTCGACTAGAAGTAAGCTCTCCTAGGTGTGAAAGTGCTAATGCTAAGTGGTGGTGTACATCGTATAAGTTAGGATCGATCATTAAAATTTGTGAAAAAATCTCGATAGATCTTAAATAATAGCTTTCTTCCTCAAAAAAATCTCCAAGAGTGTCTAGTGCACGCGCATAGTGAAATAGCCATTCTGGGTATAAAAAGATGGCATTTTTTTGTATGATTAATGCTTTTTCAAATAAATCGATAGATTTTTCTAAATAGCATTTTTCATGTTTCATTTCTCCAAGTTTAGCTAAAGCAACTGCGTAGTCAAATAAGTAAAAATTAGATTTTTTCAAATAGAGAGCTTTTTTATAAAATTTAAAAGAAGAGTGAAGAATATCGGCGTCTTGTTCTAGCTCTCCAATTGCTGTATAAATTTTTGCAATTGCATGCCAGTTACGATGATATGTACGATCAATAGATAGCCCTATTTGGAATTTCTCAATTGCTTGGTAATAAAAATCGATATCTTTAAAGTAAGCGCCTAGACATTGCAGACAAGATCCGTAACAATGCCAAATATCGGGGCTATCTTCTTTTTGTTCAATGACCTGGCTCATTTTTTCATTAGCTTCGTGAATGAGATCAAGGCGTTCTAAATTCATTCCTAGTAAACTAAGAGCTTCAGCACAGATTGCTTGGATTAAAAAATGATCTGGGTCAACGTTAAGTGCTTCATGACATTTTTCAATACATAGACGCAATTTCTTAACATCGGGAAGATTTTTACCTGTTTCACATAGAAACAAGGACCAGTTTAACCAAATGTCTAAGGACTTTGGCGATCTTTGAGAAGCAGCAGCAAAATATTCATCTGCTTTGATGAAATGGTCTTCATCATGTGTTTGCGTGTATAATTGACAAAAGGTTTGAGCTAATAAATGCCATAAAGAAGCAGAGTCTGGCTCTAAAGAAAGAGCATTTTTGAAACATTGATTTGCTTTGAAATAAAAACGATCTTCATTTACGAAGTTTGCAAATTTATAGCAAGCTAGACCAAAATCTTTCCAGACATCAGTAGGTAATGTTTTATTTAAATGTGCTGCTTTTTCAAAGGCCTGTATAGCATGATATAAATCATTTGGTTCTTGGGAATGGCTAGCTATATGTAAAAAAATAGACCCTAAATCGGCATATAAGTCAGCAAGAGTATCTATCTTTTGTAAAGGGCAAAGATCAATGGCTTGAGTTATTTTCTCATGGGCTTCTAAAAAGTATTTTAAGTTTTTATAGGTAAATCCTAGAGTGCAGAGTACACTGCTCCAAGCTTGCCAGGTATCTAAATGATTTGGGCTAAGCTGAGCTGCTGTTTTTAGACGTTTATTTGCTAAAAGGAGTGGTTTTTCTTGTTCTTTTTCCTGAGCAAATTGGAAAAGGGACAATCCTTGAGAAAAATATAGTTTAAAATTAGTAGGTTCAAGGGAAAGAGCTTTATTAAAGTAACTTAAGCCTTTATCAAAATATTTGTTAAGTAGAGCAAGTTCACCCTTTGCTTGTAGGGATGTAGCAACGCTTTGCTCTGATTGTAATTGATTTTGGCTTAATAAGATGGAAGATTGTAAATTGCGTGGATTCATTTTATATTTTACTCTTTTTAAATCTACTTAACTAAGATATCTTCTTTTGGAAGTGATAGCAATTATAAAAATAGCTTTTTTTTTAGACAATCCTATAACCTAATTTTAATTGGTTTTTAAGGGCTTTTATTTGTATTTGATCGCTAATAATGAGGCTTTTAGCTAAAAAAAAATTAGTCTTAAAAAAATTTTTTAGTTTATATCGATATCTTAAAACTTTTTATGAAAAAATGCATTCAAATTTTTACTAATGAGAAAATATGTTTGAGTATCAAACACAAATCCGTATGAGGAATACAGACGCGACAGGGCATTTATTTTTTTCTGAGCAATTCAATCTTGTTCTAGAGACCTTTGAAGAATTTTTGACCTTTATCAATAGAGATGAGGATCATTTTTTAAACCAGATGGAAATGCCCATTGTTCATGCAGAAGCTGATTACAAAAAACCTTTACAATTAAGAGATCTATTAAAAATTATATTAGGTATTAAGAAATTGGGAAATACCTCTTTCAGCGTATCTTATTTTTTATTTAATCTTAAAACTCAGGAAGAAGTAGGTAGAGTTGTTATCGTACATGTATGTGTAGACTCCATTACAAAAAAGGCTACACCTCTTCCTTTGAAGCTAAGAGAGTGTTTTGAAAGACATCTTTGGGAAAAAGATTTCTTAAATGCTGCTTTAAAAGAGGAATAGAGGTTTTTACAGAGGTGCTTTTTAGATGTTTAGGATAAGGCCAGAGACTTACAGGACATTTAAAAGAAGGAAGGATTTTGCGTAATTCAAAAAAAACTTGGGCAAAAGATCTTTGCTGAGTATCCTCAATAAAGGCAATGGGACGATTTCCAAATTCTTCATCTGGCTTAGGTAGCACTGTAGCAGAAATAATTCCTTTAATAGAACAAAGAGCCCGTTCAATTTCTTCTGGTTGTATGTTTTCTCCTCCTGAGATAAATAAACGATCCTTTCTTCCTATTATATGAAGATGATTATCTAAACAAATTTTACCTAAATCTTTTGTAGCAAACCACAAAGAAGGTGGTTTTATTTGGAAACCATCCCAGTAACCTTGAAATAGGTTTTTGCCTTTAACTAGGATCTCAGAATCAGTTGTCATTTTGATTTCGCAACAGCTTATTGGACGGCCCATCTTTACACTCTTTGATTCTTCTTTTGTTGCTAATGTAGTTATGGAAGTTGTTTCTGTCATACCATAGGTAAAAAAAATAGGGAGCTCTTTTACAGAGTGGAGTAAAGAAAGACTCATATGTGCTCCTCCAACTAAGATACAGTGCAACTGCTTGCTTAAAAGAGAGAGGTTGCATTTTTGATCTTTTAAGCGAAATAGCTGGGTCGGAACACAAGATAGATGGGTAATTCTACGAGGAATAATCTCTTCCCAGATGGATTTGGAGTTTGTTAGTACGATACATGCTCCTATTGTCATGCAGCGTGTTAAAATGGATAAACCACTAACATGATATAAAGGCAGTGATAGCAGCCAGCGTGAACTTTGAGATAGCTGAAGTGTTAAGTGTGTGGCTAAAGCACTGGTTAGATAGTTTTTAAAAGTGTGACAAGCAATCTTACTTTTACCTGAAGATCCAGAAGTTACTAAAAAGGTGAATAATTGATCTGTATCAATTATAGGATCTATCAGGCAGGAACTAGAATAAAAGACAAGGCTATCTAGATTGATAAAATGAGAGGGTTTAAATCTTTGGATTAGGCCCTCAATCTGTGCTTGAGGAAATTTAGGATTTATTGGACAGGCAATTGCACCCATGCGCAAAAGAGCCAATAATAAAATAACCGTTTTGAGAGTAGTGGGTGCAACAAAAGCAATTCTTGCTCCTTTGCTGATTCCCAAAGAGAGTAGGTGGTTTACCAGACAAGATAAAAGCTTATCTAATTCTTGATAAGATAAACTGTCCCAAGTCGTTTCAATAGCTAAAGCTATTGGGTTCTCTTTTGCTTGTAGAGCAACAGGGCAGAGCATCTTAGCCACAATAGATCTCTTGTAATAGATGTGTTTGTATCTGCACAGGGAAAGGGCAAGAGCAGATAGGGGAAGAAAAAATGGGAAAGGGAGTTAATATGTCTTCAGTAAATAAGGATTGTGTATCCAAACCAAGAGGATAGAGCTTTGTTTGTGTTGCTAAGCGAGCAATTTGCATTAATCCTAAACCGCTCTCATAAGAGCTGCTAAAAATTAATTTTATTCTTTTTTTCTTTAAGCATTTCATGAGTTTTTTGGTGGTGAAAAATCCTTGAATCATGGGTTTTACGACGACTGCCTTGCAGTTGGATAGATTATCAAAAGTAAAATCAGGGTTTTTCTCTAAAGTTTCATCTAACCCAAAAGGATGAGAAAAATCAGTTAATCGAGAGGTTTCCCAAGTAGGCTCTTCAATAAAATCAAATGCTAAGGGAGGAAATTGCCTAAAAAAATACATAGCTTCTTGAAAACTAAAGCGCTGGTTTACATCTACTCTTAGAGAAAATGTTTTGCGCAAGTTATCAAGGACAGCAAAGGCGTCTTCTAAAGAAAGTTGCGAAATCTTAACTTTAACAGAAGAAAATCCTTTGTCTGCAGCCAATAGTGCCTGCTGCATCATCTCTTGCTTAGAACCCGATAAGAGAGCACATAGAGGAATAGTAGGGAAACTGAATTGCTTAAGAGCTGTTGCCAGTGCAAAAGAAACAGAGGGGTAAAGATGAGAGGTTTTTTTTCCTTTTAATACGTTCATTAATTGTAAAAGAGCTTCATCTATTGTCTCTTTACTACGACCTGATAAAGGAGAAATCTCAGCCCATGCTTCTTGATGGTTACTATCTTTGAAACAAACAAGATGGCTTAGGCGAATGGATTTATCTTTTTTTGTAAGTTGAAAGCAAAAAATACGCCAACTTATAACATCCAACCTATGCAAAGAAGAGCTGTGAATAAGCATAGTAATTGACCAGTTTTTATCAACAAAAGATTCAGTTCCATAGGACTTTTATGTGTGAACATTGTCTTTACTAGCATGCCTGCTGGTAGAAGGCATAAAAGCGTACAGAGAGCGAACGGGTGAGAATTATAGAAAAAAAATAAAGATCCAAAAGCTGTTAATAAACAAAAAAGATATTCCCACTTACCAAATGATTTACCAAAACGAGCAGCTAAAGTTTTTTTGTTGACTAATCGATCTTCGTTGATATCTCTTACATTATTTACTATCAAGATTGCAGTAGAAATTGCTCCTGGAGCAATACCAGCTAGTAATGCTTCTAAGGGTAGAGATCCTATTTGCAAATAATACGCCCCGCTAACCGCAATTGGACCAAAAAAAATAAACGCCAAAAGCTCACCGAGCCCAAGATAGGCTAAAGGGTAAGGTCCTGCTGTGTATAAAATAGATAAACATAAAGAAATAATTAGCAAACAAGCAATAAGAGCTTTTCCAATGATCATTAAATAAATACCGCTTAAAAGAGTTAATAACATGCTTATTATTATTGCTTGACGCATAGCCTTATGTGATACGAGCTTTGCTTGAGTAACACGCATGAATCCTTTGCGCTGATAAGTATCAGCTCCTTTAAGGTAATCAAAGTAGTCATTTGCTAAATTGGTTGTAACTTGAATTCCTAAAGCAGTGCACATAGTGCAAAGAAAAATCAGCCAATCAAAATTGCCAATTTTAATAGCCATCGTTGTTGCGATCAAAACAGGGCTTATACTAGCAATTAAAGTGTTAGGCCGAACCGCTAATGTCCAAATTTGAATCGTGTGCATAATGTTCTAAGGACGTTTAGGAAACTGTGAAAAACTAGGTTGGCGCTTTTGTAGAAAAGCGTTACGCCCTTCTTGGGCTTCTTCCGTCATGTAATAGAGCAAGGTGGCATTTCCTGCTAATTCCTGCAATCCTGCTTGCCCATCACAATCAGCATTAAAAGCAGATTTTATACAACGAAGAGCTAAAGGAGAATGTTGGAGAATTTCATAACACCACTGCAGAGTGGTTTTTTCTAGCTCCTCGTAAGGAACCATACAATTAATCAATCCCATTTCTAATGCTTCTTTTGCAGTGTACTTTTTACATAAAAACCAGAGTTCTTTAGCTTTTTTTTGTCCTACAATCCGAGCTAAATAACTAGAACCAAATCCTCCATCAAAAGAGCCTACTTTAGGTCCCACTTGTCCAAAAACGGAATGGTCTGCTGCGATTGTCAAATCGCAGATCAGATGTAAAACATGTCCTCCACCAATAGCAAAACCTGATACCATAGCAATGACCGGTTTTGGTAATCCACGGATCTCTTTCTGCAAATCTAGTACATTTAAACGCTCTGTACCCCCTAAATCCGTATACCCAGCATTGCCACGGACTTTTTGATCTCCACCAGAGCAAAATGCTTCCTTGCCTTTTCCTGTTAAAACAACCACCCCTATGTTGAGATCATTACGAGCATCCTGTAGAGCATGAGACATTTCAGAAATAGTTAAAGGGCGAAAAGCGTTTCTTACTTCAGGGCGATTAATGGTAATTTTGGCGATGCCATCATGCTTATGGTATAAAATATCTTGGTAGTTACCAACTACTTTCCAAATTACATTTTCTTCAGCTATTTGCATAAATGATCTCTAATATGTAGCTCATGTTACAAAACATGGCTTTCATTTGCAATTATACGGTTTGTTTTTTTTAATTTATTACACCTTAAGCATGTCATTTTTATACAAAAATAGCGAGTGGAATCTTAAGTTGTAATCGTATTTTTTATGAAGAGCTTTGATAGCAAAGCTAGAGCTGAATAAATATTGTTTTGTATATTTCTTTATAAAATTATTAAATAATAAAAACAAAAACTTTTTTTGGTTTTTTTATTTACTTAATGTGATCACATGTTAGATACTGACTCGAGTTTTGTACTCAGCTAGGGGTGAAAGCATGTTTACTAGTTCAGTTAATTCGATCGTACAATTTACACAACAATTGTTCTCAATGGGCCAAACTACATTAGAGTCGGTGGATCAAGTTGCTTTAGAAGAACATTTTACAGAAAAATTGAATCAATGGGTAAAAGATCCATTGCTAGAGGTTAAAAATCAAGTTGAAGAGCAGAGAGAATTTTTGGAGCATACGAATGTTGATCAATGTAGACTAGCATTTTCTAATTTAGACTTGATTTCTTTGTCCGATACTTTTGATTTTGAGCTTGTTCAAAGAAAATTAGAAGATCTAGATCTTAGTCATAAATGTTTTGCGAAGACACCAAAATCCTTTAAAAAACTCAAGAAGTTAGCAAAACTAAATTTTAGACATAATCGTCTTGTAATGAAAACAAAACCTGTTGAAAAGTTTTATCTTAGACGTAATCGTCTTGTAATGAAAACAAAACCTGTTGAAAAGTTTTATCTTAGACGTAATCGTCTTGTAATGAAAACAAAACCTGTTGAAAAGTTTTATCTTAGACGTAATCGTCTTGTGATGAAAACAAAACCTGTTGAAAAGCTTTATCTTAGACGTAATCGTCTTGTGATGAAAACAAAACTTGTTGAAAAGCTTTCAGAAACTGATTCGAAACTTTTTCTAGCATGGAGAGTCTCAAAAAAAACCATAGATAGAAGGTTACTTGTAAAACAATTAAGCTTGTGGGTAAAAGAAAGCTCAAGAAAAAAACAACAACATCAAAATAAAGCCTTAGATCAAAAATATTTAAATCGACGCGAAACTTCAGATAGGATCTTAGCCTTTTTTGAATCTGACAGGAGATCAAGCTGCTTATACTTATCTCGCTTAGGATTGGCTTCTTTGCCCAACATTTTTCATTTTAATCCTTTTCAACACAGCCTAAAGGGACTAGATCTTAGTCATAATAATCTTGAAGATTTACCAGAGTCTTTAGGGAACTTGCAAGCATTGACAATATTGGACCTCAGTTATAACAATCTTAGATTTTTACCAGAATCCTTTACAGAACTTTGCGCATTAGCAAAACTGAATCTTAGTCATAATAACCTTAAATATCTGTCTGAATTTTTTGGTAACTTGCAAGCATTGACAATATTGGACCTCAGTTATAACAATCTTAGATTTTTACCAGAATCCTTTACAGAACTTTGCGTATTAGAAGGATTGAATCTTAGCGATAACTACCTTATAAGCTTGCCGGAGCCTCTGGGTGATCTGCAAGCTTTGACAAAGTTATTTCTTAGAGTTAATAGATTGGTGGATTTACCCGAGTCTTTTGGTAAACTAGAGGCATTAGCAATGCTAGATCTTGGGTGTAATCGCCTTAGACGACTGCCAAAATCTTTTGCAAACTTACAAGCATTAGAAAAGTTGTCTCTTAGCTCTAACCAATTTACTCATTTACCAGAATCCCTTGGAAACTTATCGGCTTTAGTAGATTTGAGGCTTAGAAATAATCAATTTACTGAATTACCAAACTCTTTTGTTAATCTACAAGCGTTAAAAGATCTGCACCTTGGTTGTAATCGTAATTTATCTGCATTTCCTACACAGCTAATGGAACAGATGCCTCATACTAATGTAATAGGTTTCGACTACGGTATAGTAAGCAAAATCAATTTAGAAATAGATGAAAGTTCGTTCAAAGAAATTATAGATCAGTGGGTTAAAAGAGAAGCAAACTTAGAAGCTGGGTATAAACTCATAGAATTTTTTTCTACTCAGGCTCCTACAGGTGAAGACAAGTTGGTTTTGAGTAATTTAAATCTAACTTCTTTACCTGATATTTTTCATTTGAAGCCTTTTCAAAGCAATTTACGGCGCTTAGTCCTTAACGCAAACAAGCTTACAAAGCTACCAGAATCTATAGGCGAGTTACAAAATTTAAAAAAGCTGGTTCTTACCAATAATCAACTTGACAAATTGCCAGAGTCTTTCAAGCGCCTGCAAGCGTTGAGACGCCTAGACCTTGATACTAATTGCTTTACCTCTTTCCCAGGATGTCTTAACAATCTACCAGGACTACAAAGCTTAGACCTGAGTGGAAACAACCTTATTAGTCTGCGAAAAATTAACCCTGATAATTTGAAAGCATTAGTGAGATTGGATCTTAGTTATAATTTTACTTTGTTTGATTTACCTATGCGCATATTACAACTTTCATCTAACTGCACAGTTGATCTTACAGGGTGCTCATTATCTCAAAGAGCTTTAAGAAGGATTTGTGCACAGATTGTTGAGCCTGGTTACGTAGGTCCTCAAATAAGCTTTTCCTTAAATGAACCTAGTAGAAGCCAAATTGAGGAGAAATCTGTAGAAGAGTCTTTAAGGGATTTGCATGAAAAAGCTGACCGATCTATTACAATCTTTCCTTCTAATAAAGAGGGTTTAAAACTGCGTCCCTGGCTGAATCGCCTGTCTAGTATGATTGATTATCAAAGAGAGGGTGGAATACAAAGGACACTTGCAAATAAAGCTATAGAATATCTAGAGCTAGCTCAAGTAAATTCTGTATTCCATGATTCTTTTTATGAAATTATTGAAGACGCATCAGGAACTTGTGGGGATAGAATGAGCCTTTCTGTTCTATATTTAGGGATTGCTTATCAGCTCACAACAATTGACATTGAGGATATGAAAACCCTATCTAATTTTCTGCTTAAGGGTCCATGGACTCTTGAGATGCTAGGAAAGATTGCTAGAGATAAAATTGATAGTCTGCGTTTCTTTGATGAAATTGAGGTCTATCTTGGGTATCCCATTAAGCTTAAACAAGAGTTAGAGATTCCCATAGATGTTGAAGAGATGCTTTATTTTGGTTTTAGTGCTTTAACAGATGAAGATCTTCGAGAAGCTAAAGACTTTGTTTTATCCCAACGAGAAGATGAAGTATTGTGTTTTGAGTTTCTCATTAATCATGATACGTGGAAGAAAGCTCTTGAATCTAAATACCCTAAAGAATTTCAACTTGCAAAAGTAAATAAAAATGCAGCTCTAGAGGCAGGGGATGGCTATGATTGTTATGAAGCTGCTAAGGAAGAATTTAATAGAATTTTAGTGGATTTAACAAAAATGGCCTTAAGCTAGAATTCATTGCTTTATTGATTATTAACTATAATCTAGAGCTCATAGCCATGAAGAGCTTTGGTAGAAAATTTCTTTATAAAAGTTTTAAATAGTAAAAACAAAATATTTTTTTGTTTTTTTCATTTACTTAATATAATTGCATATTAGACCCTAAAGTGGGTTTGTATTAAATGAGATGTAAAGTATGTCTACTAGTTCAATAAATACACTCGTAAAGCTTGCACAAGAATTATATCTAACAAACCAAACTACAAAAAGCACTGATAGAAAGCTACTTAAAGAAGAATTAGATCGATGGATAGAAGAGGATTTAAGAGAAAAAAGGCAGTATTTAACCGATTTCTCAGATTACAAAGACGCTAATCAAACCAAAGCTATGGATAAGATTTTAGCTTTTTTTGATTTTGGCAAGAAGTCAGGTAGTTTAAAATTATCCCGCTTAGGGTTGACATCTTTGCCTAATGTTTTTGATTTTGAATTTTTTCAAAGAAAGCTCAAAGAGCTAGACCTTAGTCATAATAATCTTCAAACTTTACCAGACTCTTTAGGTAATCTACAAGTATTAGCAACATTGAATCTTGACCATAATAGCCTTCAATCCCTACCAGAGACCTTAGGCAATCTCCAAGACTTAACAATGTTGAGCCTTGAACATAACAACCTTGAAAGCTTACCAGAGTCTCTGAGTAATCTTCAATCTTTAACAATCCTATATCTTAGAGCTAACAAATTGAAGGATATTCCAGACTCTCTTGGTAGTTTACAGAGATTAATACAGCTAGATCTTGGGTGTAACAAACTTACGCATCTGCCAGAATCTCTAGTAGGGCTAAAAGTATTAACAGAGTTGTCTCTTAGCTCTAATCAATTTGCTTATTTACCAGAGTTTCTTGGAAGCTTGCGATCTTTAGTCAGCCTGAGGCTTAGAAATAATCAATTTACTAAACTGCCAGAATCTCTTGTGAACTTGAAAAAACTAAGAACCTTGTACCTTGGTTGTAATTGTAATTTATCCGAACTGCAATTATTGAAGAAGATGCCTCTTGTTAAGGTAATAGGCTCTAAAGATTGCAATGCGTTAAATAAAATCACTTTAGAAATAGATGAAGGTTCACTCAAAGAAATTATAAGTCAATGGGTTAGAAGCTCTGTATGCTTAGAAGCTGTGCATCGAAGGGAAGCCGCGCATAAAATCATAGAGGTTTTCGCTGCTAATGGATCTATTTGTCCAGGTAAAGGCGATTTGCTTCTAGGTAATTTAAGATTAACTTCTTTACCTGATATTTTTCATTTAGAACCCTTTCAAAGCAATTTACGGCGCTTGGATCTTAGAGTCAATAGACTTACAAGCCTACCGGAGGCTATAGGTAGATTACAAAACCTAGAAGAGTTGGTTCTTAGCGACAATCAACTTTCCTGTTTGCCGGAATTTCTTAGTAATCTACAAGCATTAAAGCGCTTGGATCTTGGAGTCAATAGCCTTACAAGTCTACCAGAGGCCATAGGTAAGCTACAAAACCTAGAAGAGTTGGTTCTTAGCGACAATCAATTTTCCTGTTTGCCGGAATTTCTTAGTAATCTGCAAGCATTAAAACGCTTAGATCTTAGAGTAAATAGGCTTGTAAACCTACCAGAAACCATAGGTAGATTGCAAGGTTTAAAAGAAATGATTCTCAGCAGCAATCGAATTACTAGTTTACCAGAATCTTTTAGTGCTCTACAAGCATTAAGACGCTTAGATCTTGATAATAATTACCTTGCCTCTTTCCCGGAATGCCTTAACAGTCTATCAAGGTTATGTAGGTTAGATCTAACAGGCAATAACCTTAGTGATCTGCAAGGGTTTCTTCCTGATAACTTAGGGCTATTAATGAGATTGGATCTTGGTTATAACCGTGCTTTATCTGGTTTGCCTATGAGTATATTACAACTTTCATCTAGTTGTACCGTTGATCTTACAGGGTGCGGGTTATCTCAAGAGGTTCTAAGGAGGATTCACGAAGAGGTTATGTACACGGGTCCTCGAATAAACTTTTCTTATAATGAGCTTATTAGCGACCAAATTGAAGAAAAACCTATAGAAGAATCCCTGGAAGATTTGTATAGAAAGGCCAACCAACCTCTTACAACTTTTCCTTCTGCTGAAGAGAGTTCAAAATTACGTTCTTGGCTGAATCGCTTGTCTAGTATGATTGATTATCAAAGAGAAGGTGGAATACAAAAGATGCTTGCGAATAAAGTGATAGAATATCTAAATCTAGCTCGAGAAGATTCTGCGTTTCGTAATTCTTTTTATGAAATTATTGAAGACGCATCAGGAACTTGTGGAGATAGAATGAGCCTTTCTGTTCTATATTTAGGGATTGCTTATCAGCTCACAACAATTGACATTGAGGATATGAAAACCCTATCTAATTTTCTGCTTAAGGGTCCATGGACTCTTGAGATGCTAGGAAAGCTTGCTAGAGATAAAATTAATAGTCTGCGTTTCTTTGATGAAATTGAGGTCTATCTTGGGTATCCCATTAAGCTTAAACAAGAGTTAGAGATTCCCATAGATGTTGAAGAGATGCTTTATTTTGGTTGTAGTGCTTTAACAGATGAAGATCTTCGAGAAGCTAAAGACTTTGTTTTATCCCAACGAGAAGATGAAGTATTGTGTTTTGAGTTTCTCATTAATCATGATAAGTGGAAGAAAGCTCTTGAATCTAAGTATCCAATAGAGTTTAACAAAGCAGAAGAGAATAGAACGATAGTAGCCCTGGAAAATGGGTATGAAAGCGCTAGGGAAGAATTTAACAGAAATTTAGTAGATTTAACTAAGAAAGCCTTAAGTTAGAAATTCATTATTAAGCTACAAGGTTTCTATAACACTATGAGCATGCTGTATTAAATAAACTTTCGATCTGCTTATGATCTAAAAGGTTTTTTTTTCGGTTAGTTGCAAGCTCAATAATGCAAGAACCAGAGTCTTTTTGTAAAAGATTTTTTAAAGAGATAAGGTCTTGAGGTGCATAATAGGCAAGAGAAAAAAGCTTTGCTGCGGAAGAAAAAGAGATTTCATGTGCTGCTGCAAAAAAGGTTTCTTTGATTGTTTTTGGTTGATCAAGAGGAAGAAAGGAAAAAATACCTCCGCCTTGATTGTTAATCACAATTAAGGTGCATGGATAAGGGGACTTGGCAACTAGAGCTAATGAATTTACATCATGTAAAAAACTCAAATCACCAAGAAACGCAAGAGTATGTCTTTGCATGCCTATTGCTATGCCGCAGGTAGTAGCAATATTGCCATCGATGCCAGAGAGACCGCGGTTAGCAAAAACAGGTCCTGAAACTACGGGAAGGTAGCAGTTAGCGTCTCGGATGGGCATGCTATTTCCTAGGAAAAGAGCGGAATTTTTTTGCTCAAGAAGATTAGCTATAGCAGGTTCTGAGAGTGTCGTTTGTTTCATAAAATAGTTGGAGAGCTTTTTTGCAGTTTGTAATTGTCTTGTCTGCCAAAGCTGAAGATGAGAAGAGGTTTTAGAAATATCAAGCTTAAGGCATAGCATTTGGCAAAAAGAAGAGATGTCTGATTGCATGCGGTAATTGATTATGTGTGCTGGATCAAAGCGATGAGGCTTTTCCGAGACTTGTAAATAGAATTTAGGAGGGGATTTTTCCAATACTTGTAAAAGGACTTTAGAGACAAAGCGCTCTCCTATTTGAATAACTGCCTCAAAGGAGCAGGGGTGTGTTTTTAAGATCAGATCGAAATGAGAGATGATTAAAGGATGCTTAAGTGTTCTTAAAGGAGAGAGAATGTCAGGAAAAATAGGCCAATTTAACTTCTCTGCTAGAGCAATTACAGGAGTTATTGGGCTTGTTGCCGTTGCGATGATCACTCCATTTAAGTGTTCTTTTAAATGGGATGCATATTGTTCGATAATTGAAGAACTAGGGATTAGACAAGAGCGTGTATAGTGTATAGAGGAAAGAGGTTCTAGAGATTTATGGGCAGAAGAAAGAGGTTCTCGAAACATGCAATTAAGATGAACAGGCCCTTGAGCGTAATAAACTGCTTGAGCAATGGTTGTAGGAAGGGATTTTATAGAAGAGAGCTCATTAGCACAGGGAAAGTCTATTTGCCAATGTACATAAGACCCAAAAATATGACCCTGGTCGCAGCTTTGGTTCGCACCACAATCGCGTAATTCAGGAGGTCGATCTGCTGTTAATAAAATAAGAGGCACAGAGTCGTGCTTTGCTTCCATTACTGCGGGTAGAAGATTACCAACTGCTGTACCAGAAGTAACAATGAGTGCAACAGGCTTTTTACTGGCTTTGGCAAATCCTAATGCATAAAAAGCCAATCCTCTCTCATCAAAATGAATATGGCTGCGTGCTTTGAAGTGATTGGCAACAGCTAAAACAAGAGGGGTTGATCTAGAACCTGGAGACAAAAAAAAATCTTGTACTCCTTGTTTAACGAGCTGATCTATGAGTTGGTAACTAAAATAATAGTTGTTTTCTGCGATTGATTTCATGAAAGTATCTTACAAAAAGCGGCTGTTTTATCTTCTAACTCTTCCCATTCTTTTAAAGGATTGCTTCCTTGAACAATTCCAGCACCAGCAAATACTTGCAAGCAAGAGCTAGTCACAAGAGCAGAGCGTATCCCAACGGCTATATCGGCTCCTTTAGTTCCTAGCCAGCCAATGGCTCCACTGTACCAACCACGCGGAAAGGGTTCTAAGGATTTTAAGAGTTTAAGGGCTTTTTGAGTAGGTGTCCCGCATACAGCTGGTGTAGGATGTAGAGCTGCTAATAGTTTTTGATCTGTACAATTAGAAGTTAGAGTAGCCATTGCTTTATTATATAAATGTTGCACAGAAGTTGTGTGCAAGATTTGATCCTTTTGCCAGTTTAACTGACTAGAGAGAGGTAAAAGAGCTTGTTCAATAAATTTTTTCACAAAATTAAATTCTCGATTGTCTTTAGCAGAAGACTTAAGTTCATGAGCTAGCTCATTCTCATTTATTCCACGCGGTCTTGTCCCTGCAATAGCTTCACTAAAAACCGCGTTTTTTTTTCTATGGAATAAGGTTTCTGGAGTAGCCCCTAAAAAGGTAGAGTCTTTTGAAAACTGAAAGGCAAAGCAAGTGGCTGCTTCAGCTTTTTTTTCAAGGGCTTGTAATAAAGGCCAAGCAGGAGTGGTGGTAAATTGTGTTTGACGTGCAAGTACAATTTTTTCAAGGCCTTTGATAGAAAGTACGTGTTCGACATTTTTTTTCCACTCAGTCCAACTAGGTAAATGAGAAATTTTAACACAGGGAGTAACCTGCTCTATAGAATTTTCTGGTTTGAACTCTCTAAAAACCAGGAAATCAGGATTTTGATTGATATAGTGTGCAATCAATGTAATTTTATCATCGGTTTGGACAATTTCAAAACGAGGTAACCAAAACTGAGTACTGGGAAGTTCTTCTCCCCAAGCAGATCCAGGAAAATGGATGCCTCCAAAAAAGCGAAGATCCATATTTTCTGTTTGTTCAATATGAGGGATGTTAGAGTAACACAAAAGCGAGCCTAGTGCCATGCGAGTTGTCTTAGTGTATTTATCTTTCCAATAGACTTTAGGATAGATATCCTGAGAAGCAAGCCAGGAAATATTGGAAAGATAAGAGAAATCAAGTAAGCAAGAATCGTAGGTAAAAGATGTGTTGTTTACAAAAAAAGTTCTCATGTCATTCGATCTCCTTGGTAAATAAAGACAGCACCACCTGTTAAAGGAGTAGCTTTTACCGACGTAAACCTTGCATCTCTTAAATAGGTGCAGAAACTTTCTCCACAAGGGAAACTAAAAATTGTGTCATTTAGATACTGGTAGGCTTGAGGTTGTCCTGAAATCAGTCCTCCTAGAAAGGGTAGAAGATAGCGTAGATAAATACGATGTCCTACTTTTAATAATCGATTGTGAGGAACTGTTCCTTCTAGAATAATAAGTCTACCTTGTGGTTTTAATACACGAAAACATTCTTGAAGTGCCATGTGAACATCCATTACATTTCGAATACCAAAAGAAATAGAGATACAATCAAAGCAACAATCTTCAAAAGGAAGATTTAATAAACTAGCTTCTTGTAGAGAAATGCAGGAATCATAACCTTTTTTTTTGATTTTTTTATTCGCTATTTGTAACATTTCTTGAGATAGATCGATACCTATAGCAGAAGTGATTTTTTTAGAATAACGCATGAAAGCTAATAGCTGATCTGCAGTTCCCGTTGCACAATCCAGTAGAATTAATGGGTTTTTTTCTGGTAAAAAGGCAGTCATTTTTTTTCGCCACAAGCCATCTAATCCAAAAGTCATAACTCGATTTACTAAATCATATGTAAGAGAGATTTTATCAAACATCTTCCAGATTTCAAATCTTGAAGGAGGATTTTTTTCTCTTAACATGATAAAACCTGTTTAAATCTTGTCTTAAAGCATGTAACCATTTTCGAGAAAAAAAGGAAAGCACCTTAATTTTTTAAGGTGCTAAAGGATTTTTAAGCGCGTTTGCGCTCGTTTTCTGAAAGGTATTTTTTGCGTAAACGAATAAAATGAGGAGTGGTTTCAATTAACTCATCGTCTTCAATAAAATCAATAGCTTGTTCTAAAGTGAATTTACGTGGGGGAGAAAGAATAATATTTTCATCAGTTCCTGAAGCTCTAACATTTGTGAGCTGTTTTCCTCTTACAATATTTACTACTAGATCATTATCTCGATTGTTTTCTCCCACAATCATTCCTTCATAGACATCATCTCCAGGAGCTACAAATAGAGTCCCTCTATTTTGTATGCTAAAGCTAGCATACCCTGTAACTTTGCCTGGCCCATTTGAAATGAGAACCCCTTTTGGTCTGCCTTCAATGGGTCCTTTCCATGGAGCGTAGCTATCAAAAACCGAAGTTAAAATACCTAAGCCTTTAGTTATGGTTAGAAAATCATTGCGATACCCCATCAAACCACGAGTAGGAACGAGAAACTCTAAGCTGGTAATGCCATGCTCGTTTGTACTTAAGGAGCGCATTTCTGCTTTGCGACGAGAAAGCTCTTCAATCACACTCCCTGAGAATTCTTGAGGTACTTCAATATGAACATTTTCAAAGGGTTCATGTTGAACCTTCTCTATTTCTTTTAAGATAACCTGAGGCTTACAAATAGTAAATTCATAGCCTTCTCGACGCATAGCTTCGATTAAAACAGCTAAATGTAATTCACCTCTACCACAAACACGAACGGCATCATCTCGAAAATGATCTTCAATTTTCAAAGAGATATTAGCTAGTTTTTCTTGAGCTAATCGTTCTCTTATTTTATTCATCGTTACATGTTTGCCATCTTTACCTACAAAAGGGGAATTATTAACCATTAACTCAACAGATAGCGTGGGCTCTGCAAGTGTAATGGGAGGTAATTGTATAATGTGGGAAGGGTCACATAGAGTATCGCCAATGGTGATCTCAGCGATTCCTGAAATGCAAATAATATCCCCTACACCAGCTTCATCAACTTCTACTTTTTTTAATCCGTGATATCCTTCAATACGCGTTACTTTATGTAAAGAGGCATGTCCATTCACGTCTACTCTACTAATGGTTTGCCCTTTAGCAATTTTTCCTTCAAGAATACGACCACAGGCCTGACGGCCTACAAAATCATCATAGCTCAATGTACTAGCTTGCATGAGGAAAGGTAATTCTAGATTACCTGGAGGAGGAGAGACGTTCTCGATAATCATTTCAAATAAAGGTCTCATATTTACACGTGGATCATTTGGTTCACGTGTAGCAAAGCCAGATAATCCAGATGCATAGCAGATAGAAAATTCAAGCTGCTGATCATTTGCGCCTAATTCGACAAATAAATCAAAAGTAAGGTTTAAAGCTCGATCGGGATTTGCATGAGGGCGATCAATTTTGTTAAGCACAACAATGGGCTTTAAGCCAACTTTTAATGCTTGAGCAAGTACAAAACGGGTTTGAGGCATGGGGCCTTCTTGAGCATCTATCAAAAGAAGAACGGAATTGACCATACCTAAAACACGTTCTACTTCGCCTGAAAAATCGGCGTGGCCAGGAGTGTCTATAATATTAATTTTAAATTCCTCAAATTCGATACTAGTATGCTTTGCAAAGATGGTAATTCCTCTCTCTTTTTCCTGATCGTAATTATCCATCATTCTCTCAGCAGTAGCTTCGTTTTCTCGAAAGATATTGGACTGTTTAAGCAAGCTATCTAATAGAGTTGTTTTACCATGATCGATGTGAGCGATGATTGCAATATTACGAATCTTTTTGGGGTCGCGAATTTTTTTGGAATAAGACATAAAAAGGAATCTCTTAGGGGTTATCAAGTTGATTGATGATTTTAAAACAATCTTCATTAAAATGCTAGCTTAAGAACCTTTAATAAAATCCTTAATTTTCTATTAAATTTTTTATTATAAAAAATTTATCTACAAAAGAGAGGGATAAAAAGCTTGAGGTTTTAATAGAATCTAGATTAGGAAGGCTAACTCGAATGAAATCTTCAACAAGGTGACCTTGAATAGTTTCTCTTCTCAATGAATCTTTTTGCATAATGATTTAATAGCCCATTAAGAAGGATCAACTAGCTCCTTTAACATGATTTCTTGGCTACTCCAGTTATTATTAGCAGGGCGTTTCTGCTGGATTGCTGAGGTGATTTAAGATGAGTCTCTGAATCATGTTCTTTTCTAAAACCTATCTAAGCACTCTTAATTTAAGAACGGTTAATCAAAATATTTCAAACATATTATTTATTTTTTAAATTTATAAAAATAAAATTATATTTTAATTATAAAAATAAATAAATATCTTAAAATTAGTATTAATTAATTATCTGTACTTGAATAAAAAAAGAATAAAATGCCAAAAGCCTTCTAAAGTTGCTTTTATTGCACTAAGGAGATTTTGTGAAAAAAATAAAATTAATACCTAATTCTATGATTAAATTATTGGGCATTTCATGCTGTTCTTGGATGGTATGGACATCTATAAACGCTTATTCTGAGCAAATTGTAATAGACGCTAATATACTACACACATTTGAATCCATTAATAAGCGCCCGATTAAGAAACCTCCTTTAGAGGTCGTGTTTAACAAAAGTTTTGCAGATTCTCAGGAAAATACCGCAACTGCTGATTCTACAATTGTTATTCAAAAACCGCTGACATTTGATGGGAGCAATAAAACAATTCGGCTAGCTACAGATTCTCATCAAGAGTTATTGAAAATTGAAATGCCTGAAAGAACCGATGTATGTACTTTTAAAAATATAGGATCCATTGAAGGAGATGTGAATCTTATAAAAGGAATTTTTTCTATACCTGTTGGAGTTGTTAAAGGAGTCATTAAAAACCATGCAGAGCTTGTTTTGGTAGCAAATGATAGGCAAATTATAGATCAAGAGATCGAGGGTTCTGGTGTTCTTAAAATTCAAGGGATAGGAACAATTCAGTTACAGACACCCTATCCTATTGAAAGAGGAGTAATATTTAGTGGAGGAGGAAATAAAATTTCTTCTCTGGTTGTGAATACTAAAGTTGCTCCTGAACAGTATTTAGTGACTCTTAGGGAAGGGGATTGGATTGTTTTTAATCAGGATTTCAATGGCACTTATACAGGTGCTATTTCTGGAGCAGGAGGTTTAGCAAAACTGGGTAAAGGAGTGCTTACCTTAACAGGAAATAATAAAAATCGTAATTCTATTACTCGCATATTTTCTGGGGAAATTTCTATTAAGAGTTCTGAAAATTTAGGAGAGCACGGATTTGTTTCTTTTAAAGGAGGAGCTTTACATATTACAGATTCTTTAGAGATCAAGAACTCTCTTGTTGGGAACGTGCGTCTTATTATAGATGAAGGGAAAACAGCAGAGATTTCAGGATCGGTTGGTAATGAACAAATCCCAGAAAGCGCTCTTTCCATTGAAGGTAAAGGGACAATTTGTTTAAAAGGTCCTAATTCTTACCAAGGAGATACAAACGTATTAGGAGCGATACTTCAACTTGAATCCGAAGCTAATTTAGGAAAAGGAGCGCTTATTTTAAACCATGCAACGCTAAAAGCAGCATCAGATACGAGACATTTAGATTTAAAACGCGATATGGTTTTAGATAAGGTAGGCATAATACATACAAACGATAGAACTATAAATATTTTAGGAAATATTAGGAGTGATTTAGAGCAAGCTCGTCTAATTAAAGAGGGTTCAGGAAAATTAGCTATTCATGGAAATTTGCATAACACGAATTTATCTATTAAAGAAGGGATCGTACATGTGAGCCCACCTTTTGGAGCAGATCAAGAATTGGTCTTTCGGAAGATGGAAAGTGTTCAGGGAACTCTTAGTAAAATAGATGAATATAAAGAACATGCTTTATCTTTACGAGAGTCTCCTATGAAAGTTCTAAACAATGTTTTTATTCATTCTGATGCAGATTTAATGATTGATAGAAACCTGGTGTACATAAACGACCTTTCTGGTGATGGCCGCATTATGTTACAAGATAATTCAGGTTATCTAGTGATGGAATCAGGAGATTTTTCTGGTTCTCTATCTTCTTCTCTACCTTCTTCTCGTTTCACAGGAAACGATCTAACAATTGTGAAAACAGGTAAAGGAGAATTAAAATTAAAAGGGGATAACTCTAACTTATTTGCAAATCTAATGATCAAAGAAGGAAAAGTGCAAGCAAATGGTTCAATGGGGGTTGATGTAATTGTAACAGAAACAGGTATTTTTAGCGGAAATAGCTCTGTTACTAGCCTATTAAACGAAGGCGGGGTAGCTCCGGGTAACTCCATTGGAACACTTCATGTTGAAGAGGATTTTACACAGAGTCCATTGGGACGTTTAGATATAAAAGTAAATGCAAAAAGGGAATCCGATGTTGTTACAGTGGGTAATCAAGCTTCTTTAGCAGGGCGTTTACGCATTCTGCCTGAGCCTGGAATTTATCAAACTGGAGCAGAATATACGATTTTAGACGCAAAAACAGTAGAAGGAACTTTTGATAACGTAGAAAATACAGCTTTGGATATCGCTTTATTTGATGTTGGGTATAAACCAGATGAGGTTGTTCTATCTGTCACAAAAACTATGTATCAGTTGCCCACAGATAATAACATGTCAGATTTTTCTAAAAATCTAACTAATCTTATGCAAGATGCGCAATTTAAAGAAGGAACAGATGCTTTTAAGATTATTGAAAACATTTTTGCTGTTGATAATAAGGATTTAGATAAAGTCTATTCTCAGATGGCACCTGTTCAATTAGGAGGTATGACTTATGAGAGTTATATTAATGCTGCTAGCGTAGCAAATAGTTTTACCAATGCTTTGCGCCGCAATGATAGATGTGTTGATTCTATTTCTACCATTTGGATGGAACCAATGGGACATTATGCTCATCAAACGTATGGATATGGACTGGAAAATTATAAGTCTTATATGGGAGGAGTTGTAGTAGGAGGATATCATTTTGCTAATGAAAATATAGTAATTGGCGGTGGAATTGGTTATACCGATTCTTGCCTAATATGGGATAAGAAGGCAGCTGTGTCTCATATTTCTAGTTTTTATGCAGGTTTAAATGGGGGCTGGATAGGAAGCTCCTTTTATGCAAATGCTTCTATTATTGTTTCTGCAAATACTTTTGAAAATAAACGTCATTTAAAATTTGCAAAAGTGGATCATATAATAAAAAGTGAACACCATGGAATTGGTTTAACATCTCGTGTAGAAGCCGGCTACAATTTTGCTGTAACACAAAATATTTGTTTAAGGCCTTTTGTGGACTTAAGTAGCTATCATATTTTTGAAAGGCCTGTTAATGAGAAGAAATCCTCCCCTTTTCATTTTCATAGAGCTGCTTTGACATCTCATGAGCTTCAAGGTAAAATTGCAATGGAAGCAACAGGAAATTTTACATGTAATTCCCTATGTTTTTCTCCTGGAATGCTTTTGGGATGGATTGCACAAACTCCGATTGGCAAAGCTGATTATAAAGTATCTTTAAACGATACCGATAAGCATTTAGACGTTAAAGGGTTTCAAAAACATAAAATCAATCAGCAAATAGCGGTAGGAGCAAATGTAATAGCTAGTTATAAAGCAACTGCTATTTCTTTGTATTACGAGCTTGATTTGGAAAAAAATCACTCTCTTATCCATCAAGCAGCTGCTAGCATAGATTTGAAATTCTAAAAAAAGAGGTCCCGTTTAATCCGGGACCTGTTTTCTGATTTTTATCCAATAAAATTGAAAATGCAGCCAGATATGCTTGAAAGATGAGTAGAAAAGATTCTCTTGTCTTAATACTACTGGTGCTCTAAAAAAAGCCAAAACCTTAGCAGGATATAAAATTTTAATTTTAAAGATATTTTTTAGCGATAAATAAAATGGATGTCTTTTTATTCAATCCATTTTTTTTTAACTTCTTAATTCCTAAATTAAGAGAATTGGATGCTTATTGATTGGTTTAATTTTTTTTGAAAAAGAATGTTTTTTCATTGAGAAAATATTAGTTTGCAGAGTATACTTTGTGTGAGTTTGTTGCACTTTTGTTTAAAACAAGTTTTTCTTTGCGAGCTTTATTAAGAAAAGCCTCTATTTACTCTTTAAATTAAAAGGGAGGTTACCTTGTGCCAAATTACCTCTGAAAAAGATGAGATGATTTTGCTAACCGAAGAGCAAAAAGACTCTAATGGCTTAACGGAATCTAAAACTTCCCATTTACATGATGTTCTGCGAAAAAAACTAGAACTTGCTTTTCACAAGCAAACCTCTACAGTTGTTGTTCATGATATTATAAAAATAGTGACAGAGCATTCTGCAATTGATCTAGCTTATGCTGCTTCGGAACTTCCTCCACGTGCCAGACCGGTGATTTACGAGAATTTATCTAATAGCAACGACAAAATTGCTTTTTTGATTAACACAGATAGCAACACAAGATCTGCTGTATTACATTATATTAGCGACGAAGAAATAAAAAATATTTTAGAAGAAATGGCTCCTGATGAAGGAGTAGAAATCTTAGAAGACATCCCTGAAAGGCGCTTTAGACGAATCATGGAGATTTTAGAGCCTACAAAAGCTGCAAAAGTTCGAGAGATTAAAAAACATCAGCGCAATACGGCTGGACGTTTAATGACAAATGAATTTTTTTCTTTTACAATGGATATAAAAGTAGAAGAAGCTGCATCTTATATTAGAGATAATCCAGGGATTGATTTAACAAGACAAATTTTTATTGTTAATCAAGAAGGAATATTACAAGGATATGTTCCTGCAAGAAATTTGATTGTCAATTCAGCCCATTTACCGCTTAAACAAGTCATGCGTCCTGTTTTGCACAAAGTAACAGCCGATGCCTCCCGTGAAGAAGTAGTGGAAATTGTTGAAAGGTATAAAAGCACTGCCTTAACCGTTGTGGATAGTAATAATTGTTTAGTGGGTGTGATTACCAATGAGGATGTCCTTGATGCTATAGCGGATATTGCTGATGAAACGATTGCAAACATGGCGGGTACTGCGGAAAAATTTAGCGAACATGAACCTTTTATAAAAAGATTTTTATCTCGAGCTCCATGGTTAATTGTAACTCTCTGTGCTGGTTTAATCAATGTAGGGGTAATGTCCTCTTTTCAGAGATATGATGGAGGAATTTTAACCTTTGTGATGTTTTTTGTGCCTTTGATCACAGGTATGTCTGGTAACATAGGTATTCAATGTAGTACAATCCTTGTAAGAAGTATGGCAATTGGATTAATTTCAGTAACGAATCGCGCAGAAGCTATTTTAAAAGAATTGCTTATCGGAATAACTGCTGGTACAACTTTTGGATTGCTATGCGGGATTTGTGTATATGCGCTTGATTTTGTAGGGATTTCTGGATCTGGATTTACTTCTGTAGCTGTTGGGATTATGGTAGGTATAGGGTTAATGGGAGCTTGTATTGGAAGTACTGCTTTAGGCGTACTTTCCCCTTTGTTTTTTGCGCGTATTGGAATAGATCCTGCTGTAGCATCAGGACCTATTGTTACAGCTCTAAATGATTTTTTATCTATGTCTATTTATTTTTTAATAGCTATAGGATTAAGTTCATTGTTTTTTTGATATTGCCATTTTGCCACGACTCTAATATAGTCTGCTACTATGGGATTATGATGAGAAAAGATAACCGTTTAACAAACAAGTTACTTGTAAATCTTTTGCCTAAAATGCTTGAACGCATTGTTGCCATACAGAAAGATCGACCAGATTTAATTGTATCGGCGTGGCGGGAAATTATTGGGAAAGACCTCGCTGTTATGGCTAAAGCAATAGGCTTTGAAAAAGGGGTTTTAATGGTAAAAGTTAGTAATTCTACTTTATATAGCTTACTTGCCCAACATGAAAAAAAACGTTTACTGCAAATGCTGCGTAAAAAATTTCCCTCTATTGATATAAAAACAATTCATTTTCGTATCGGTTAACTATAATTGAGATAAGGTATGACCACAATGACCAAAGAAGAACAATATGATGCTAGTTCCATTACCGTCCTAGAAGGATTACAAGCGGTAAGAGAGCGCCCTAGCATGTATATCGGTGATACACAAACCAATGGGTTGCATCAGCTTGTTTACGAAGTAGTGGATAATAGCGTTGATGAAGCGTTAGCTGGTCATTGCAGTGAAATTTCTATTTTCATTCATGAGGATAACTCAGTAACCGTTCAAGATAATGGAAGGGGAATTCCTGTTGGACGTCACGTTCAAGAATCGAAAAAACAAGGCCGAGATGTTTCTGCAATTGAAGTAGTTATGACTATTTTGCACGCAGGTGGTAAATTTGATAAAAGTACCTATAAAGTTTCAGGTGGACTTCATGGAGTAGGAGTTTCCTGTGTTAATGCTTTATCTGAGAAGTGTGATGTTGAAGTGCGTCAAAATGGCAAGATTTATTTCATTCAATTTTCCAAAGGTAAAGTAATTCATCCTCTTAAACAGGTAGGGGATAGCAAAGAACACGGTACCAAAGTAACTTTTAAACCCGATCCAACCATTTTCACCGTATTGACTTTTGATCACGATTTACTGTTGAAGCGTTTTCGTGAACTAGCTTTTTTAAATAAAGGATTAACCATTCGCTTTCGTGATGAAAGACAAGCAGACTCTCAAGAGTTGGTTTTTTGTTATGAAGGAGGGGTTAAATCCTTTGTAGAATACTTGAATGAAAATAAAACACCTATTTTCTCTAAGCCGATTTATATTTATGGATCAAAAGAAGGTGTAGATGGAGTAGTTGACTTTGAAGTTGCTATGCAGTGGAATACCACTTATTCGGAGAACTTGTACTCCTATGTAAATAATATATCGACTCGCATGGGAGGAACACATGTTAGTGGGTTTTCTACAGCTTTAACGCGCGTTTTAAACCAATATATTAAGACTCATAATCTGTTAAAAAGCGATAAGATGACGGTTCAAGGTGATGATATGAGAGAGGGGCTTACCGCTGTTTTATCTGTAAAAGTACCTAATCCTCAGTTTGAAGGGCAAACCAAACAGAAGCTAGGCAACAATGAAGTAGGTTCACTTGTACAACAGATTACAGGGGAGCACTTGGCGGTATTTTTAGAAGAGAATCCAGTCATTGCTCGCATGATTGTAGAAAAAGCTATTCTTGCAGCTCAGGCTCGAGATGCTGCTCGAAGGGCAAGAGAATTAACCCTGCGTAAGACAGCTTTAGATACGGCAAGACTGCCTGGAAAACTAACCGATTGCCAAGAAAAAGATCCCGCGCTTTGTGAATTATTTATTGTAGAAGGAGATTCAGCAGGGGGATCAGCAAAAACAGGTAGAGATCGCAGATTTCAAGCCATTCTTCCCATTCGTGGAAAAATTCTTAACGTGGAAAAAGCGCGTTTGGAAAAAGTTTTGCAGAATCAAGAAGTAGGTGCAATGATTGCAGCTTTTGGTTGTGGAATTGGGCAAGGTAATTTTAATCTAGAAAAGTTGCGTTATCATAAGATTATTATTATGACGGATGCTGATGTTGATGGCTCACACATTCGTACTCTATTGCTAACTTTTTTCTATCGTCATATGCCCGCTTTAATTGAAAGCGGTTTTGTTTATATCGCACAGCCTCCTTTATTTAAAGTTACACGCAAAAAATCCAGTCGCTATATTCACAGTGAAAAAGATATGGATAAATACCTACTAAAACTAGGTCTTAGCGATATTCAAATCCAGTTAGTCGGCCATAGTGATCCATTATCTAAAGAGTTACTTGAAGAATTAGTAAAACTTATCCGCGATGTAGAAGTATTTATTCTGTCCATTGAGAAAAAAAGCATTCCTTTTCGTGAATTTTTACAAGTTAAAGATGAGGCAGGTAGACTTCCTCGGTTCCAAGTAAAATTAGGAGAGGAGGAGAAATTAATTTACTCAGAAGAGGAATTTGTAGAGATTAAATTGTCTCATGAGGCTCTGCAAAAATCTAAACATGCTGAGACGCTAGCCTCCATCCCTATTGAGGAACAAACGGTAGAAATGCAAACTTTTCGTGCTAAAGGAATGCCATTTGTAGAGTTGTACGAGAAAAAAGTCATTGATTCTTTAAAGACACGTCTTTCACAGTTTAATTTTACACTTGATCAATATGTTATTGCAGATGGTAAATTATTTGATATTATCGATGAAGAAGGTAAGTACCATCCTATGTATACTTTAAAAGAAGGAATTGAATTCTTACGACAGAATGGACGAAAAGGAATCGAAATTCAACGATATAAAGGATTAGGGGAAATGAATGCGGATCAGCTTTGTGATACAACAATGGATCCTCAAAAACGAACCCTTCTTCATGTAACGCTTCCTGATGCTATTGCAGCTGATCATACATTTACTATGCTTATGGGAGAAGAAGTTCCTCCTAGACGAAAGTTTATCGAGCAACACGCCCTATCAGTTAAGAATTTGGATATTTAAGGAGAATTAACCATCCATGTCCTATACTAAAGATGAAATTGTTACTTCCCGTAATATTGAAGAAGAGGTGAAAGAGAGCTATATTCGCTACTCGATGTCGGTGATTATTGCTAGGGCGCTTCCCGATGTGCGCGATGGGCTAAAACCCTCTCAAAGGCGTATTTTGTATGCAATGCGACAGCTATCTTTAAATCCTACTTCTAAGCATCGTAAATGTGCTAAAATTGCAGGAGATACCTCTGGAGATTACCATCCTCATGGAGAAGGAGTAATCTACCCTACTCTTGTTCGTATGGCACAGAGCTGGTCTATGCGCTATCGTTTAATCGATGGGCAAGGAAACTTTGGTTCAGTAGATGGTGATCCTCCAGCCGCCATGCGTTATACAGAAGCGCGTCTTACCCATGCTTCTACGGCTTTAATGGAAGATTTGGATAAAGATACGGTTGATTTAATCCCCAACTACGATGAAACCAGAGTAGAGCCGACTGTATTTCCTGCTAAATTTCCTAATTTATTAGCAAATGGATCTTCTGGAATCGCTGTGGGAATGGCAACCAATATTCCACCGCATAATTTAGCTGAATTAATCACAGCAACTTTATTAGTCATCGATGAGCCACAAACGACAATTGAAGAAATTATGATGGTAATGCCTGCACCGGATTTCCCAACCGGTGGAATCATTTGTGGGTATCGAGGAATTAAAGAAGCTTATCATACAGGCCGTGGAAAAATTACTCTGCGAGGAGTCATTCACATTGAAGATGGTGAGTCTGATAAGCAGAAGCTTGTTATAGATGAGATTCCTTATAGTATAAGCAAATCAGATCTCATTCTAAAAATAGCCGACCTTGTAAATGCTAAGACCATTACTGGAATTAGTGATTTACGAGATGAGTCTGATAAAGATGGAATGCGGATTGTTTTAGAACTTAAACGTAGTGAGATCCCTGACGTTACGATTAATCAGTTATATAAGTTTACCGACCTGCAGGTAACCTTTGGCTGTAATATGTTAGCTCTTGATAAAGGTTTACCAAGAACAATGAATATCAAGCAGTTTATTGCTGCTTGGATTGAGCATCGAATTGATGTAGTTCGTCGACGCACCAGATTCGAGCTTGCAAAAGCACAGGCTCGTGCTCATGTTTTAGAAGGCTATTTAAAAGCTCTAGATAATTTAGATGCGATAGTTAAGCTTATTCGCTCTTCTGATAACAAAGAAGCAGCTAAGCGTCAATTAATGACAGATTATGAATTGAGCGAAAGACAAGCATCCGCTGTTCTAGAGTTGCGCTTGTATCAACTAACTGGATTAGAAAGAGAAAAAATTGAATCTGAATACAACCAGTTGCTAGATAAAATTTCTCATTTTCTTGCTGTATTAGCTAGTGAAACACTGGTACGAGGGATCATTAAAGAAGAGCTTTTAGATCTTAAAAAGCATCATAATTCCGACCGAAAAACAAAAATCATTGCAGCGGAGGGGGAGTTTAATATTGAAGATCTCATCCCTGATTTGCCAGTGATTATTACTATTTCAGAAGATGACTATATCAAACGTATGCCAATAGACACCTTCCGTGAGCAACGTCGCGGAGGTCAAGGTGTGATTGGTATGGAGATGAAAAAAGAAAATGATGTTTTAAAAGATGTCTATGTTGCCTCTACCCACGATTATCTATTGATTTTCACCAACTTTGGTAGATGCTACTGGTTAAAAGTATGGGAAATTCCAGAAGCAGGAAGAAGGTCTAAAGGGAAGCCTTTAGTTAATCTTTTAGAAGACATACGTCCTTATGAAAAAATTGCTACTGTCTTAAAAGTGAAAAAGTTTGAGGAAGATCATTATATCTTTTTAGCAACAAAACAAGGAGTTGTAAAGAAAACAGAGCTCACAGCTTTTAGCTCTCCTCGTCGTAAAGGGGTTTATGCAATCAATATCGATGAGGGAGATGAAGTAATTGCAGCTCGTTTAACGAAAGAAGGAGAACAGATCATGCTATTTACAAAAAATGGAATGGCTGTTCGCTTTGATCAAACACAGGTACGTGCAATGGGTCGCGTAGCACGAGGGGTCAGGGGTGCTCTTTTACGCAATAAAGAAGATGCCGTTGTTTCTTGTGAAGCTGTTTCTGGTGATCAAAACCTGCTTGTTGTTTGCTCTAAAGGTTTTGGGAAACGCTCAAAGGTTAATGATTTTAGACAGACTAACCGAGGGGGTGTAGGTGTGCGCTCTATTATTACAAGCGATCGTAACGGCCCTGTAATTGGAGCTGTGTCTGTTACTGATCAGGATAGTGTGGTTATGATGTCGAATACTGGACAAACCTTGCGTATTAATATGAAAGATGTGCGAGTAATGGGACGATCTACTCAAGGTGTTCGTCTGGTTAATTTGCACGGACAAGATCATTTAGTAGCCATCCAAAAAATTGAACATATTGAAGAAGCTGCCAACGAGGTTTCAAAATAGATGCAAGGTAAAGGGCATCTAATTACTTTTGAAGGAGGAGAAGGTGTAGGTAAAACAACTCTTATTGATGCTCTCTACCAATACTTGAAAAATAGTAGGCAAGATGTAATTAAGACCCGTGCTCCAGGAGGTACTAAAATTGGGCAGTTGATTCGAGAAATTTTATTGAATCGACACCAAGATAAAATGTCTTCACTGTGTGAATTATTTCTCTTTCTTGCAGACCGCTCTCAACATGTAGATGAACTGATACTTCCTGCTTTAAAACAGAAAAAAATTGTTTTATGCGATCGATTTAATGATTCCACCATTGTCTACCAAGCAGCTGGTAGACAGCAAGAAGAAAAGCAGGTTGAAGATCTCTGCGCATTTTCTTCATTACACGTGCCCGTTCATTTAACTTTTTATTTAGATCTAGACCCAGAGCTAGCTCTAAAGCGTGTAGATCGGATGAAAGATAGAGATCGCATTGAAGCAGAAAGTATCGCATTTCATAGAAAAATTAGACAAGCATTCCATATTCTTATAGAAAAGAATCCCAAACGATTTATCATATTAGACGCTTCGTTAGATCCAAGTGAAGTGTTTGAAATAGCAAAGCGGCACCTTGATGAATTCCTCGAAGCTCACCGGTAATCAAGCAGCAGCGCAGATCATTACGCGTATGCTATCCAATCAAGCTGTTCCGCATGCTCTTTTGTTTCATGGACAAAATGGAGTGGGTAAAAGTATTCTAGCAAAAGAAGTGGCAGAAGGGTTAATGGGAAGCTCCCATATCGAAAAAATTCGGAAGCAAATCCATCCCGATTTAATACTGTTATATCCTGAAGGAAGAAGTGGAATGTATTCGATTGAACAAGTGCGTTCTTTAGTGCAAATGGTTTCACTGCCTCCTTTTGAAGCAAAAGTTAAGATATTTATAATCCATGAAGCTGATAAGCTCTCTGCTATTTGCAGTAATGCTCTTTTAAAAACATTAGAAGAGGCAAATTCTGATACCTATTTTATTTTATTGACCGATGAGATAGAGAAATTACTCGAAACGGTTACCTCGCGTTGTTATAAAGTACGGTTTTTTCCCATTCCCTCTGATTTGATTGTCTCCTTTCTGCAAGAGCATACAACTCTAACAAAAGAAGAGGCTAGGAATATAGCGGATAGATCTCAAGGTTCTTTAGCCAAAGCCAAATGGTTACAAGAGATACAATCAGAAAAACTGCAGAGGTTTTTAACCGAACTCTTTAGTCTAAACCTCCCTCAAGACTATAGTCCATTTATCCAGATTATGGCAGGTGTAGATACTTTGCTAGAAGACATAAACGCAGAGATGATCTTAGAAGAAATCTTAGAGTGGTATAGAGACCTGCATGCGTTTAAGCACCAAGCATCTGAATTTTACCATAGCAATCATATGCAGCTATTAGTTAAAAAATCTGAAGAACCACTGCCTACTCTAGAGAAAATATTAGAAGCATTTATACAAGCTCAAACAGCGCTACAGCGCAATATTAAGCTATCTATTGCCATAGAGAATATGTTGTTACAATTAGCAGAGATCTAGTAGCTTTTAGACTTGCTTACAATCCAAAATTGCATCTTCTAAGCTTATTCGAGCTACTATTATGAATGGTATATAAATTTAACTTTAAACTTTCACAACAAAGAAGTATGATACTTACATGGCATATTCCTATGATTTAAGAAAAAAAGCATTAGACTATATAGAGAAAGGCAATTCAAAAGAAGAAGCAAGTCAAATCTTTGGAGTGACGGCGCGTAGCATATTTAATTGGATCAAGAGAAAAGAACAAAGGCGCTTAGCTCCTAATAAAACAAGAAAAAGACGTCCTAATAAAATTGAAGGAGAAAAGCTAACCTTGCAGAAGCTATTGATCAATCTTTTTTACAAATGTGTAGTTATCTGATCTTTGCATAAAACGTCAATGATGCTTATTTTTTGAGCATTGCTGTTAGGGATTAAAAACGTAGGTAAAAAATCTATCTCTACAATATTGCTTTTTTTAAAAAAACCAATGATGTCATTTAAGAAGTGAATCAAGATATCTTTATTTTTTTTCTGAACCAAAGATCTTCTTAAAGGCTACATCATTTTTTGGATTTAAATATTTTGCAATTGTTATATTTTAAGTGCCTTAATCTTATCTACTGCCAATACATGCATTGTACAATAAGGCACTTTTATACATTTATTCATTTTGCCTGGATAAGGATAATTAACGAAGCTTACCCGACCATCCAAGTTTAGTGCGTAGTGTGGAGAAGTAATCTCTTCTTGGAAGACTTATCAGCTTGAAGTTTTTTTTGCTTCTTGTGATCTCAAAAATTTCTGATTTTTTTAATTCATAGTAATTGAGTCCGTCTGCATGTATTTCAATAGGGGCGTACTTGCTTAAGTATTCGATTTGGATCTTTTGATTGGCAGCAAGGACAATTGGGCAATTTGAAATGGTATGGGGGCAGATAGGAGTTAAAACCAAAGCTTCTAGATCAGGGCTAATGATAGGACCACCCGCTGATAAAGAATAAGCTGTAGAACCGTTTGGAGTAGCTATAATGATTCCATCGGCTTCAAAAGTATTTAAATATATCCCGTCTATATGAATAGCGATTTTTACTAAGCAGCGATTGCTTCCTCTATGTATAACAATATCATTTACGGCAAAGCACTCCTTGTGACTTGCTTTTCCTTCAATGACGACTCGTTTATGTACTTGGAAAGAGCCCTTAATTAAGTCTTGTAAACTGGGATAAAGATCTGAAATCGGTACATCTGCCATAAATCCCAAATGTCCCAAATTAATCCCCAAAACTGGAATATCAAGGTGTGTATATTTATGAACCAATTTTAATATGCTGCCGTCACCACCCATGGAAATCATAAAGGAAATTGTTGTTAGATCTATTTCTGAAAAAGGAATGGCGCCGATAATTTGTGCTTTTTCATCTTCTGCAACCACAGTGATATTCTGGCTATTTAAGAACTCTCTAATATCGATTGCTAGATCTTTAGAGAGTTGTTTATGGATATTAGGGAAAAGAGCAATAATCATATAAAGGAAGGGTTTAATTGTTCGGAAAAAGAAAAAAATTCTTTTTTAATTTGTTCTGCGATCGCTTTAGGGGATAGATTTAAGCTTTGCATCAAATCTTGATAGCTTCCTTGCTCGATAAATGCTTCAGGGATTCCTAGATTGAGCACTTGTGATTGATAGAATTTATTACGTATAATAAATTGATTAAAGATAGAAGCAAACCCTCCACTCATACTGTGTTCTTCCAAGGTAACAATATAAGTGTGTTTAGCTAAAATGGAGTATAAAAGATCTTGGTCGAGTGGTTTTAAAAAAACAGGATCAACTATAGTTGCATCAATGCCATCAGGCAAAAGGATCTCGCGCACTTTTATAGCGGTATAACACATATGTCCTACTGCAATAATAGCTAACTTACTACCGGTAACTACTATTTCGCCAATTCCAAGAGGACGAACCTTTAAAGCAGCATCTGTTTCTTCTGTTGCCATGTTTGGATAGCGTATAGCTGTTGGCAGGCCCCAAGAAAAAGAACTTTCGAGCAGTTCTTTTAATAACTGAGCATTACGAGGTTGGCAAATCACCATGTTAGGCATAGCGTTGAGAAAGGAGATATCATAAATACCGTGGTGCGTTGACCCATCTGGTCCTGAAATACCAGCCCTATCGATAGCAAAGACAATAGGAAGCTCTTGGAGACAAACATCGTGAAATAGGTTATCAAAAGCTCTTTGTAAAAAAGTTGCGTAGATGGAACAAACAACTTTCATTTTTTTTCCATAAGCTATCCCTCCGCAAAAAGTAACAGCATGTCCTTCTGCAATACCTACATCCAAGCATCTTTCAGGGAAGATTTTCATGAACTCTTGTAAACAAGAGCCAGTTGGCATAGCTGGGGTTACTGCAATTAAACTTGGATCGTTTTTAGCCATTTCAAGGATATGTTTTCCAAATACTTGAGGAAAACTAACTTGAGAAGGTGTAGTTAAAAACTTTTCGGTTTCTTTATCAAAAGGTTTACAGCCATGCCAAGAAACAGGATTCAAAGTAGCGGTTTGCATGCCTTGGCCTTTTACCGTTAATATATGCAATAAAACAGGGTGTGGATTGTTTTTAAGCGCTTCAAGGACCGAGATGAGTTTGTTAATGTCATGCCCATCAACAGGGCCTACATAATCAAGGTGAAACTGTTCAAAAAAAGGAGCTGTGCTAAAGAGATTTTTTAAGGATTCTTTAAGTTTATGTCCTTGTTTGGCAAGTTGTGCGCCTAAGCCAGGAAATTTAGATAGTAAAGATTCTACTTCATGATAGATTTTATTAGAACGAGGGTGGTTAAAAAACCTACTCAGAATATACTTCATTGCTCCTACATTCTCTGAGATCGACATTTCATTATCATTTAAAACCACGATGAAATCTTTTAAATCCCTAGGTATATTGTTAAGAGCTTCTAATGTAAGGCCACAGGTGAGAGTAGCATCGCCTATTATAGGAAGAACGTGCTCTTTGCGCTTATTTACATCGCGATTTTTTGCAACGCCTAAACCAAGAGATAAAGCAGTGCCTGCATGACCTGCATAAAAATGGTCGTGTTTGGATTCTTTAGGATTGCAAAAGCCGCATAACCCTTTAAACTTACGTACCTGATCAAATCTATGATAGCGTCCTGTTAAAAGCTTATGAGGATAGGATTGATGACTTACATCAAAAACAAATTTATCGCTAGGGGAATTAAACACATAATGAAGAGCGATCATGAGTTCAACAATTCCTAGATTAGATGCTAGATGTCCTCCGTTAACAGCCATCACATCAATAATCTTTTGCCTGATTTCTATAGCTAATAATTTAAGGGAATCTAAAGAAAAATGTTTAATTTTGTCTGGGGAAGAAATCTGACTTAACAAAGGATAGCTCATGAGAGATGCTCGTTAGTGTGTAAAAAAGGAGCTGTTTTTGGTTTCCCCTCTTGATCTATTACTAAACCGCCTTCTCGGTTTTTGATTAATATTTCCACCTCTTGCTCTGCTTTTTTTAACTTTTCATTACAAGAACTGATTAAGCAATCAGCCTCTTTATAAAGAGCTAAGGACTCTTCTAAGGAAACTTTTTTAGAATTCATCTGTTCTAAAATTTCTTCTAAACGCAAATATGAATTTTCAAATGAGGTATCTTTCATAGAGATTTAATGGTATGTATAGTTAAACCTAATTGCCCATCTTGTAACATTAGGCGGACTTGTTGATTAGGAATTACTTCCTTTGTAGAGAGAATAACCGAATCGTTTTTTTCATGAAAGAGAATGCCATACCCTTTTGTTAATAAGTATTTAGGGTCAGCAGCTTGTAATAAAGCAATCACTTTGGTAAGAGAGGTTTTTTTTTCGTAAATTAACTGATTTTGTCTTAAATCTATTTTTTTATAACAAAACAAAGAAGATAATTTACTTTTATACTCATAGAGTTTATGTAAAATGGTTTGTTGAAGCAGAGTGTCAATAGCTGCTATTTTCTGTTTTATTTCTTGTAATTGATAACTAGGTCTTAAGTGATGTAGCTTGGATGTTAATAAAGAGAGTTGCCATCTTTTTTTTTGGATGATTTGAGTAAAAGAACGGTTCGTATCTGTTACATAATTATCTACACGTTGAAAGTGGGGTTCCAAAAAAGCATGAGGGTTTTTAATGAAAGGATGATTTGAAACAAAATGCACTTTCTCTGTACATCTCTTAAGATGGCTAGTTATTGCATTCTTTAATTGCATATAGGATGTGTGAAGATAAGTAATCTGTTGGGCGCTCCCAACTGTTACAAGTTCAGCCGCAGCAGATGGAGTAGGAGCTCTTTGATCTGCTACAAAATCAGAGATACAGGTATCTGTTTCATGGCCAACTGCAGAGATGATCGGAATCTTAGAATGGTAAATAGCGCAAGCTACGCTCTCTTCATTGAAGGCCCAAAGATCCTCTAAACTACCACCGCCTCTTCCTACAATCAGAACATCGGCTAGCTGGTGTTTATTAAAGTCTTTAATAGCTTGAGCAATCTCTTTTGCAGCTATCTCTCCTTGTACAGTGACAGGATTTAACAGGATAGATAAACCAGGAGCTCTTCTTTTGAGTATTTGTAAAATATCTTGAATAACAGCTCCTGTTGCAGAGGTAACAACTCCAACCTTCTTAGGATATTTAGGCAAAGGCTTTTTCTTTTCCCTTTCAAAAAAGCCCAACTGCTCTAACTTGGTTTTCAGTTGGTGCCATTTTATCAAAAGCTCGCCTATTCCCATGTAATTTAAACTACGAGCAATAATCTGATAATTACCTCTAGGAGGATATACGCTCAGCTCTCCTTGAACGATCACCTGATCTCCATTTTGCGGAAGACGGGTTAAAAATTTAGTGTTAGAACGAAATAAAACACAAGAAATTTGTGCTTCTGAATCCTTCAAAGTGAAATACAAATGCCCGGAGGATTGAGCTTTGAAATTGCTAATTTCCCCCTTAATACACACAGAAAAAAAATTTAATTCTAAAGTGTGTTTAATAGCCAAGGTGAGCGTAGAAACGGTAAAGATCTCTTCCATAGCCTGAAGAATACAACAATGGATCAATTCTTCAAAAGAGTCTTAAAAAGCATGGCTTTTTTAGATGATTAGTTTAAGAGAGCTTTTTATATTGGTTTATTTCTTTTTTTAGGCTAATACTATATTTTGTTTTTGGAAACTGCATTAAATATTTTAAAAAAATATTATTACAATCTGAATATGTAAATCCAAGTTTACCTATGAAAATCGCCTGTTCTTCTTTTGATAAATCTAAATCTGATTTAGTAATTTTTTCTTTTTGAGCAATTTTATCTTTGAAATAGTCTTCCATAAATATACGACGCGTATCTTCACTATATCTGACTTTTATTTCATCCTCTTTAAACTCAAGAGAGTTTATAAGATCAATAGATAAAGGAGGGGATAATTTGACATATGTATTGTTGGTGAGCATTGATGGATTGAATTCTTTGTTTTTCAAAATATTTTTTTCTAAGGGTTTTTCTGCTACAAATGTAATGGGTGTGTTTCTATTATATCTAACCATTAACTCAGCGTTTGTAAGATGAAAAGGAGAGGCAAAATCAGCGGGTTTTTGTGAAAATAGAAAACATAGAGCTAGTTGAGTCACTCTATTTGTTAATGGTAGACATAATAAAGGGGCTCTTAGTAGTAAAAGAGGCGCTTTAATGAGGTTAATGCATCTGTTTTTCAAAGAAATAGAAGCTGTAGAACCATTAATAAGATGAGTAGAGACGCCTGTTACAGCACTTTTTATGTAGTTATATGCCAACGATATATTATCTTTTGCCATTTCACGGCAAAGTGAATTAAAGGCCAATTCTGCTCGTATTACAGAGGTCGCAGTTTGTAATATAGAGGTCATAGTTTACCTTGCTTTATGTTTTTTGAGTGAAAAGCATTTTAGTTATTAAAATGATATGAATCAATAATTTTATAGAAAAGAGGCTTTTAGAAAAGCCCTTAAACGCTTAATAGATAGGCTTAATTAGCTTTACCATATTATAGATTGACCCAGAATCATTAAATGTAGGGCATAATTGAGGGAATCTCTTATAAAAATCTGCACTTTGCTGAAATTGATTCATGAGATTTGTAGGTATTCGAAAACTAAAAGACTTAAATCTCATTATCTTAGAAAAAAAATTCCATACAAAACCACTTACTTTATTCGTGGTATATGGATGAAAACTTCCTATATTTCCTGAGGAAGAACTTGCTAATAGTGATGATTTTCCTGCCATATTGGAAAAAAAATTGTTTTGAAAATCATATAAATCCTCATATTATATGATTATGTAAAATAATAACATTCAACTTTACTTTAAATTACTATTAATTAAATTAATTTTTTATTGATTGCAAAATACAAAGTGATATATCTTTAAATTAAGATTGAGGTTAAACGGTTCTGTTCTTTAAACTTGCTTTCAGTTCTAAAATCGATTAAAATCACAGCTATTAAAATCTTTAAGTTGGTTTAAACTCTATGTCGCGCGTACCCCTTATTGTTGCAAATTGGAAGATGTATAAATCTGTTAAAGAAGCAAAAGATTTTATCAATAACTTGATTCCTTTGATTGCATCTTCAAAAAGACGCATTTTTATAGCTCCTTCTTATCCTGCGATTCCAGTGTCTGTGAAGACTGCGGGTAATAGCTCTATTGTGATCGGTGCTCAGAATATCCATGATCAAATAGAAGGTGCATTTACAGGGGAGATCTCTGCAAAAATGGTCAAGGAATGTGGAGCGAAGTTTTCTCTCATTGGTCACTCGGAGCGAAGGGAGTATTTTCAAGAAAGCAATCTATTGATAAACCGCAAGATTAAAACTGCTCTTAAAGAGAAACTTATACCCATTTTATGTGTAGGAGAGACACTTCAAGAAAGGGAAGGAGGTCTGGTAGAGGTTACTTTGGGAACTCAGCTTGAAGAGTGTTTAATGGCTTTAAATGAAGAGGAAGTAAAACAAGTTGTGATTGCTTATGAACCCGTTTGGGCTATTGGTACTGGTAAAGCGGCAACCAAAGATGAAGCACAAGAAGCGCATGGATTCATACGTAATTATATTCGAACTTCGATGGGAAAAAGGATCGCCGATGATTTACCCATATTGTATGGGGGGTCGGTAAAACCAGAAAATATATCGAGTTTAATGGTAGAACCTGATATTGATGGAGCGCTTGTTGGAGGGGCTTCTTTAGATGTGATCTCATTTGCTCAGATTATTAATTTTTAGAGGAAATTTATGACTTTTGTTTTTTATCTTATGATTTTTTTATTTATCTTGCTCTGCGCTGTTTTATGTCTTGTAGTATTAGTGCAAGAGAGCAAAAGTTTAGGTTTAGGAGCTTCTTTTGGAGGAGACCCTGGAGATTCTTTGTTTGGTACATCTACAGCGGATGTTTTAAAGAAGTTTACAGCTTATTTAGGGATTATCTTTATTATTTCATGCGTAGTACTGTCTCTATGGACTGGAGCTTTAAGTCGCAGAGCCTCTTTAAATCCTACTGTAATTGAAGAAGTGCAGCATTGATTTTATGTCGGTTTCTCTTCGCTATTATGGCGATCCTATTTTAAGAAAGATCTGTAAACCAATTACTGTAATCACAAATGAAATTAGGCAGCTGACGCAAAGTATGATTGCGATCATGGACGAACATGATGGAATTGGTTTAGCAGCTCCTCAAGTAGGGCATGATATTCGTTTGTTTGTTCTGCGCAATTATATCGAGTTAGAAAATAGTAAATGGAAGCTATCTGAACCTAAAGTGTATATCAATCCAAAGTTATCCTTTCCTAGAAAAAATCAAGAAGAAAAAGAAGAAGGATGCCTTTCTATTCCTAAGATTTTCTGTAAAATCACAAGAGCTGATTTTGTAGTTATAAAAGCTTTAGATCTCAATGGGAATCCTTTTACAGAAAAAATAGATGGTTATAATGCACGTGTGCGTATTCATGAAAATGATCACCTTAACGGTGTGCTTTTTATCGATCATCTGGATGCAAAAATGCGTAAGGAAATCAAACCTCTTCTTAAAGAGATTAAGAAAGAACACCCGTCTATTTAAACAAGGATATAGCAGTTGTAAAGCGATTGTCATTAGGCAAACGTTCATAAGATAGCCTTAATTGCCAGCTACAGGTAAGCATAGTGAAAAGATCAATTTTTCCTGCATGATAGCTTGGTTCACTTTTCCTCCCCCATCCATGTTTTGTTTGGACAAGGCAACTCCACTTAGGGCCAAGGCGAAGGTATCCACGAGATAGAATTGTATTGCGCCGATCGGAAAGAGAAGTATCTAAAAGCTCCGAGATAGGTCTTGCAACATCTAGTAAAAAGTTTTTATGGCTGGCTTTGCGCCAGTCAAAAGCGCTTCGATGGCGAAATTCTGCAGCAAGTGCTAAATCTTCATTTAATGTCCATTCCGCAGATATATTGACAAAATCCCAAACTTGATTTTCAAAATTTCTTGCAATGGTAGTTTTTAAAGCAATAGAAGAAAAATTGCAGCCAAGAGATAAATATCCTTTTGGAAAATTTCTATCAAAGGCATGTTTCCCAAAAAAACCATAAGTGTAAATATCACTGGTAAAAGTAGGCGCGAAATAAGAAGTAATAGGCTGGATTAAATCATTGCGTATACCAACACGTAGTTGATTGAGCTGAGTATAGCCATCATCTATGTCAAAATAGAAGTGTTTATTTAAGTCCAAAACTGGACGAGTATATCCTTGTATATGTGCATAGGGTTCAATCACATGTCTTATACAAGAGTAGGGAGCAACAAGGCGGGTATGAGCTTCTAATCCATAAAAAGCGGTAGCCTGTATTACCGCTTGATCAGAGGAGTTATTGCTGTAAAAAATTCCAGTTGCTCCTATATTGGGTGTTACCATGAAAGGGCCAATAGAAAACGGGCGATAGAGTTCATGATAAGCTTGCACTCTACCTGCACGTGTTTGCGCGGATAAGTGTAAAGCATCTAATTGAAACCTTAATGGATTAGTGTATACGTAATCAAGAAATCCTCCATTAAAATTATTAATAGAGATAATTCCAGAAGAGCCTAAAGTAAAGGGACGTATACCAAAAAAGAAAAAAGGGAGTTCTTGATCAATACTTTGAAAGGGATTAATACGTGGTTGTAGATTGAAATTTAGAAAAGCTTGGTTAAATTCTCTAGAAATGGTTAAGAGAGTGCGCTGTTGTGTATTGATTTCAAAATCTTCACTTTTAAAATCACCTACCATTTGCGAATCGCTTAATTTGTCGTAAGTAAGATGCACTTGTGTTTTTTGATCTTCGCTTAAGTAATGATATAAACCCTGTAAGCGATACCTGTGAGGGCCTTTTTCATAAGGAAAACTTTTATCATGAGCTCCGTAGCTACGTGTAACAAAAATAGTACGCTTGTCTTGAGAGAGATACTCTGTTTCTAAAGCTGCTCCAAACCCTCTTTTTATTCGATAATCCAAGCGAAAGAAGCAATCTATATCCTTCCACGAAAAAAATCGATAGCGCGTAGTTAGCCTTGGTCCTAAAATTTTATCCCATACCACCTTATAGCGAATGGGAGAGTTCTGAAACGCTTTTAAGTTGCTTTTAAATAGAGGGAGCCAGAAAAGTGGGACTTTAAAAAGTCGAAAATGAATATTTTTTGCAGATAATAGATGATTTTTTGTAATAGTAGCTGTATTTGCTTGTAGATCCCAATCGGTGTCTTGATTTTCACATGTAGTTACAAAAGCATTTGTGATAGAGAAAGTTCCATCTTCTAGAAGCTCAATTCTATCTCCTCCTAGAAACCACATATCTACGAAGGTTTTGCCACAGATAACAGTTCCTCTATGGTGAATAAAATCGTATTCTAACTGAGATCCTACAAATACACGATTACCTAGTTCTAGCATTAAATCGCCTTCTGCTAGAATTTTTTGTATAAAAATTCCATTTTCCGTTTTATTGATATAAATCATTTTTTTAGCTTGAATCCGTATACCTCTGGCTTTAGCCACTCCTCCTTCTTCTGTAGAAAGAACTCCATTAGAAAAACTAGGGTTTTTTAAATCGATAGTTAGATCATCTAATTCAGAACAGCTACTTTCAAAACAAGATAAATCTGGTTCAGTAGCCAGGACGCTTAAGAAGCAGAGAGAAAAAATCAGCAAAAAATACATGAATCATTGCTTTAAGGTTACATTATGGAATTTAGCAGTTTAAAGCTATTGCAGGGTTTGGATCAATAGACCTGCGATCAAAGGTCGATTTTTTTGATGTCCTTGCTGTAAACTATTTAGTAAAACATCAAGACCTTCTTCTGTATGCTGATTGCTAATTACCTGATAGCAGCTAATTAACAACTGTGAATTTTCTTCGGGAGTTAATTCAAAGGCAGTTTTGTCTTTAAAATAATTCTCTCTTGGCAAGAGGGGACGAAGTTGAATAATTTGCCTATTTTGTTGAGAATGAATCCATTCTAGAATGAGCCGCTTAGAAGACATATTTTTATTGAGTTGAAATAATGCAAGATTGCAATAATTGCGAATTAAAGGGATTTTTGCTCTTTGAGCATGTTTTTCTAATAAAGCAATTGCCTTAGGAGTCTGTAGATTTTGTAATAAAGAACTTATAGCAGGAATTAAATCTAGTTGTCTTGCATCAAGAAGAAAACTAGCTAAATCTACAAACGTATCAGGAGATAGTTCGATAGCTTTTCTTAACATTTCTTCTTTTACATATAAAGAAAGACCGATTAAATCATAAAAAGAGGATTTCATGTGCTGTTGCATAGAAGGGACTACTTTCCATGCGGTAAAGGCATTACCAATTGTCTTTTGAGGTTGAAATCCGAAATCACGACTATCTCTAACAAGAAACTCTTTTAGATAAGGTAAGCAACCCTCATCTTTTAAATCAAGCAGGGAGAACATAGCATTAAAACGGATCTGCAGATGATTTTCTTGTAAAAAAGAAATCAGTGCTTTTTCCGATCCGATAATTTTACCCAACAATGCAATGGCAAATAGATTTTTCTTTTTTGCTAAAGAAAAGATTTTTTCCTTAGCACTTTCTTCTCCTAGTAAATACAAAGAATAGCTAGCTGCTAACTTCACATTATCATTGGTAGAAAGGCTTAGATTTCGCAAAATAGATAGGGCATGTGTATCTTTTAAAGCTCCGAGAGCAAAACAGCAAGCCTCTTGCTCTGCAGGATTAATATGAGTGACTTTTCTACGAATATTAGGCAGCAACTCTTCATATCCAGCTTTTGCAGAATGTAGAATAGCTTCAATGCGTGTTTTTTGAATAGGGTCATCAAGTAGTTGTTTGAGTAATAAAATGGCATCGGAAGAGCCGACTAAAGCAAAAAATTGAGGGAAAAAAAAGCGCATTTCAGGAGGTAGCTTATGCATGAGAGATTCTACTTGTCCTAAGGAATTTCGCGTTTTTCTAATGGCTAATTGATAGGCTGCTTCTAGTCTTGTATACAAAAAACCAGAGGACATGGCTTTATTTAAAAGAGATTCAAATCGATCATCTTGTAATTGTCCAATTAATTGCAAAGTAGCAAGTTGCACTTCTGGATGTCTGCTTGTAATGCCTGATTCTAAGATTTCTTTTGTAGTTTGAATTCCAGCAATCTTTAATCCCAATAAAGAAATGAGCTGTTCTTCGCTCTCTAAACTTTTAGCGCCTTGCTCCAAAATCATTTCAGCCATGCGCTGTAGTGTTTCAAAGTCATGCCGTCCTAACTCTTCTTTATATTGTTGATAGAGGATAATTGCTTGCGAGAGTTCTTTAGATTGTACAAGATAGAAAATATGTAATGGATTAACCTTTGTTTGCAGAGTTTCTGCTTGTAGGTGAGAATAGATAAAAGATATAAAAAAAAGTAACTTCAAGGTTTTTTTTAACAATGCCATAGATTTACCTGCATTTTAGAAAGAAGCTCTGTTACTACATTAATCGGTAATTCCATTATATTGTAATAACATCTTATAATTCGATTGACCAAGATACTACTTGATCCTTGAATTCTATATCCACCTGCTTTATCTAAGTAGAGATCACTTTTCTGTAAGTGGATTAAAAAAAGAACATAAGATTTCTCTTAGATTTATTATAGATTTTCCCTTTAAAATAGAGGTTTTTTCAGCAAGTTTTTTAGCATAAGACTTAGGATCTTTATTAAAGGGATTATACTTTCATCAAAATGAAAAGGGCATTGAGTAAAAGGAAGAGAAAAATAGCGTAAAATTTCTGCGCGTCTAGGTGAGTTTGATGCTAGAATATAACATATAAAAGGCTTCTTATAAACCAGGGCTACCCCGTATCTTCTTTTTTCTTAAGTTTTTTGGAAGGTACCTTGTGAATGAGAAGCTCTGTGTGATCAACCCAGATAGGAGAGCTCCATGCAATATGACCATTTTCTTGTGTTACTTTAAGGTAGTAATAGATAAAGGGAGGACGCTCATCGGGAGATTGTAAAGAGATCTTTGAGATAGATTCGGCATCATCAATAGCAAATTCATATTCTGTTTGATTAGGATTAATGATTTTGAATGGAATGCCATTACGAATAATCAAAACTTCTGTAATGTTCTCTGTTGTTGCTATAAAACCTGTAATATGACGATTAAAAATCAGGCCGGGTTTGATTTTTGTGTTTAATTCACTTCCCATGCATGCTCCTGCAATGAAAAATCCTAATACAATTCTATCCCCGGTAGTTGCATAGCAAGATCTTTGATAAAGTGCCTGAAAGAGAGATTCTCTTGTTTGTTCTGCTGCTATAATAGCAGTTAACCCAGCAGAGTATTGCACTTGTGGGCCTTCATAAAGACCATTATATACTCCACGATCATCTAAGCCACCTGCTACAAAACCAAAACGACAGTTGCGGTTTAGAGCTTGTCTGATAGAGCCTTTTTCAGATTCTACAATCTCTTTACCGTTTTTTGCTGTAATAGGCCTGAGGTTTCCTTCTCTCCCTAAACATTCAGAAGAACCCCAGCAATTGTAAATTTCCACAACTCTTTCAAAATCAGGGTCAAATTCTTTAAAATTTGTCTCCATTCCTTTTGCCATACTAAAGGAAGCAATAGATAAAATCTCTTTAGGGGAATGGGCTTTATAGATCTTTTTCAGAGAGCTGTTTTTAGCATCTTTTTTACGCAAAATGGGTTTATTGTCTTTAGAGTAAATCAGCTGATGAATTCCTTCTTCTAATGGTTTTCCTACCCATTGAAATCCTAGAAAAGTAGAAAATCTTAAGTCTTCATTAAATTCAGCAATTTGTGAAGAAATAACTTTCCATATGTCATTAGAGGTTTCTTCTGTATTTTCAAAAGAGGAAGAGGCAAAGAAATGAAAGTTTTTCTCATCACGCAGATAGCGAAGACAGGTTTCAATATTATTGCCCGCATCAAATCGCTCGGATTCTCCATGTAGCTGTCCCCAAAAAATGCTTTTATCTGCATCTGAGTCTGTAGAGCATTTAATAGGAGATGAATAAAACACTTCTTTTGTTGTTAAATTGCGCAGCTCAATCCTATAGATTCCAGATTCTCCAAAATATAGATTGGGAATATTGATAAAACCAGTTTCTGGGACAAATAACTTCCAATTTAAATTCTCGCGCAAATTTTTATAAGAAAGTTCAATTAAAGTGCCTTCAGGTGCCTGATGGGTTAAGTTTCCATAGCAGTCCTCAAAACGAATAATCACATCAAAGCGCTTATTTTTAGAAACCAATGAAGGAGCTATGATACGGATGTTTTCTAAGGAGCTTCCTTTAACATCTAAAGTAAAAACCTCAGGCTCTTTCCAGTCGCCTTTTCCTTTAGGGTCAATATAAAGGTGAAAAGCCCGTTTTCTTTGCAAAAAGGTTTGAGCTCGATTTCCCTCTTTTGAGAGCTCTTCACTAGCTCCCATGGTAATGATTGCTGTTTCTCCTGCTTTTAGATCAGAGCTCAGACAGAACTCAAAAGTAGACTGATCTGTTTTTTTAGCACTAATAGACTTACTTTCAGGGATTTGTAGCCAAATTCGATTTTTCTTTTCTTTGGAGCCGGTCTCAGGTATTTGCCAGTCGCTAATTCTGCCTTGAGAAAGAAGGTTAAATTTTAAAATAGTGCCTTTAGGCAACGTTACAGCAGTAGTATAAAAAAAATTCCAATTTGAAACTTGACCAGCAAAAGCCAGATTAGGCTCGCAATAACAGATCGATCGACGCATGAAATCTCCTGATATTATCCAACGAACTGATATTGTGCCTGATAAGGTGATTCTTTAGCAAGAGGCTTAAAAATAAAGATTTTTCTTACTATAAAAGACTTAGTAAAAAATCTTTATTTATTATAAACAAGTTTATTGTATAATTAGTTAAAAAAACTAAATTAGGTAGTTGTAAATGAGAATTAATCCGATTAATAGTAAACAATCATTTATCTTTAAGCCTTTAAGGATCATTCAATCTCTAGGTTGGGTTGCAGTGGCCATTTTATCCCTTCCTACTGTAATTGGAGCCTATTTTGCATGGAAAAAATTAGCAGCTATTTGGAATAAACATGAAAGATTTGACACACAAAAAACAAATGAAGTTGTTTCAAAACTATTTTTAGAAGGCAGTGAGAATGGATTTGAAGAGGTCTTTAGCGAAGTAGCGGAGACAGCATCAAAAGAGTCAACGCTTTATGAACAAGCAATTCATCAGTTTAAAGGATCGAGCTGCTTAGGTTCTCGTTCAGCAGAAGCTTATTTAGATTATTTAAAAAATACAGAAAAGAATCTTGGTTTTCATTTTAATACGAATCTTCTGCATAATTTAGGATTTACCCTTAATGAATTTTTGACAAATATTAAAGCAGAAGCAAAAGATGCTAAATTGATTTTTGTGCCTTTCTTATTGGCAGGGAATCTACTTCGCGAACAGCATATCGTAGTGGCGGTAATTAATAAGACAAATGAGCAAATAGAGTATTTTGATCCTAAAGGAAACCAATTTTATTCTATATTTGGTCGTTTAGTAGACCGTAATCTAGAACAATGGAGTATACCGACTCAAGCATTTTTAGAAAAGCTTAGCACATCTATTTTCCCAGATAAAGAACCTTCAATTATTCGCAATATAAATGGGCCTCAGTCTTTATCAAATAAAGTGGATTGTGGTGTTCATGCTTTAGATTTTATTCAAGCAAGGATGCATATCGATTTTATTCCAAGTAAATATCCTAATTACTTTGAAACTTCTCTTTCTTCTAATGGGAAACAATTACGAAATACAATGGCTGCTACTTTACAAAGTAGGCTAGATAGCGGGCAAATCGTTTCTTAGATAGATTCCAAAAAGGTTAGAGTTGAACTAGGAAATAAGTTTTTTTCTTAAAACTTAAAGAGAATGAGTAATTTTGATCTTCTCGATGGAGCGCTCGGTAGAGCTTAAGATCTCTAGGTCGAAGTTATCTTGATGAAGGCGCCAACCTTTAGAAGGGATGGCCCCTGCTCGATGCACTACAAATCCTCCAATGGTATCGTATTCAGGACTTTGAGGAATGCGTATACCTAATTCTGCTTCAATGTCAAGAATAGACATCTTAGCGCTGATAACCCATCCTTCTGCATTGGGTAGTGCTGTATAAAGGCTTTCTGTGCCTACATCATATTCATCGGCAATTTCTCCTACCAGCTCTTCTAAAATATCTTCAATGGTTACAATGCCTTCTGTTCCTCCCCATTCATCTACTACAATGGCAAGATGGATCTGTTTACTGCGAAATTCTTGCAATAAATAAGCAATTTTTTTGGTTTCTGGTGTATAGAGAACAGGCTTAATGATTTTTTCTATAGAAGAAGAAAGCAACTTAGCATCATTTTGATGCTCAATATGCACTTTTAGAATATCTTTGTAGAGCAGAACTCCAACCATATTGTCAACAGTGTCTTTATAAACAGGGATACGGCTAAAGTTTTCTGTAAGAAAAATTTTAGCTGCTTCTATTAAAGAGGTTGTTGAAGGCAAGCTGACTAGATTGACTCTGGGGACCATAACTTCTCTGACAATCCTTTCTTTAAAAGATACAATAGAGCCGATCAACTTTTGCTCATTTGCGTCTAAATAAGCCCCTAACTCTGTTTCTTGTAATAGCTCATGAATCTTGTCTTTCAGTCGAAAACTAAGAGGGCTTTTTTTGTCTTGAGAGAGCTTAACAGAGAGTAATTGTATCAATCTAAAAAAAGGAGCTGTTAAAGGAATACACAGAGATAAAATCAGAGAACAGGGAGCAGCTAAAATAGATAATGTCTTTTTTGATTTAAATCGACCAAATAAACTAAAGAGGCAATCTGTTGTTAGTGAAGTAAGAATGATTGCACAGATAATAAAAACAATCGCTTTTTGATCATAAAGCAGTTCTTCAGATAAATTGTTGTGGAGCATGTTTTGTTTTATCAAAAGAAAAAAAGCTGTTAAAACAAACCCAATACGTAGAATGTGCTTTGTAAAGCTCAAAGAAAAAAGAATGCCTTCCCACTTTTGTTTACCAAAAAAAACCCGAAGAAAATAACGGAAAAATAAAGGGAGATGCTTTTGTTTTAAATAATCTTCTACTTGTAGTTTTCCCATTTGTTGCAGAGCAACAGAAACCGCGGTTAAAGCACTGGATCCAATTAAGAATAAAAAAGTGATTATACTGTAAAAAGTAGTCAAAATAATGTTCCTTTAATCTGGTTCAAGTAACCCTTTTTGTCTTAGACGTTTTAGACAAGTATTCTCTTTTCTTTTCATTTGAACTCTTAAATCAGGTTGCTCATCTTTAAAACCGATTAAATGCAAAACGCCGTGAACTACATAGCGACATAACTCTTCAAAAGGATTTATATAATGTTTTTCAGCATACTGTTTAGCAATTTTGGGGCAAATAAATATTTCACCCAAAAGATGGTATCCATTAGGCTTATATGGAAGAGAATCTATAGGGAAAGTAATGCAATCTGTTGGGGTAGGGTCTTGGAAAAAAAGGGTATGTAATTGAGAAATCCTTTTTTCAGAGACAAATTGAATGCTTATCTCATCTGTTTTGATTTGCAGCAATTCAAACAAAAAAAAGACCACCTTTCTCATTTTAGCCTTAGAAAAATGGAGGTCTTTTTGTGAATTGAAAAGTTTTATTTGCAAAGCTAGAAAGAATTAGGTGTTTTAGGTAAGTTGGTTACTTTTACATTTTCTCCATCTTTCCATTTGCCAAGACGACGTAAAACATCAATCCTCTCAAATCTTTTAAGGACATTGCGCTTTTTAGCGGATTTGCTTGATTTTCCATAACTTGAGTGTCTAGACATAACTTTTTTTGCCTTTTTAAATTATTTAATTTTAGGAATAAAAGCTCTTTGGGCTAACTCCGTATCGATTGCATTCGCATGGATTTTAAACCCTTGGGGGAGATTATCCTTTTTAGGACCTGTTTTAGCTGAAGGGCGGCGAGGACGACGAGGGGATCTATTGCGAATTCTTTCTTGTTTGCTTAAACGGACCATAACATAAGCTCCTAAGTATCTTTTCTATGATGAAAAATTGTATGAATTTTTGACTAAAATAGCAAGTCTTCAGTTTGTGAAAAGAAAAATTTAAATTCTTCCTTATAAAAGCTCAAAATAAGAAGAAGCAGATCTTCACAAGATATAACTGCTAAAGATCATTTAATAAAGTTTTTTATTCTTGATAAAATAAAAATTGAAGTTTATTCGAGGTTAGAACTATATTTCTTTTCTTAAAAAATTCTTGGAACGCCCTGCAAAGATAAACTAAAAGCTATTTGAAGTTTATCCATGGTTACGCTTCAGGTAAAAGTAAATAGTTTAACCTAAAATGAGGAGAGAAGATGTCTATTAGCCCAGAAACACGCCACATACAGTTAAGATCTTTTAGATCACTTCCAGATTTAACGAATCTTCAAGAAGTTCATTGGAGCAAGCGAAGAGTAGAAAAGCAGCTGTGTATGAAAGAAATAGACACAGAAGGTCGAATTGCAAAAGTGATTGTTGATAGAATGTGTTATCAAATGAACCCTTGCTTGCATCGGGTAACTTTAGTTTCACATACAGGAAAAAAGTCCACTAAACAGTTATTTGCTAATGAAATCATTAAAAAATATATGTGCTATCTCGATATTTCTATAATTATGCACTTAAAGAGTTTTGTTCCTCCAGAATTTGAAGGTATTGTCTTAAAAAAAATCAAAGAACTTACTGTGAACCTCGACACTGTTAGCGTTATTCGATCAACCGGAGGTTTTTGCGCATTTAAAGATGCTTCAGGAAACACTCGGTTAAAACCTGTTGTTGGGAATATTGATGCTCTTTTTCTTCGTTACATAGATGGTTCAATAAAAGAGTTAGAATGTAGAAGTTCAGTCGATGTCGTTAAATACTTTGGAAAGTATCTTGATAAAGATTCGCGATATGATCCGGAAATAAGATCCCTCGTGGATATTTATGCAGGCTTTTCTGAGGAACAAATTATAGAGATACTTAAAGAAGTAGAAGCAAAAGGGTCTATAGAAGATGTATTAAGTCGTTATTGCATAGCATTAGGTACGTATTATACATGGTGTTCAAAGTACTCCGGATTGCTACCTGAAATTAAAAAAGTAAAAAAATTAGAAGAAGAGAACAGAAAAATCAAGCAAATGTTAGCAGAAATAGAAATTAATATAACAGGATTAAAGGGTAAATTACTTCTTTTTAAGAATTCTTTTGTAAAGGATGAATAACCCCGCAGGAGATTAAAAATTTAAAAGCATCTTCAACTGAAACTTCGGCCGGATAAGTGAAGACTTTAGGCGTTAAAAGGACAAAGCCAGACATAGGATGAGGAGCTGTAGGAATAAATACCGCAACCTCTATAGCAGAGGCTAGTTTAGTAAAGATTTCTGGAAGGGCTTCACTAGTTACAAAGCCAAGAGCAAAGGTGTCTTTATGAGGAAAAGGCACGAGTACGGTTTGCTTGAATGTCTTTTCTTTCCCAGAGAACACGACTTTTGTTAAATCATGACTAATTTTATAAATTTTTTTTACAAAAGGCAGTCGAGAGAAAAGGCGATCGGTAAGATGTAAAAAGGAACGTAGGAAAAACTCTCTACTGCAAAAGCCAAGGATAAAAATCACAATAATCCAGAAAGCTAAGGCAAACACGCGGCTTAAGACTTTAATGAGCACTTCGTGATTAGCTAAAGAGAAAAAGGGCATTTGTGGGTAGTGCATTAAAATATCTTGAAAAATACCGATGAGAGGAGTAGTAACCAGCTCTACCAACCAAATTACAATGATACAGGTTAATACAAGGGGTAAAAGCGTAATGAATCCTGCAAAAAAATATTTTTTCATATTGGATTGCTCGGTTTCACGGGTGGGATAATGACACCACAGGAAACAATATATTTAATAGCGTCTTCTGGTCGCATATCAACACATAAAAGTTGTTCTCTAGGATACATTAAAAGAAACCCCGTTGTTGGATTGGGTGTAGTGGGAATCAACACAGAAACTAGATCATTATTTACAGAATGAGAACACACTTCGGGAGCGTCTCGAGAAACAAGCCCGATTACATAAACCCCTTCTCTGGGGAAGGGTACCATTACAACTTGTTTAAAGGAGTTTTTATCCTTGGAAAAAAGTGTTTTAATAATATCTTGAGTGGTTTTATATACGGTATTTACAATAGGAATTCGATGGATGATTTTATCGCCTAGCCGAAACAGGGAGTTAATGATAAACCAACGAGTAATGGCTCCTAGTAAAACAGTGATGATGAATAATAAAATAAGAATGACTACTTGACTAGTATAGCGGACGAGATGCTCTGGAGACAAAAAAAGAAAATTTCGATTTAGCAAGTTCATTTTTGATAAAACAGCAGAAACCACACCGATAAAGGGCTGTGTCAGAAAATTGACCAAAAAGAGTAAAACAGCAATAGTTACAACAAGAGGAAGTAAGATAACAAGGCCTGTAAGAAAATATTTTTTCATCGCTTCTCTTTGTTTTTTATGATTCTAACAATATAGTTTTTCAAGTTTAAAACGCCAAGGTAAAAGCGCATCTTGGCCAGCATAATCAACTCCAATTCTAGGACCTTGGTAAATTTGCGTTTGATCTATGGATAGATCACTATTTGCAATCCAAATACAAGAAGAGTTAAGAGAGATTGCATTATGGGCAAGATCAACTCCTAAAGCCTGGCATACACTACCTGGACCATTGGTTAATTTAGAATTTAAAGAAGTTTTTTTACGTCTTTTTAACATGGTTTCAATTCCAAAAGTTGGAAAAATTGCCCGGATTAATACAGCATGAGGAGTGCCTTCTGTATGGGTAACCACATTTAAAAGGTAATGGATTCCATAACATAGATAAACATAAGTAATTCCTCCGTTTTGATACATTGCAAGATTGCGTTTGGTTTTGCGATAATTATAGGCATGACAAGCTCTATCTTCTGCACCCTTATAAGCTTCTGTCTCTATAATTATACCTCCGGTAATCTGATTGTTCATTTGGGTTAATAAAAGTTTTCCCAATAGATCGCGTGCTATTTGTACTACATCTTTGCGTTGGTAAAAAGAAACAGGAAGTGCAAAGCTCATGAGTTTCTCTTACGTTTTTTAGAGTTTTGTTCTTGTTTAAGCATCCAGCGGCTTTCTAGAAAAATAAGATCGATACGTGCTATTTGCACGAATATTTTTTCTCCTAGCCTATGTATATGTCCAGTAAAACGTCCCTTTAAGATAGAGGCTCTCTCATCAAAAATAAAATAATCGTCTTCAAGCTCGGAGATATGTAAAAATCCTTCTAGCATTAATTCTATAAGTTCAAAATATAGACCAAAAGGTTTAATTTTGGTTACTATTGCTGCATGATATCGAAGAGGATCTCGTAGGAATTCCTTTTCCAATAAACGAAGTTTTTTTAAGGTAACAACGCTATTTTCTGCCCTGAAACTAATCCTTTCTTGCTCAGAGCAATGAGTGGCTATTTCTTTTAGATCAAGCTCTTTGGGTTCTTCATTAAATAGCAGTCTTTGGATGATTAAATCGCTGTAGCGCCGAATAGGGCTTGTAAAATGACAATAGTGTTCTAAACAAAGACCAAAATGACCCATATTCTCTGTAGAATACTGCGCTAATTTCATACTGCGAATAAATGCTATAGAGAGCTGAGATAAAAAAGGATTTTCTTGAGCTTGCTGAAATAGCTCTGGTATATCTTTAAAAGTGCTATTACTAGCTACATGTAATCCAAATGTACGCGCCAATTCAAAAAAATCTTTAATATTTTCCGGGTTAGGTTCTTCATGCACACGGTAAATGAGTTGTTTACCTCTATGGGTTAGTTCTAAGGCAACGAGCTCATTAGCTTTAAGCATAAATTCTTCAACTAATTGATGCGTAATATCATATTCAATTTTCTTCACTCCCAATGGCAGACCATTTTTATCAATAACCAGAGAAATTTCTGGCAGAGAAAAATCAATACTTCCACGTTCTCGACGTTGTTTTTTTAACAATAGACACAAGTCTACCATTAACCGTAGAGTAGAGGTATGGGCATTTTTTTTCTTGCCGTCTAAAATTTCTTTAGCTTCGAAATAACTAAAGCGTTTTGCACTTTTGATATAAGAGCGTACGATTTCAAAGTGTAAAACTTTTCCATATGAATCCATCTTTATTAATACGGATACAGTTAAACGCTTTACATTAGCTTTTAAACTACAGAGCTGGTTGGATAACTCTTCTGGTAGCATAGGAACACAAGTGCCTGGGAAATAGGTAGAATTAGCTCTTAAGAAGGCTTCTTGGTCTAAAGAAGAATTTGGCTTCACATAATGAGCTACATCTGCAATATGGACTCCCAGATGAAAATGTCCTTTTTCGTCTTTGGTTAAAGATAGAGCATCATCAAAGTCTTTCGCAGTGTCGGGGTCTATGGTAAAGCAAGTGAGCCCGGTTAAATCCATCCTATTTTTAAGATCAGAGACTCTTACTTTGTTTCCAAAACCTTTTGCTTCTGTAATGACATTTTCAGGAAAATCAGAGCGTAGGTTAAATTCAAGAGTTGTTGCTTTAACATCGCAAGAAGGATCTATGATATTGCCAATGATTTGAGATATTGTACAAATAGTGGGCTTCTCTTTGGATCCCCATTCATCAACCCGTAAGATAACTCGATCCCCTATTTTGCAAGAAAGAGAAGGTGAAGAGCGGATGACAATAGGTTTATTGTTTCCTAATAGAGGTATATGAGCCGCGAGTTCTCTAGAAGAGTGGACAGCGCAAATAGTTCCTGCTAATTGACTATGAGCTCTTTTTAAAATAGAGAGGATTTTTCCTTCAGGCCCTTTTTCTGAAGAGGAATTTGTATTGACTGCTACCTTTACAAGGTCTCCGTCAATAGCAGATTCTGTATAATTTTTAGGAATAAAAATATCTTGAGGCCATTTTGCGCGTTCATTGGGAATCACAAATCCAAACCCTTTGGGATGGAGTCTAAGAGTTCCATTTAGGATTTGTTCCTGATCTTGTTTTAGGGGATATACTTTCTTTTTTTTTAAACAGATCTGATTACCTTTTATTAAAGCATCAATCGCTAACTGAAATGCAGAAGATGAAGAAGGAGATAGATGAATTTTTATAAATAATTCTTCTGTGGTTATGGGTTGATAAGAATTTTTCTGAATACATTCTAGAATGAGCTTTGCACATTTTTGAGAGGAAAGGCCCTTTTTTCTTTTTACCATTACAGGATTCCTCTTTGGATTAAATGATGGTGGAGTATCTCTGGTTTCAAATAAATCTCTGAATCAATGTTTAAAGAGCGCGCTGCTTGTACAAAAGCAGGGACATCATCGATATAAAAACACTCTTTGTGAGAACAATTTCCTATTTCCAGGGCTTTTTGGTAGATCTTTTTCTCTGGTTTACGAGCTCCCACTTCATAAGATAGAATAAATCCATCAAATAGTTGCAGGAAAGCAAAGTGCTTTTGAGCAAAGTTAAAGTGAGCATCGCAGGTATTAGATAAAAGAAAGAGCTTTATTCCTCGAGCTTTTATTTGTTCTAAGAGAGTAATTACGGGAAGATTAGGTTGGAAAATGTTGCTTAATGCATACGTGAAATCGGTAAAAGAGATGGGCTTTCCCCCTAATTCTAGTAAATCGGAATAAAGGGTTTGTGTAGTTATAGAACCTCTTTCATAATCATCAAGATATTTTTGAAGCAAAAAAGAAGTTTCTTCTACACTCAAATTACAGCAAATAGCAACTTGTTGCTTCATTCTGTGATGATCGAAGAATAAAAGCACATTACCTAAATCGAAAAAAACTGTATATTTCATGTGTATTTCATGTGATAAAAGTATATCCAAGACATATACCAATTAAAGAAAAAATCAAATAATCATTTTATCTTTCTCTGGTAGCTTAAGAGAGTGTTAGCAAGGAGCATGGAAATTGTCATAGGACCTACACCTCCCGGAACAGGAGTAATATAAGAACAATGGGGAGCGACTTCATCAAAAGCAACATCTCCTACAATTTGTTTTTCTCCTTGATTATTTATAATGTGGTTAATTCCTACGTCAATTACCGTTGCGCGAGGTTTAACCATGTTTTTTTTAATAAAAGCTGGTTTGCCAATAGCTGCGATTAAAATATCGGCTTGTTTGCAAATCTCTTCTAATTTCTCAGAAAAACTATGCACTAAAGTAACTGTTGCATTACAGTGGGGAGCTTTTTGCATTAAAAGCGCCGCTAAAGGCTTTCCAACGATATTACTTCTTCCTACGATAACAACGTGCTTACCTAATAAAGGAATCTGAGATTGTGTTAATAATACATGAATGCCGTGAGGTGTGCAAGGAATAAACCCATCCCTTTCTCCAAGCAATAGCTTACCCATGTTAAAGGGATTAAATCCGTCTACATCTTTTTCAGGATCAATCATTTGCATAATTAGAAAAGGATTTATGTGTTTTGGTAAAGGAAGTTGTACCAGAATACTATCTACAGCAGAATCTAGGTTTAAACGTTTAATTTCTAAAATGACTTGGGCCTCAGAAACATGAGAGGGGAGTTCAACGTCAAAAGAGATAATACCCACTTCTTGACATCGCTTTTTTTTCATACGGATATAGCTATGAGAAGCGGGATTATCCCCCACACGAACAAAAGCTAATCCAGGAGGGCGGGTTTTTAATTTGGCAATAGAGGATTTGATTCTCTCTTGAATCGTTTTTGCAATGGATATGCCGTCAATGAGCTTCATATTTACCTTTATTTAAATAGTCAATCATAATCGGATGTAGATGTTTATTTGTTGCTAAAAGGTTATGGTATCCAAAAATTTGATGTTCTGTTCCATCATAATGGGTTACTATTCCACCTGCTTCTTTTACTAAAAGTATTCCTGCTGCCATATCCCAACTATTAAGGCCTACTTCCCAAAATCCATCAAAGCGTCCCGCAGCTACATACGCTAAGTCAATAGCTGCAGAACCTAATCTACGAATAGGGGTTCCTGTTCTTAAGATTTTAGAAAAATGCCCTATGCAATGCAGGGGATCTTTATGTACATCATAAGGAAATCCTGTTGCTAGAAGAGCTTGATTCATTTGCGATACCGAAGAAATGTTTAGAGATCGACCATTAAGAAAAGCTCCTTGTTGTTTTTGAGCAGAAAATAATTCTTTTGTCATAGGTTGATATACAATACCACAGACTATTTCTTTATCAACAGCTACAGCAATACTAATTGAAAAAAGAGGGATTTCATGTGCAAAATTTACAGTGCCATCTAGAGGATCAATAATCCAAGTAGCTGGACATCCTTGCTGTATATAAGACCCACTTTCTTCTGCAATAATTGAATGGGTAGGATAGCGATCTTTAATGGCTGTAATAAGGAGATTCTCAGATGCCCTGTCATATTCTGTTACTAGATTTTGTTTGCCGGGTTTTGAATCAATGATAAATTGAGACCCGAAACCTTTTTTTAAAATATCTCCAGCTAAAAAAGCTATTTTTGTAGCAAAAGAGGCCCACTCTTTAATGATTTTGGACATAAAACCTCTAGCGGTTTGCATTTAGTTTTTATAAAGAGAATCACGACTAATCATAGCTTTCCAATTCATTTTTCTTGAATAGATAAACAATATAACAGGGAGATATATCCATAAGAAGACAGCAAGTGCATCACAAATAGGCAGTAACATAAAATCGATGAAAATTAATCTCCAGGATAAATTACATTCTAAATGAGTTGCGCAATAAAAAACCCATTGAAATATAGTCATGAATGCACTAATTAATGCTGTTAGTAAACAAATCGAGTGTAGTTTTTCTTCAAAAAAGTGTTTTTTTTGTCGATGCAACAAAAGAGTTATTAAGCAAGTATTTAATGCATAGAAACCAAAGCGTAAATCAGAGTTTATCAGATCTAGTAACAGTCCGCATCCTAAAGCAATCCAAAGAGAAGCAACTAAAGAAGCGCGTAAATAAAGAAGAGCAAAAAAAGCAGTAAAGGGAATTAAATGTATCTGGGGATAAATTGCTGTACTAAATAGTGTGCATAACAAAGTAACTAAAAATACATATAGAAGGGGAATAGAAGCCATGAAGGATTATTAAAATGCTCCTTTAGAGGCAATCATTTCAGGAATGGTTTTTGCAATTAATTGCATATCAAGCAGGAAAGAGTGAGTTTGAACATAGCTTAAATCTAAGGCAACTCTTTTCTCAAAACTCAAAGCACTTCTCCCAGAGGTTTGCCATATACCTGTAAGTCCTGGTTTAATAGAGAATAAAACATCAATATTGCTTCCGATTAGCTCTTTAATTCTCTTTTCTTCGCGAGGTAAGTAAGGTCTTGGTCCAACGATGCTTAAATCTCCCTTTAATACATTCCAAAACTGAGGAAGTTCATCAAGAGAGGTTTTGCGGATCAATCTGCCTAGATAGGTTAGTCTTGGATCATTTCTTAGCTTAAAAAATCTCTGCCATTCCCTGTTCAATTTAGGTTGCTGTTTAAGTAAATGCTGTAAGCGGGAATCTGCATCACAATGCATAGAACGAAACTTCCAAAATTTAAATAGCTGACCTTTATGCCCTAGCCTTAAGCTGCAGTAAAAGACAGGTCCTTTTGAAGAGAGTTTAATCAAAAATGCAATTACTATAAAAAATGGAAGTCCTAAAAGTAAAGCTGTTAAGCTAAATAGAATGTCAAAGATACGCTTTCTCTTTTTGAAAGGAACAATCTCTAAAGGAGCTGCTAAAACAGGATCTGATGAGATTCGGTCTAAAGTCATCATTTGCTCTTAATGAATCAATATTGATTTGCGTATTAAATATATAATAAATTATTGTCAAATTTAAGTCAATTTAACAATGCTTTAGCTGATTTTACCATAATCAAGATGAACGCTAAGAATGAAATGTTTTACGATCTTTTAGAAGTCTATTCAAGAATTACACGTGAATGTTTTTATAACAAGAAAGTTCAAAACTAAATTTCATAAATCAGATATGTCAACAATGCGATAAAAATAGTTGCTACTCAAAAGAGCATCTGAGACAGGTCCTAAATGAAGCAGAACAGGTGAAATACCAAAGCCTTTGGGAAAAGACAGAGCTGCTATTTTGGTTTTCATTGTATCAATGACTTCAAGACCTAGTTCACGGCGGCGCATTTTGACTTCGCAGACAAAAAGGGTATTGAAACTATATTTTTGTGGTAAAAGTAGCTATTTAATAAAGTTTAATTTTTTTTAATCTTAATGCATTCAAAATCACAGAAACTGAACTACAAGCCATTGCTGCACTTGCAATCATTGGATTCAAGAGTAAACCAAAAAAAGGAAAGAGGATTCCAGCAGCAATAGGGATCCCTGCAAAATTATAGATGAGAGCAAAGAAAAGATTTTGCCTAATATTACGCATAGTGACTTTACTTAAAGTTATAGCTTTTACAATGCCATTTAAATCACCTTTAACTAAAGTTATGCCAGCACTTTGTATAGCAACATCGGTTCCTGTTCCCATAGCAATTCCTACGTCAGCTATTGTAAGGGCTAACGAATCATTAATCCCATCACCTGCCATAGCCACAATTTGCTTTTCATTTTTTAACTTTTGAACAAAAGAGCTTTTATCTTGTGGGCTAATGCCCGCATAAACCTCATCTATATGCAGTTTTTGTGCAACAGCTTTTGCAGTATACTCAGCGTCTCCGCTCAGCATAATGATTTTTATTCCAAGTCGATGTAGATCTTCTATTGCTTTTGAGGTAGATGATTTGATGGGATCAGAAACAACAATAAACCCTAGTGTTTGCCCGTCTATTGCTACAAAAATAGTGCTTTGTGCTTGTTTTTGAGCTTCTTTTGCTCGAAGTTCTAAATCTGCAATGCCAGTAATATCTTTTTCTTTCAATAAACCGACTTTACCAATAAATACCTGCTTGCCTTTAACGACCCCTTCCACTCCTTTTCCTGTAATGGAATTAAAGTTTTGTACTTCTGGTATAATCAGATCTTTTTCCTTAGCTTCTTGCATAATAGCTACTGCAAGAGGGTGCTCACTATTTTTTTCTAGAGCAGCGCTTAAACTTAACAACTCGTTTTCTTGAACAATGTCAGATGTTATAATTTGAATAACTTTAGGTTTTCCTTCTGTAAGTGTTCCGGTTTTATCTATCATTAGTGTATTTAGTTTTTCTAAGCGCTCTAATGCTTCAGCATTTTTAATGAGTACGCCCATTTGAGCTCCTCTCCCTATTCCAACCATGATAGACATAGGAGTAGCTAATCCCAGTGCACAAGGACAAGCAATGATTAAGACAGCAACCGCATTTACTAAGGCAAAAACAAAGCGCGGCTCAGGTCCAATAGAAGCCCAAATAATAAATGCGATAACGGCAACTATAATTACAAAAGGAACAAAGTAAGCAGAAACCCGATCAGCAAGTCTTTGAATAGGAGCTTTACTTCTTTGTGCCTCAGAGACCATTTGTATAATTTTAGAGAGGAGCGTTTCATTGCCTACTCGCTTAGCTTGCATAATGAAACTACCTCTCTGGTTGATTGTACTCCCTGTAACCTCATCCTGTACTTTTTTTTCAACAGGAACACTCTCACCAGTGATCATCGATTCATCGATAAAACTAGAACCTTCTATTACCTCTCCATCAACAGGAACCTTTTCTCCAGGCTTGATTCTTAATAGATCTCCTACTTTGACCTGCTCAATAGGAATCTCTTGTTCTTGGCCATCTAACACAAGGTGAGCTGTTTTAGCAGACAAGTTCAATAGTGACTTAATCGCTTGACCTGTTTGAGTTTTAGCTTTTAACTCTAATATTTGGCCAAGCAAAACAAGAACAGTAATTACAGAGGCAGCTTCAAAATAGACAAATAGCTCACCTTTTTCTTTAAAGGAATTAGAGAACAGATCGGGCAATAAAACAGCAATAGCACTATAAAAATAGGCAGTTCCAATGCCTAAAGCAATCAAAGTAAACATATTCAAAGATCGATTGACTACCGAACGCCAAGCTTTTCCAAAAAATGGCCATCCTGCAAAAAATACAACAGGAGTACTTAAGATAAATTGAATCCAATGAGAGACTTGCTCAGAGATAAAACCTGAGAATGTTTGGCCAATAACCAAAATAAGGATAGGGATTGTTAAGATGATCCCTATCCAAAATCTACGTAATGTATCTCGATACTCAGAATCGTCTTCTTTTTCTGTAATCTTTGCCAGTTCTAGAGACATTCCACAAATGGAGCAATCGCCTGGATAATCTTGCTGGACTTCGGGATGCATAGGACATACATAGAGACTACTCGTTGAAGAGCTTGTATTTGGTATTTTATCAGAGGAATGGCAAGAGTGATGAGAATGGTTCACTTATATTTCCTCTATTTCTGACAAGCCTCTATCTAAAATCATTATTTACACTTAATGGATCAATATGAATCAATTAAGAAATTATTGTCAAATTTAGTAGAGTTAGTCATTTTTTTAGTAAAAATAAGAAAATAGGTTTTTTAAAGTTGCATTTTTTTTAACCTTAAAACATGCAAAATTACAGAAGCTGAACTACAAACCATCATAGCACTTGCAATCAGTATGCAGATAAAAAGAAAAGAAAATATTTTACCTGATTTAAAGTAATTACTTTCTGTCGTTTGCTTTACTAAAATAAGAATAGGAGGCTACTAAAATAACCCCCTATCCAAAATCCATGTAGCCTATCTCGATATTCAGAATGATCTACTTTTTTTTGCTATAAATGGAGCAATTATCTGGATGATTCTGCTTGCAAAGCGGTCTTTGTTAATTTTATTAATCTTTTATTGAATTTTTTCACAATGGCTTCTTCATCCTTGCCTTCTTGCATAGCTGCATCTCTTTTCTCTTCTATCTCTTTAAATTTCGATGAATAATGTTTTTTAAGAGCTTCTTTCCATTTATCCTGACTAATAAGAAGCTCATAATACGAATCCTTCCTCATTTTTAAGACATACTGTTTAGCATCATGTAGATCTTTAGGTGTTAATTCACTAAATTTAAAATGTGACATTTTTTCAATATCTATAGGAAGATCCAATTCTCTTTTCAGTGTAACCAGGAGCCCAAGATGAACTTCAATCTGATCTACTGAAGAAGATGACTGAAGAATGAACTGTTGAGCAAGCTCTTTTAGTATTGCAATAGAGCATGGGCCTTTAATCAGGAAGTCAGCTAGCTCTCTCATGTTGTGGATATCAATTGTTACAAGCCGATAAGCAAGCCTTGCATCTATAAAAGATAGAGCTACTCTATCTGCACAGCTTTCTGTTGCATCTCGAATAGTATGAGTAAAAACCTGACGAAAATCTGGATTATTATTAGCTTCATGCAAGCAGTCTAACACGTTAACAGCTAACGCTTCTTGAACATTTCCCCCTTGCTGAAAATCAGCAATGGAGAATAGTCGGTTTAACCAGGACCGTACTTCCCTTACCTTTAAAAGAGCACACAGATCTATGGGTTCTCTTTTAGCTATTTGACAGAGTCTCTTTAAAGACTGTTCAATAGGTTCTTCTGCTTCCATTAGTGAAGGTAATGGATAAGAAATATGTAGAACTCTATCAAGTCCGGCAATAGTTTCCCTTACTGTATTCAAAAATACTGAATGGAGGCTATCACATCCTGTAAGGTCGATTCTATCAATACATGGAAGATGGAGTATTTGATGAGTGAAGAAGGCTAAATTAGAGTTATAGCTTAGATCGAGATCTTTTAAATTTTGCAAACTACCAAGAGCTTCTAGATCGCACAAAAGGTCATTTTTACTAATATTTAGCACCTTTAAGTTCGGCAGATTGCAAAGAAACTTTGGGCATATATTTAACCTATTCCCATCAAGCTCTAGGCGTATCAAAGTTGCTGACTGAAGAAAAAGCTCTGGCAAATCGGCAAGTGACTCGTTGTGAAATTGATTGTTACTAAGATTTAGAGTTTTTAGTGCTTTTAGGCTGCAAATAGATGGTGGTAATTCTTGTAGCTTATTACCGCTAATGTCTAAATGCTCTAGTCTGCTTACAAAAGGTTCAAAGTGAAAAATATTAGGTAAATCAGTCAAGTCTAACTTACGCAGATTTAGCGTATTTGTATTTGCATTTTTGCAAAAACTCCGAACATTATGCAAAGCTTGGACTCGATTAGCAGGTTCTTGTCCTATGTTTTTTTGTTTCCATTGATTCAAAATTTCTTTGGATGTGGACTGATCTTCTTGATAGGAACCACGCTTTCTTTGACACAAAGAGGTGTATTCAAGACCGTTTATACTACAATCTGGAAGTTGGCATAATATTTTTAAAGAGAGTTCGGATAGGCAAGTGTAAGCAAGATATATTTTTTTTAATGCTTTTAATTGAATAAGGGACTCTGGCAAGTCCTGGATCTGATTATTTCTTATCCGAAGCTCTTCCAATCTTGATAGGGAGCCAATAAATTCAGGCAATCTAACAAATTGGTTATGACTGATAGATAAGTCTTTTAGATTTTTTAAGTTCACACAACTTTCTGGTAAGTTTTTAAGTTGGTTGATTCCAAGTTCTAGTATCTCTAGTTTATCTAATTTGCCTAGATCTATAGGTAGTTCTGTTAACTGGTTTCCTCTGACAAGTAGCGCTTGCAATGCGCGCAACTCGGTTAAGGACTCAGGTAGCTGGGTTAGTTGGTTTTTTGAAAGGTCTAAATATTTTAAATTGGGTAGCTTAACTAAAAGCTCAGGAAATTCTGCAAAGCTATTATCAGTAAGATCTAGTACTGTTAATGCTTGAAGGCTTTTAAAGGATTGAGGCAAAGACGTAAGATTGTTCTGGCTAAGGGTTATCTCGCTTAACCTGTTTAGGAAAGATGGAAAATAAAAAACATCAGGTAAAGAGGTTAAATTAAGATTAGATAAATCTAAGACCTTTTCATCTGTGTTTTGAAAAAAGGCCAAAATCCTCTGTAAAGCATTGGTACAGTTTGGTGCTTTTTGATTTGAAGATTGATTTATGTAGTTTCTCTTAATCGAAGAGTCTTCCAGCCATTGATTTAAAATTTTTTGAAGATTTTCAATAGGATTTTCTCTTTGAATGATTCGCTGTGTCTTAGGTCTAACAGCTAAAGGCAATTGCGTTTCAATGTGATCCATTTGGTAGAATATCGGGCCTGTTTCTAAAAGGGTAGGGGCTTGTGTATCTAAAGTTTCTGCAAATCCGATACTTGCGTTATCGCTTAAAACTCTTTTAAGAGGATCATATTCCATGCTTTTGCTATTAGCTGGAACCTGTTTTGCATTTTTAAAAATTTTTGCAATCTTTTTTGTAAGTACATTTTTTTTTGAAGCAGGCTTTTGATTTAAAGTTGGTACAGATAGTTGCTCTTTTGGCTTAACAGAAGAAAGTAATTGGTTTGTTGGATTTATAGACATGGCTTTACCTCTATTATTAACAAGTACGAGGCCTAAGCGTACTGTATGTAATTGTAATAAGTAAATAAAAATTAAAAAAAGATTGTGTTTTTGATTTTTAAAGATTTCATAAAGAAAATAAAAACTAATTCGTAAGATAAAAGCGTGGTATCATATGTTTACAGGCTTTGAATTGAGATAAAAAAGTTGTTTTGCACAGAGGGCTTAAAGTAAGAGTTCACGCTTAAAACAAACAGTAGATTTTTAAATTGAGCGATAAATCATCTTACGTAAAAGATTTTGGATTAAAGGAGCTGGACAACTTAATTGGTCAAGCTGCTCTAGCGCTTCCTTAAGCAGGCTTTCTGCGAATTGTTTAGCTTGAATTTTACCTAAAAGAGTGACTGCTGTGGTTTTATTTTCTTCTTCTATATCAAGTAAATCATCAACTATTTGAAATCCAAGTCCAATTTTCTGCCCACAATTGTATAAGAGCTGCATGTCTGGATCAGAAGCATTGCCAAGGATACCCCCAGCTTCAAGAGCAGCAGAAATTAAAGCTGCTGTTTTTCCATGATGCATTTGTTGCAGGAGCGGCCATGAAATATTTTTTTTCTCTATCAAGAGATCAATTACTTGCCCCCCAATTAATCCATCCGCACCTGATCTTTTTGCAAAGAGTTGGATTAAGTTCAGTTTTTGCTCAGCGGAATAAAAAGGAAGAGAAGAAAGAATTTCGAAAGCATAGGTAAGTAGGTAATCTCCTGTGATCAAGGCCTGCCACTCTGGGTATGCTTTATGTAGCGTGGGTTTCCCTCTTCGTGTATCATCATTGTCAATACATGGTAAATCATCATGAATAAGGGAATAGGTGTGTATGAGCTCAATAGCACAAGCAGGTAGGATTGTTTGAGAAAGAGGAACCCTAAAAGTAGATGCTGCTGCTATTAGTAACAGAGGACGCAAGCGCTTAGCAGGAGCTAGAAGAGAATAGCGTGCAGAAGAAAAAAGAGGTGCGTATGCCGTAGTTAACTTAGGGCTAACTAGCTTTTCTAATGCTTCTTCAAGTTCAGTTTGTGCTTGAGATAGGAATGATATTTTGCTCATTTATTTTCTGAGGGTTTGGTTGCCTATGGGAGTAATCTGTTGGTATGCCAATTCCAAAATAAGCAAAACCTAATTTTTCCATTTCTTTTGGTTGATATTGATTGCGTCCATCAAAGAAAGCTAAATGACGCAAAAAAGGAATGATTTTAGTAAAATCAATGTAACGAAACTGTCGCCATTCTGTGGCAAGCACAATGGCATCGGCTCCTTGTACAGTTTCATATTCATCCTTACAAAAAGTTACTTGATGGCAAGTGCCTAAACGCTCACGCATAGCTGGCATAGCTACAGGATCAAACAAGCGTAAATTAGCTCCTTGAGACAGTAAGATCTCAATGAGAGAAAGTGCAGGAGATTCTCGAATATCATCTGTATGAGGCTTAAAGGAAAGCCCCCAGATTGCAATAGTTTTATTAAAAACCCCGTTAAATTGGTTAAAATAACGACAAATTTTATCTGCAAGTACTTTTTTTTGCTGTGTATTTACACTTTCTGTGGCTCTCATTAATGATAGATCTAAATCATATGCTTTGGCTGTAGCGTAAAGAGCTCTAATATCTTTTGGAAAGCAAGACCCTCCATAACCCATTCCGGCATATAAGAAGTGGTAGCCAATTCTTTGATCTGCACCAATGGCTATGCGTATATCATTAATACTAGCACCTGTCTTTTCACATAAGCTAGAGAGTTCATTCATAAAAGAGATTCGCAAAGCAAGCATGGCATTTGCTGCATATTTTGCTAGTTCTGCAGAAGAGGGTGCCATAATTAAGATTCGATCATGATTAATAGTAAAAGCCGAGTAAATCTCTCGCATGATTTTAGCGCTATCGAGATTATCAACTCCAAGGATAATACGATCGGGCTTCATACAGTCATTGATTGCGTTGCCCTCTTTTAGGAATTCAGGATTAGAAACAACATCAAAACCGATGAGTGCATTTTTTTCTTTAAGAATCTGTGCAATATGTTGCTTAACCAAAGAGGCAGTACCTACAGGTACTGTTGATTTATTGACAACGAGGAGCGGGTGTTTCATATGTTGAGCTATAGAAGAGGCAGCGGAAAAAACATGAGAGAGATCACAGCTACCATCTGCTTTGGAAGGGGTTGCCACAGCAATAAAACAAACTTGGGAAACTGCAGTAGCTAGCTGATAATCTGTAGTAAAGCTTAAACGCCCATCTTCTACATTGCGTTCGATTAATTCTTTTAATCCAGGCTCATAAATAGGGATTATGCATTTTTGTAGATTTTGAATTTTTTGCTTATTAATATCCAAGCAAATGACATGATGTCCCATTTCAGCAAAGCAAGCTGCTGTTACTAGACCAACATACCCAGCGCCAATGATTGCAATATCCATATTTTCTTATAATCTTTTTATAAATTTATTGTATTTCTAACTTCAGATAAAAAGCCATCTTTTAAAATGAGTACCCTATCACATGAATTTGCTGCTTTTAGATCGTGAGTTACAATAATTATACTTTTGCCCTGTTTTTTAACTAGACGAAGAAGGAGCTCATAAACCATTTCTGCATGAAAAGAGTCAAGGCTTCCAGTTGGTTCATCTGCTAAAATAAGATCGGGATTGTTACATAAAGCACGTGCAATAGCAAGCCTTTGCTTTTCTCCACCAGAGAGAAACTTAACAGGTAGATGAGCATGTTGCTGTAGCTCAACAGCAGATAATAAACGCAAACCAAGCTCTTGTTTATTAAAACGCATACGTGTGATTTTTGCTGGCATAATTACATTATCGATTACGCTATAGTTTTCTAAAAGATAATGGGATTGAAAAACAAACCCTAGCTTTTTTTTACGTAGTGCATAACAACTTTCTTTTTTTGTATTTATGCCACTGATAATTAGTTCACCTTCAGATGGTGTATCTAATGTGCCTAAAATATGCAGTAGGGTGCTTTTTCCAGCTCCAGACTTCCCTAAAATTGCTAAAGATTCTTGATGGTTAACGGTTAAATCAATTCCTTTTAGTAATTCTGTTTGATGAGGAGAAAAAAAAGACTTCTTTAAGTTTTTGGCTAGTAAAATAGTCATTATTCAGACCTTAAAATAGCGCTTACGTTTAAGTAACATGTTTTTATAGCAGGAACAAGAGCTGCAAATAAAGATAAAATAGGAGTTACAATGAATACAAATTGGATAGCTTGAGAGCTAAAGTTAGAAGGGATTATTTGTCCAAAAAAAATGGGGTTTAGTAAAGCTTGTCCTTGTAAAAGACTTAAAATAGAAATAACAAAATCTAGATGCTTTAATGTAAACAATCCAGCTGCAATTCCAATACAGCTACTCATGAATCCCATAATCATCCCACAAAAGCCAAAAATGAAAAGAATGCTTTTTTTACTAGCTCCCATAGCTAATAAAATGCCGATTTCCTTTTTTTTGTTATCAACTAAAATCACAAGTTGCGAAATGATATTGCAACAAGCTACCATTAAGATAATTATTCCCACTAAAGTAAATAAGTAGCGATCACTTACAAATTGCTGCAGCATATCTTTTGCGAAATCATATTCTGTAAAAGGGGTTACTTTCCAATAAGCAGCTATTCCTTCTTTTTCTAGTAGCTTTTCTAATTCTTTTTTAATGGAGTCGGTGTCTGTAAGATGATCAACCCAAATAAGCACTCCATTTGATTCTGTTTTATTTAGGTGAAAAGAGGCATTAGAAGCATTAATTGTTTGAGTAATGTGAGGAGGAACCAAAATGCTTTTATAGCCAGAAAATAGAGGTCCTGGATCATAAAATCCTGCTACAAAGATAGGCAATCGTTGCTCTTGAGCTGCGCTCATGCTTAAACTAGAATAAGATAAATAACCGCGATCAGCTATTTGTACACCTTGATCTTGAAAACTTTTAGCTAAAAATACACCGGTCTTTTGAGCTAGAACAACAGAGGGTTTACACCATCTGCCTTCTACAACTTCTAGTCCATCACCGGATACCTTGCCTTGTAATAGGTAATTTTTAAAGGGAATTTCAATAGTAAAAAATAAATCCTTTAAGGTTTTTGCTTGAGGGGGAACTTCTGTTTTAACTACATGCAGTAAATAAGATTTTTCCAAAAAAATAGGTTTATCTATCAAATAGGAAGATTTATTTTTTTCTGTAAAGTAGATTCCTCGGGGTGTTTTTTTTATTGCCCCTTTTTGAAAATCAGGAAAAGCCTCTTCATTTTCCGTTAATAGAACATAAGAGAGATTTGAAATAGATACCTGCGCAGGCAAAGATACTCCTTCAGGAATCATGCTTATGGGAATTTCCCATCCATCATACTTTGGTTTAAGAGACTTAATGGCAACTGTGTGCAGAATATCATTGATTTGAGATTGAGAAAATAAGTGAGTAAGCTCATCGGTTCTTAAAGGGACAATCAATGTATCTAGGAAAGGATTTTTTTCAGGAAAAGAGCTTAAATAGGAAGCTTGAGTTAAATAGCTCTGGGTTGTCTGTTCTTTTGGCTTCTTTCTAATCATTTGTAGACGTAGCATAGCCCCACTTAATTCAAAATCCTGATAGGTGATCTTGTGTGTATTTTCTAGTCTTTCCAAAATAGCATAGAGCTCTTTGGCTAAATCTTTTGTTTTTTTCTCTGCTTTAATATGTAAAGGAAGCTCTTTATCATAATTTTCATCATAGGGATCTGTCTTCAGAGAAGAAATTTTTTCCCTAATTGTTTTATGGCGATATTGGGATTCATGAGATAAGGCATCTATCTGATAATAATAAGAAGAAAAATAGGCATCGGTAGGGGTGATTCTTATAGCAGAATGAACAGTTGTTAATTTTGTTTTCCAATTATTTTCAATGCCGTCAGTTATCGATAAGAAAACAACAATTAACCAAACGACTAAGGAAAGAACAAAGATGGATAAAAGAGAAATGAGTGAAGAGGATAGATGTTTTTTACGGGGTATTAAGTATTTGAAAGCAATTTTTAGCTCAAACATTAACACCCATGGATTAAAAAATTACTTTGCTTGTTTAAAAACGACGTGCTTTCTCAGTGTCTTATCGTATTTTTTTAGTTCCTTACGTCCTGTGGAAGTGCGTTTATTTATGGTAGTCCAATAACATTCGTTGCTTTCTGTGCTTTTCATTTTGATGGTTTCTCGAGCTGTTTTAGCCATACTATACCTCTTTTTTTAACAAATCATTTTAAAACAAGAGCTTATTAATCAACAAGAAAAATAAGGAATTATAGAGCAAGGCTTATTCCAAGACCGGCTGTTTTTACATAAGAAAAAGAAGGCAATTCAGTATTAGATCCCGGTATTAGGTTTGCTAAACCGTTTATAATAAAGCCTTGTAATAGAAGTTCTAGCATTAAAGCTTGATCTACTTTTTTATGGTAAGAATAGCTATTCCATAGCATACGAATAGCAGGTGGAGTGTGTTTGAAGCTGGTGAATAAGACAGCTTGTATGTCCAGACCAAAAGACTGTTTTAGCAGATCCAGTGTAGGGTTGCCCAAAGGTAGCGGCATCCCTGTTTTCTTTAAAAAAACTTTTTCTAAGAATTGGTTTTTTAGCTCTTCTATATCTGGATTTTTCCTGTGCAGATCATGCTGTATTTTGAGTAAAAGCTTTTGCATGTCATCTTGCTGTAGAATAGTAAGGTACTCTTTTGAAGCACTTAAAACTTGTAGTATCTTTTGTTCTATGGATTGATCCAAAATCTGCTGGTTTATAGAAGAAAATAAAGGAATAAGTATATTTTTTAATAGATGATCGTTTATCACAGGGTCCGCCCATAGAACAGCATACGCTAGTGCTGGGCTAGAAGAAATGTTTTCAATCGTTTTTTGCAGAGCTATTAGACTTAAAGCATTTGAGAACCTATGGATGAGTTGGTCTTTAATAAAAGAAGTAATTGGTTGTAAGAGCTGTTTTTGCTCTTCGCTATTTGAGATATTAATAAACAGTCGATTAAGTTGCTGATAGGTTTCTTGGATGGAGGCTTGATTATACACTAAAGAGGATACAACAAGAGGGAGAGCAAAGGAGGTAATTGCAAAGCTTTCTCTAGAATCTAAATAATGTTCAGTAGCTTTTGAGGCAATAGTTGCAGGAACAATTTTATGAAAATAATCTTTAAAGGATTCATCGGTTTTAAAAAGCAGCATCCCTGCATAAGCGCAAGTGATTTCTAAAAACGTTTGCAGGACTTCTTTTGCAACCTCTTCCATTTGCTCTTGGTAATATAAACCAGCGGCTGACATTCCTGATATAGCGGTTAGTTGCAGCAATGCCTTCTGGGCATTAGATGATACAAAGTAATTACTAGATGTTATGGTTAAGGTAGAAGAGCTTCCTACAGTCGCTAAAATTTTTTTTAATGTAGTTAGTAAAGAATTGCTGGCTAAAGCAAAGGGATTGTATGATTCAGGGACACTGTTTAATAAGTCATTGAAAACAGGAGCTAGTATTGAAGGAGTATAACCACCAAGGGCTTCTCCTATGTTCTCTTCAACAGCTGAGAATATTGTATCAGTGTTTTCTTCTATGGCACGTATTTCTTCTGGATTTAAATCTTCTGTGCTGCTTATAGAGCGATGTAGTGTTACTAATGCATGTATCTCATTGCAACAAGAGATGGCTTCTGCAATTTGCTCTGAGCTAGGAGCTACTTGTTGTTTATTTACTAGTTCTTCTTTAAGTTCTTCAAGAGCGTGCAATCCTGGGATTTTTTGCCAGGGTATATAGCTTGTATTAAGTTGTATGCAATAATTAGAGAGGTTTTTAAGGTTTACTAAAAGCTGGTTTTCTATAGAAGCTACTCGGCCAGCTCTTCTAGAAAGAACATGACAAATTTTTTGATAAATACATGCCATACCTGTCAAATTTGCCATGTATTTTGTAGAGAACAAAACAGCAGAAATGGTTGAATTTCTGGGATGACGAAGGTGTTTTGCAGTTGGTTCTTACAAGTATTTAAAAAATGAGCTGTTTTTGTTTTTACATAACCAATACCCTGAGTATAGGGAGCTACTGCGTTAAGAGCTAAGCCTGGGGCTTGATCTAAATTACGATAAAGGTATAAAGTTAGTTCTAAACTCATATTGTTTTATTGGTTATGAATAATACATCGGCGTTTTTTATTATACTATTTTATCGTATAATTATTTATATTTAATTAACTTTAATTATTAATCTTATATTAAGAATCATTAGATAAGGTTTTTCCAGAGGGGAATGCGAATCATAGGCTCAAGTGATAAATCATCCGCTTGTTTTGAAAGAAAATGATGATAGCCTAAACCTGCAATCATGGCAGCATTGTCCACTGTAAGTTCTTTAGAGGGAAAAAAGAGGGGGAAAGGACAGTTCTTTTCGTGAAAGATATCTCTAAACCTTTGATTATTAGTAACTCCTCCTCCACATACAATAGCTCTGCAATGAAACGCATCGGTTGCTTGTATAGCTTTTTGCACAACATCGGTAAGCGCTGTTTCTTGGAAAGAGGCGGCTACATCTTTTTTTTGAGCCTCAGAGATGATTAAGGGAGAGCTTTTTGCAGGGTTTTGCCCTTTGATAGCATAAAGAACACTTGTTTTAAGGCCAGAAAAGGAAAAATCCCAAGGTGACTCTTTAATACGACAGGGTTTAAAAGCAAAGGCTTTGGGATTTCCTGTTTTAGCTAAAGCCTCAATAGAAGGCCCTCCAGGATAGGGGAGGGAAAGCATTTGAGCTACTTTATCAAAAGCCTCCCCAATAGCATCGTCTTGAGTTGTTCCTATAAACCGATAAGAACCAATTGCTTCAATTTTTACCATAAAGGTATGCCCACCTGAAATGACAAGCCCTAAGCTAGGGAAAGGAGGAGGGGTGTTAGGAGGCATCATAGCAGCATAAAGGTGGGCTTCTACATGATTGACTCCTACGAAAGGTATTTTCCAGGCAAGAGAAAGCGCTTTAGCAGAGTTAAGACCAATAAGTAAGGCGCCAATCAACCCAGGGCCTTTAGTAACAGCAATTCCCTGAAGAGAGGAGGGATATAATTTTGCTTGGGTTAACGCTTGCTCAATAACAGGGATGATTACATCTACATGTCGGCGACAAGCAAGTTCAGGAAATACACCACCGTAGGGCCTATGTAATTCTATCTGGGAATAGATAACATTAGCTAAAATTTCACTCCCATTACGCACAATAGCGCAAGCTGTTTCATCACAACTGGTTTCTATTCCTAAGACTAGCATACAGTTAAATATAGCAAAATAAGAGGTATTTTTGCATGGATTAAAACTGCTTTAAACAAACTTTAAATTTTATTTAGACAAAAAATATATAATCATTATTATTTTTTGATATGGCTAAAAAATTTTTAGCTTTAACCGAAAAATAGGAATGATATATGAAGATACTCAACGCACCACGCAAATTCTTAAAAGCAGTTTTAGCAGCTCTACTGTTAAGCAATTTTCTATCAGCAGAAGTACATGATTTAGAAAAATTTACCATAGAGAGATCAGAAGAAAAAAAAAGTATTTATGACTTTTCTACAGATGAGATTTATGAAAGGTTAAAAGAAAAGGGGATTGTCTTGTTACGAGGATTTGATGTTTCTACCCGTGATTTTATCGCATTCTCTAATCAATTTCCAGATACTTTTTTACCTTATCAAGGTGGATCTATCAGGCCTAATGTAGATGGAGATCCCACGGCTATTATCATTACTGAAAAGGACGGGAATCACTCCGTTTATTTTCATGGTGAGCAATATTACCAAAAGATTCATGCGACAACTTTTTGGATGTATGCCTTTATCCCTCCAGTAGCTGACGGAGCTACGTTGCTTTGTGATGGCAGAGAGCTTTATGCAAGATTACCGGAAGAAATTAAGCAATTATTTATGGATAAAAAAATTAAATATTCTAGATGTTTTCCTCGTGAAAAATGGCAAAAAATTTATCAGGTTACTTCTGAAGAAGAACTAGAACCTATTTTAAATAAGCAAGGGATTAACTACTTTATTGATGAAAATTCCAATCTGCATACCACCTATATAACAGAGGCAATTCAACAAGAGAAATGGGCAAATTCCCCCATTTTCATTAATAATGCCTTAGAAATTTTAGAAGATATGCAAGATATGCATCCTAAATATAATCCTGAAAAGACTAAAGAGACTATTTGTGTAACTTTTGAAGATGATACAAAGATCCCAATTGAGGTGATAAATCAAATTCAACAAATTATTGCAGAAATTAAAATGGCTGTTAGATGGCAAAAAAACGATGTTTTAATTTTTGATAATACACGTATTTTACATGCACGAGAAAGATTTCCAGAAAATTCTCGTCGAGAATTGGTTTCTCGTTTGTCTATTCATTAGATCTTTTTTAAGTCTAATCAAGAAAGACCGTTAGCGGTCTTTCTTGATTAGAATCTTATTAAAGGCTTATTCTACGCAATATGGGATTATCAATTTGGTTTTGGGTTGCTTTTCATATTTTGATTATAGGGTTCTTATTCCTAGATCTAAAGGTATTTCATCGATATTTTCGTATTACAGAGTTTAAAACAGCTTGGATAATAACTGGTTTTTGGATCTTATTAGCTTTAATTTTCAATCTAGGAATCTATTTCTGGCAAGGCCCTAAAGTAGCACTGCAGTTCTTTTCAGGATATTTAATTGAAAAATCCTTAAGCATTGATAATTTATTTGTTTTTCTATTGATTTTTCAAGCTTTTCAAATTCCAAAAAAGCAGCAGCAAAGAGTTTTATTTTGGGGGGTACTAGGGGCTTTATTTTTTCGGATTGGATTTATTTTATTAGGTGCAAAATTGGTGCATTCATTCGATTGGGTGCTTTATGTTTTTGCAGTTATTTTGCTATTTACGTCCTACAAGTTATTCAAACAAAAAACGGTCTTTGATATACAGCATTCTTCTATTCTGAAAGTTCTTAAAGTTTTTTTTCCTCTTTGTAAAGAAAAGAACGTAGATTTTTTTATCATAAAAGAAGGGGGTAAATGGAAAATTACCACTCTTTTTTTAGCTCTATTGGTTATTGAAAGCTCAGATATTCTTTTTGCTATAGATTCTATTCCCGCTATTTTTGCTATAACTACAGATCCTTTTATTGTATACACCTCTAATGTCTTTGCTATTTTAGGTTTACGTTCTTTATACTTTGCTATTTATCAATCGATTGAAAGGCTACGCTACTTGCGCTTTGGACTAGCGGCAATGATCCTTTTCATAGCATTAAAAATCATTCTTGCTTCTGTTTTTCCTATTCCTGTTAGCATTTCTTTAATTATTATCTTGCTTATTTTGTCTTTTACAATTACATTTTCTTTTTTCTTAAAAAGAAACATTAACAAACACTAGATCGTCTTATAGAACATGAAGTAAAGTGGCTATAAAAATATTTGACAAATGTTGTTTTAACTAATATACAAGCAAATATTTAAAGGGATGGGTTTGTGTATTATTTATTATTTTTTTTATGTGTTTTTATGTCTATAGCTAACGCAATTTCTCCTGAAAAAGCACTAAAACGTTTGGTTCAGGGTAATAAGAGGTTCACCTCAGACAAATTAAAGCATCCCAATAGGACCGGTATGCGTAGAGAAGCTATAAAGACCACGCAAAAACCCTTTGCAATTATTCTAGGTTGTTCCGATTCAAGAGTTTCCCCAGAAATTATTTTCGATCAAGGCTTAGGAGATCTTTTTATTATACGAGTAGCTGGTAATGTCATCGATGCGGTTGGCATAGATAGCATTGAATATGCAGCAAATCATCTAGGTTCATCTATCGTATTAGTACTAGGTCATGAAAAGTGCGGAGCTGTATCTGCAGTTGTTGCTAATCAGGCCTCTGATATACCAACTGTTGCCAAATTGATTGAGCCTGCTGTGGAAAAGACACGCAATCTAAAAGGAAATCACTTGGTCAATGCAATTACAGCGAATATAAACCAAGTAGTCGAGCAAATACAAAGTACTCCTATGCTTATTAAGCTCATTGAGAAAAAGAAGTTAAAAATAGTGGGTGGTTATTATCATTTAGAGACTGGAAAGGTAGATTTTTTCGAAAATCATCTAACGGCAGCTGCTTCATCTGCAATCCAAAGCGCTTTGGATTGAGGTGTGCCCACTTGTTCTACAGGGAAAGTCTTTTGGCTAGGATGAAAAAGAACTTGGGTTAACATGTCTCTTTTATTTGCTCCTAATACGTAAATACAAATGTTAGAGGCTTGATTGATACAACTAAAAGTTAAGGTCATCCGCCAGCATTTTTTTTGTGGTACATAGTTGGCTATACATAGTCTATCTGTAATATTTAACCCTTCTGTAAGGGGGAATAAAGAAGCTGTATGCCCATCTTCTCCCATTCCTAGCATAACTAAATCAAAAGGACGCTTTCCAAGTACTCTATGGATGGTCTCTTCGTATTTTAAGGCGTTTTCTTTGATATTTACTTCTGCTTCCATTCGATGGATTTGTTCAGTAGGAATGGGCATTTTATTAAAACCTGCTTGCATAGCCATGTGAAAATTATTGTTAGGGTCATCAGGAGGCAAGGCACGCTCGTCGCTGAAAAAAATATGGATATTACACCAGTTTATTTGTTCTCTATAAGGAAATGAGCAAAGTTTTTCAAAAATAGCTTTTGGAGTACTACCGCCAGATAAAGCAACCGCAAAAAATCCATGATCGGCTAAGGCTTGTTTAGAAAGGGCAATAAAATGCTCAGCGCAAAAAGTCAGAGTTTTTTGATAGTTACCAGGAACGATGAGATTTTTAGACTCATCTACAGAGCGAGGTTTTATAGTTTCTATTAGCATGGATCCTTTAAATGGATATTTTGTAGAAGATTTAATACTTGTAAATAATGGGTAGAATTCCCTCGACGGCAAATTTCTTGAACAAGAGAATGTCCAGCCCCTCCTTTAGGAAAAATATAACGAGCTGGAAGAGTGCATTGTTTAAGTGTGGTTTCTTGCACAGTAATATGATTTTGTTGCTCTGTATTTCTAGAAAATAAAAAAGAAGAGGCATCTTTAAGCAGAATTTCTATAGAAACGATTAGACCTGTAGGTAAGTATGTATGAATGACTGGGGCAATAAAAATTCGGATAGGTCCTGATTTTCCTTGATAGGTACAAATAATTTGTTCTTTTTGTTCTTCTAAGCTTTTAAATTCCCATTTTAGCTGACAGGCAAGCCAAGCTTGTAAGTATAAAGATTGAATTTTTGCATGACAGAAAAATGTACTTTGCTGCGCATTATAAAAAACATGCAGAGTTTGCGCTTGTTGTATTTTTTCTAATTTTTCTTCAGAGGAAAAAACAGCGGATAGAATATCCCTCCAATTTTCTATTCGAGCCCAATTTAAATCTGCTATATCGTAATGAAAGCTTTGCTGCTTTAAACAATACTTTGCAAATAAGGAAAGATTACAGGTTGCTTCAGAATCAAAAATGATCCGGCTTGCTAAAGGTTCTAGAGATTGCAGTAAAGGTTCATTTTTGCCTAAATCCTCTCCCCAAACTAGATAGACCGGAAGATCAGGTAAAATATGAGAAAGAACTAGAAAAGGAATACGCATTTGAGAAGAGAGAGATGCTTGAACTTCAATATAGTCACAAGCTACATCGTACTCTGCTTTCCCAGAAAAAAGCATAGAAACCTGTGTAACCAACTCTTCTTTTTGAGAAGCTTGATCAATAGTGATGAAAAGCACACGAGAAGGGAATTTTTCTACTACTGAATGAACAACTTTTTGAAAGTAGGCTTTACGGGGATTATCATAGGTAAAAAAGAGTAAATTAAAGAGACAGGCTCTTGTAATATTTTTTGTTTCTAAAGATTCCCAAATTTTTTTTAATTCTCGCTCAATATGAGCAGGGGATACAGGGTAAGGAGTAGAGGTCATTTTAAATGAACCTCCATTTTCTTCTGTCTTGCAATAAAAGCTGGTCTGCAACTTTTGGTCCCCAGCTGCCTGCAGCATAATTAGGGAAATTCTTATCTATGTTAGCTGAAAAGTATTCTAAAATCGGAGTGATGAATTTCCAAGAATTATACACCTCATCTTGTCTTGCAAAAAGAGTATTATCTCCGAGCATACAATCCAAAATCAGTCTTTCGTATGCTTCAGGAGGGTTTATACCAAAGTAAGAACCGTAGCGAAAATCCATTTTTACTGGTTGAATAGGACCTATTAATCCAGGAACTTTGCAGTTGATTTTCAAAGAAGTTCCTTCATCAGGTTGAATGCGCAATGCAAGAACATTTGCTTCATTTTTTTTTGCTAAATTTTGAAATAAAATTCCTGGAGGATGTTTAAAAATAAGCGCAATTTCAGTTGCCCTTTTAGGCAATCGTTTTCCAGCTCGTAAATAAAAAGGAACTCCTGACCAGCGCCAATTGTCAATAAATAAGCGCAAAGCAGCAAATGTTTCCATATTTGATGTGGCAGAGACATTTTTTTCTTCTCGGTAGCCAATTACCGATTCTGCATTGATATAACCTACAGCATATTGCCCGCGTATCACATGTTGATTCATATCTTCTTTATTAAAAGGGCGGATAGCTTGTAGTACTTTTACCTTCTCATTGCGGATAGAATCCGCTTCTAGGTTAATAGGAGGCTCCATAGCCATAAGCGAGAGCAATTGCATCATGTGGTTTTGTACAATATCGCGCAATAGGCCTGCTTCTTCCCAAAAAGCTCCTCTAGTGCCAATTCCTATGTCCTCAGCAACGGTAATTTGCACATGATCTATATAACGTCTATTCCATAACGATTCAAACAAGGAATTCGCAAAACGAAAAACCAAGATGTTTTGTACGGTTTCTTTGCCTAAGTAATGATCGATTCGATAGATTTGATCCTCTTGTAAAAAACAGAGCAATTTTTGCTGCAGATCTTGAGCAGAAGATAAGTCATGACCAAAAGGTTTTTCTATGATAAGTCGAGAAAACTTTTTTGTTTCTTGGAGCTTGTAAATCAGAGCTGCTTTATGCAAATTTTCGCAGATCAAAGGGAAAAAACTAGGTTGCGTAGCCAGATAGAAAACACGGTTACCTCTAGTATCTAACTTTACATCTAAGGTTTGAAGAAAACCTTGTAGACGCTTAAATCCTTGCTCATCGTGGAATTCTGATTGATAGTAAAAAATCTGTTCCTGAAAATGCTTCCAAAGGGTTTCATCAATGGGTTTAACTCTGGAAAATTGATTAAGAGCCTTTTTTACCTCTTCACGAAACTGCTCATTTGTCTTTTCTTTTCTAGCAAATCCCACGCAAGCAAATTGGGGGGGGAGTTGTCCTTCTCTTGCTAAGTTATAAAGAGCAGGAAGCAGTTTTCTAGCGGTTAGATCTCCTGTGGCACCAAAAATAACTAAAATACAGGGATTTACAAATCGAGTGGATATTCCAGGTTCTTGAAGAGGGGAATCAGACATATGCTTTTGCTATTCGTTTCATTTTTTTATCAACACAAAATTTCATCAAATCTTTAGCAAGATATACTTAATTTTTTTTTGAATGGCAATTAAGATAATCTTGTAAGATGAGAGCAGCAGCTTGTTCATCGCTGATTTGTGCACGTTTTCTTCGGTTTACTCCGCACTCTGTTAAAAACCTTTCTACTTGAGCAGAACTTAATCTTTCATCCCAAAAAACAATAGGCACTTGAAAATGACTTTCTAAAAGAGCAGCAAACATGCGTGTGCGTAGAGCCATATCTCCTTCTTTTCCGTTTAATAATAAAGGAAGTCCTACTACAATAGCTTCTATAAAAGAATATTTAGCTAAAAGATTTTCTAAAGCACTCAAAGGCTTATCTTTTGCCTTAATGCTTCCAAGAGCTGTAGCAATAATTTTTTGCTCATCGGAAATGGCAATTCCTATACGAGTTAAACCAAAATCGATTCCTAAAAGCCTACCCAAGGATTATTCCTTATTTCTATATGAAAATGCAGATGTAATAAACTCTTTGAAAAGAGGGTGGGGATCTGTAGGTTTTGATTTAAACTCAGGGTGAAACTGCACACCAATCATCCAAGGATGGTGTTTAATTTCTGCAATTTCACAAAGATTTCTCTCTTCAAAAATCCCAGAGAAAATCAATCCTTTTTTTTCACAAACTTCTTTATAAGCGTTGTTAAATTCGTACCTGTGGCGATGTCTTTCTGAAATGTTACGCACACCATAGGTTTTTGCAGCTTTAGTGTGGGGAAGAAGATGACAGGCAAAAGCTCCGAGACGCATAGTACCGCCTAAATTAGAGACCTCTTTTTGTTCGCTTAAAAGAGAAATAACAGGGTTTTTGGTATCAGGATCGATTTCTGTAGAATTTGCCTCGCTTAAACCGACTACATTGCGGGCAAACTCTGTGCACAATACTTGCATGCCAAGGCAAATACCTAAATAAGGAATGTGCTGCTCACGACAGTGTTTAGCAACGTGAATCTTTCCTTCCCATCCTCTTTCTCCAAACCCACCAGGTACAAGATATCCATCACAGTTTTCTTTTGTGAAAAATGCGCTATCTAGAATTTTTTCTGCATCAAATAATCTAAGCTCAAGATCAAGTTGGTTTGCTAGTGCTCCATGTTTTAAAGCTTCAAAAACCGACTTATAGGCATCTTGGTGCTGGAGGTATTTGGCAACAATGCCAATTACTACTTTACCCTTGGGATTAGATAAGTTGTGTAGCATCTTTTTCCACTTTGTCAAGTTAGACGGTGGGGTTTTTAATTTTAGCATTTGGCAAATTTTTTCATCTAAGCACTGTTGATGTAAATGAACCGGTACTTCATAGATACTATCTACATCAATGATGTCTACAACTCCTGTCTTTGGCACGCTACAAAATAAACTGATTTTATCCTTAATTTCTTCTCTTAGAGCATTTTCAGCACGACAGAGAATAATGTCAGGTATAATGCCAATTTCTCTTAGGATTTGTACAGAATGCTGCGTGGGTTTTGTCTTAACTTCTCCAGCTGCTTTTAAATAAGGGACATAGGTTAGATGAATGTTTATGCATTGATCAGGGCGCTCATGACGAAATTGACGAATTGCTTCTAAAAAAGGTAAGGATTCAATATCACCAACGGTTCCTCCCACTTCTATTAGAATTACATCTAAGGAATCCTTTCCACAATGCAAAATGCGTTGTTTAATTTCATCTGTAATATGAGGGACAACTTGAACCGTTTTTCCCGAATAATCACCTTTGCGCTCTTTTCTAATTACAGTCTCGTAAATCTGTCCTGATGTTGCATTAGACAATCTAGAAAGCTCAGCGTGCGTATAACGAAAATAATGCCCTAGGTCTAAGTCGGTTTCGGCTCCATCATCTGTGACATAGACCTCTCCATGTTGCAAAGGGCTCATTGTCCCAGGATCAACATTTAAATATGGATCGAGCTTAAGCATTCCAATCTCTAGACCGCGATTCTCCAATAACATAGCAATCGAAGCAGAAGTTAGGCCTTTTCCTAAAGAAGAAACAACCCCACCAGTAATAAATACGTACTTTGTTTTATGCATATAATTTCAAATCCTAAAAAAAACCATTCTAATCTTAAATAGAGTTAAAATTCAATGCTATTCACTGGAGCTTTGAATTGATTATAAAATAAAAATTTTAAAATAGGAGAAGAAAAAGCTTTTAGTGCACAATTCTCAAAGGCGTGTTATAAGCTATAGTGTTAAAAAAAATAAACTTTAAGTAAATCCCATGCTCGATCTGAAATTTATTAAAGAAAACCAAGAAGTTGTACAAGAAGCAATACGACTGAAAAATGTTAATCTGAATTTACAAGAGTTACTGCTATGCGAAGCCCAAGTTGCAGATTGTAAAAAAAAAATAGAGATCTTACAGACAGAGCGTAAAGCTAATGCTAAAAAAGTATCTCAAAGCCCTAAAGAAGAAAGAGGAGATCTTATCTTAAAAGGCAGGGAAATTGGATCCGAGATTGAGCAACTAAAACCGGTTTTAAGCAATTTAGAACATCATTTAAGGGACTACCTTCTTCTTGTCCCTAATATCCCAGCCCAAGAAGCTCCAGTGGGAGAAAATGAGGATTTTAACATAGAAGTCAAAAAATGGGGAAAAGCACCTATCTTTGATTTCCCTTTTCTTAGTCATACAGAAATTCTACAAAAAAACCGATGGGCAGAAGAGAGAATTTCAGAGGTTTGCGGATCTCGAACCTACGCTTTAAAAAATGAGATGGTTTTACTAGAAATGGCTCTTTTACAATTTGCTTTGCGCAAAGCACGATCTAAAGGGTTTGAGCTTATTACAGTTCCATCGCTTGTAAGAGATTTTGCTCTATATGGTACAGGTCATTTTCCTGAGGGAAAAGAGCAAGTCTACTCTCTACCTAAAGACAATCTTTACCTTTCTGGTACAGCAGAGGTGCCAATCAACAGTTTGCACTCTGGAGAGATTTTACAAGAAAAAGAACTGCCTTTGCTTTATGCTGGCCTATCTCCTTGTTTTAGAAGAGAATCTGGTAGCGCTGGTCGTGATGTAAAGGGTCTCATTCGCGTTCATCAATTTTATAAAGTAGAGTTGTTTGTTATTTGTAAAAATGACAAAGAGGAATCTCTTTCTTGGCTTTACAAGCTTCTACAAATCTCCGAAGAGATTATGCAAGATTTAGAATTGCCTTATAGAGTTATTGAATGTTGTACAGGGGATATGGGGCTTGGTAAAGTAAGAATGTTTGATATTGAAGCTTGGGTAGCTAGTGAAGCTAAGTATCGGGAGACACACAGCTGTTCCTCTCTTCACGACTGGCAGTCTCGTAGATCCAATGTTCGTTACCGCACATTAAATGGTGTAGTTAAGTTTTGCCATACATTAAATAATACAGCTATTGCAACCCCACGTATTCTTGTACCCTTCCTTGAAAATCACCAACAGAAAAATGGGAGTATCTATATCCCATCGATATTACATTACAAACAGAAATATCTGCCGTAAGCAATGGCTTAACTATATCTAGAGCTTTGATAAGACTCTTCTGGTTAGCTCTTCTAATTGCTGTTTGAACTTTTGCTCAATAGCTACATAATTTGGATTTTTTAATCCAGCAGCTTCTATCCTCTCATCCAATATGTTTTGGTATTCTTCTTGATGATTGCTAGCAAGAGCTTCTATCCACTTGTCATGGTTAATAAGAAAATCAAAATACTCTTTTTGGTTTTCCTGCTTACTTAAGACAAATGTTTTAGCTTCCTGTAGATCTTTGCTTGTTAAAGCACTACAGTCAAAATAGAGCATTTCTTGCGCATCTATAGGGAGGTTTAGCGCTTCTTTTAGTTGAATAGGATATCCAAGATAGACTTCAACCTCATCAAAGAAAGGTAGAGCTGGAATTTTTTTACGAGCAACATCTTCTAATATATTGATAGCCCATAGACCTTTAAGAAAATCAGCTAATTCCTTCATTTCCTTAAGACTTATCTTTGCAAGTCGATAGGCAACGCCTAAATGTAAAATAGACAACGTCACTCTATCTCCACAGGTTGTTGCTGCATCTTGAATAACCGTATAAAAAACCTTATGGAATTCTTGATTGTCGTTAGCCTGGATTAAATAGTCTAGCACCTTAGTAGCCAATGCTTTTTGTAGATATCCTCCTTTTTGAAAATCAGCGATATCAGATAGTCGATGTAACCAAGAGCGTAGCTCTTCTGTTTTTTCTAAGTGAAATAACTCTATAGAGTTCTTTTCGGTTATTCGATGCAGAGTTGCTAAAGATTCCTCAATAGAGCTTTCTTTTTTTCTTGTTCTATCAACTATTGAATAACTAATACTAGGACCTCTATATGCTGAATTAGTAGCAATTCTTCTAAGCCTTGCTAGAATATCCAATGAAAAGTTGCATCCTTCTAAGCTAATATAGCAAGTTCTTGGGAGATCTAGTATTTCCATAGGAATACCGGACAAAGTAGAGTTATTATCAAGGTTTAAACTCTCTAAAAGAGGAAAAGCAGCAATGGTGTAAGGCAAGGTTATAAGCTTGTTATTGCTAAGATCTAATACTTCTAACTCTTTCATACCGCTCATATTAGGCAAGGTTTCAAGCTCATTCTTAAAGAGGTTTAAGCATATTAGTTTGGATAGGCTATTGATTGTATCAGATAGGACTCGAAGTTTATTTTTACTAAGATTCAACGTTTTTAGCTCTTTCATACCGCTCATATTAGGCAAGGTTTCAAGCTCATTTCTAGAGAGGTTTAAGAAGGTTAGTTTAGAGAGGCTATTGATTGTATCAGGAAAGATTTGGAAGCTATTTTTGCTAAGATCCAACGTTTTTAGCCCTTGCATACCGCTCATATTAGGCAAGGTTTCAAGCTCATTTCTAGAGAGGTTTAAGGATATTAGTTTAGAGAGGGTATTGATTGTATCAGGAAAGATTCGGAGCCTGTTTTTGCTAAGATCCAATATTTTTAGCTCCTGCATACCACTCATATCAGGCAGAGTTTCAAGCTCATTTTTAGAGAGGTTTAAGAAGGTTAGTTTAGAGAGGCTATTGATTGTATCAGGAAAGATTTGGAAGCTATTTTTGCTAAGATCCAACGTTTTTAGCCCTTGCATACCGCTCATATTAGGCAAGGTTTCAAGCTCATTCTTAAAGAGGTTTAAGAAGGTTAGTTTAGAGAGGGTATTGATTGTATCAGACAGGATTTGAAGCCTGTTTTTGCTAAGATCCAATATTTTTAGCTCCTGCATACCACTCATATTAGGCAAGGTTTCAAGCTCATTTTTAGAGAGGTTTAAGAAGGTTAGTTTAGAGAGGTGCATTGTCTCAGATAAGGTTTTAAAGTTGTTAAAGCTAAGATCCAATATTTTTAGCTCTTGCATACCACTCATATTAGGTAGAGTTTCTAATTCGTTTCCATAGAGGTCTAAGAAGGTTAATCTAGTTAAGTGCATTGTCTCAGATAAGGTTTTAAAGTTGTTAAAGCTAAGATCTAGTGTTCCTGTTAGCTTGTGAAAGCAAGGGTAGTGAAAAATTTCAGGTAAGGAGCTTAATTTTAGGGTAGATAGATTTAATGTATTTTCTTTATTTTTTAAAAAATTAAGAATCCTATTTTTAGCATGTATTCTACTTTCTTCTAAAGGTATCTCGTTTTTCCATTGTTGCAAAATAGCAGCAACTTGGAACTTTGCTTTTTCCTCTATCTCAGTATTTCGGTGTGTTACAAAACAATGCCGGATTAAAGTTATTGCACTTAAAACTCCTCCTGCAGCAATTGCTACTGCTCCAGCTGTAGTAAGTAATGAGGAAGATGCAGCAAGAATAGTAACGCCGCCGCTAGCTGCTACCAAGGTGCCAACTATGCTAGTTAACACGCAGTGTTTATCATGTATTCTTTTGTCTATGATTCTCTGGTTAATGTGTACTGGCGCTATTCTGTTGATTGTCATACTTTACCACTTCTATAAATCTTAAATTTTGAGTTTTCTAATTCTAGTAACTCTGCAGGCATAACCCAAAAATGAGGGTTTTTGATTCATGAGATAACTGGTTATGTTTTTCTTCTGCATTAATAGAAAAAAATTATATTTATCTACTTGCTTTTTTTAAATGTTTCTCTTGCATAAGGTAAATTTTTTATGTAAAAGCATAGTAACTATTTAATAAGGTGGTCTTTCGGTTGGTTTTGCTTAGGGATCTTAAAAAAAATGAAGAAGAAAAATAAAGCTCCATTTTTCATTTTATGCTCTTTAGCTGTAATACTTCTATCAATGATGTATTTGAGTAATATCAATATTGCTGTATTGAATCCTAAGGGCATGATCGCATTAAAAGAGCGTAATTTGTTTATCAAAATTACCTTGATCATGCTTATTGTGGTTATCCCTGTTTTTATCCTTACTTGGGTTATTTCTTGGAAATACAGAGAGGGAAATAAAGCTAAATATACACCAGATTGGGATAAACATTTATTGTCTGAATCTGTCTGGTGGGGACTTCCCTGTGCCATTGTTTTAGTAATGTCGATATTGGTTTGGAAAGGTAGTCATGAGTTAGATCCATTTAAACCCCTTGAATCAGATAAGAGACCCCTTAGAGTACAGGTGGTTGCACTGCAATGGAAATGGCTATTTATCTATCCAGAACAGGGAATTGCAACTATAAATTTCTTACAATTTCCAGAAAAAACTCCGATTAATTTTGAAATAACCGCAGATGCTCCTATGAATTCTTTTTGGATTCCAGAGCTAGGTGGTCAGATTTATGCAATGCCGGGGATGGAAACCAAACTACACCTTATAGCTAATGAAAAAGGGTTTTTTAGAGGTTCATCAGCTAATTTAAGTGGAAAGGGTTTTGCGGGAATGACATTTATTGCTAAAGCCAGTTCTCCGGCTGATTTCTATCAATGGGTGGATTCATTTAATGAATCCTCCAATTTTCTTAATTTAGCAGAGTATACCAGGTTAGCAGAGCCTAGTGAAAATGATCCTACAGCTTTTTATATCCTAGAAAAGCAAGATTTATACGATTGGATTGTCAAGAAATATACGATGCCAACGACAAGGATGGATTGATATGTTTGGAAAATTAACTTGGAGTGCTTTTCGTCAGGACCCTATTGAAATCGCAGCAGGAATCTCGATGGTTCTTGGTCTAATGGTTGTTTTAGGGCTTTTATGGTATTTTAAGCGATTTAAGTGGCTTTGGACGCAGTATTTAACCTCACTTGACCCAAAAAAAATTGGAGTGATGTACATTGTAGTCGTCTTTATCATGCTATTAAAAGCAGTATTCGACGCTGGTATGATACGCTTACAGCAGATTCTTTCTGTCAGCGATGCTCATGGATATTTGTCATCACCGCATTTTCAGCAGGTTTTTACAGCCCATGGCACGACAATGATTTTCTTTGTGGGTATGGGCCTTGTATTTGGAATTTTAAATCTCATTGTACCCTTACAAATTGGTGCACGTGATGTGGCTTTTCCTTTTTTAAATTCTCTGAGTTTCTATTTATTTTCTGTAGGAGCAATTCTTCTTCTTATATCTCTTATTATTGGTAAATTTTCTGGAACTGGTTGGGTAGCATATCCTCCGCTTTCAGGTCTTAAGTACAATTCTGGAGTAGGAGTGGATTACTGGATATGGAGTGTGCAGATTGCAGGTATTGGTAGCTTACTTTCAGGTATTAACTTTCTTGTTACTATTTTGAAAATGCGCTGTCCAGGAATGACTTTAATGAAAATGCCGCTATTTGTTTGGAGTGCTTTATGTACGATGGCTCTAGTTGTTTTTGCTTTTCCGATCTTAACAGCAACTATTGGAATGCTTTCTTTAGACAGATTATTGCACATGCATTTTTTTACTGCTGATTTTGGAGGTAACCCCATGATGTACATCAATCTCATTTGGGCATGGGGTCATCCTGAGGTGTATATTTTGATTTTGCCTGCTTTTGGGATTTTTTCAGAAGTGGTTGCTACTTTTTCACAAAAGCGATTATTTGGTTATGACTCAATGGTATGGGCTCTTGTTGCCATTACCTTGTTATCTTTTCTTGTTTGGTTGCATCACTTTTTTACCATGGGATCTGGAGCTAATGTGAATGCTTTTTTTGGCATTATGACCATGCTTATTGCTATCCCTACAGGTGTAAAAATTTTTAACTGGTTATTTACCATGTTTAGAGGTCGAGTGCATTTTACAACACCCATGCTTTGGTTTTTAGGTTTCGTTTTTATCTTTACTACAGGTGGTATGACCGGTATTTTGCTGTCAGTTGCACCAATAGATTTTCAAGTACATAATAGTCTATTTTTAATTGCACATTTCCACTCTATGGTCATAGGTGGAGTTTTATTCGGTTTTTTAGCGGGCATTACTTATTGGTTCCCTAAGTTTATGGGTTTTAAGCTCCATGAAGGGTTAGGTAAATATGCCTTTTGGTGTTGGTTTATTGGTTTTTTATTGGCTTTCATGCCCTTATATGTTTTAGGGCTGATGGGAGCTAGTAGACGTTTAGACCACTATGAAGCATCTACCGGATGGCAACCTTTATTTATAGTTGCAGCTATTGGGGTTACCATTATCATCTGCGGTATTTTATTTCAAATCTTGCAGGTGCTTGTAAGCATTAAACAGCGTAAAAAAAATAGGGATCTTACAGGAGATCCATGGAATGGTAGAACGCTAGAATGGTCTACTTCTTCACCACCACCATTTTATAATTTTGCCATCCTTCCTGAAGTTCATGAACGGGACTCTTTTTGGATAGTGAAACACACCAAAACAATAGAAAAACCACACTATAAAGACATTCATATGCCCAAAAACACACCAATGGGGCTATTTATTGGCGGATTTAGCTTCGTTTTAGGGTTTGCTTTAATTTGGCATATTATTTGGCTCGGTATAGTTGGTCTTATTGGTGTAATTGCCTGCATTGTTATTCGCATGTCTGACGATGACATCGATTACTATGTGCTAGCTACAGAAATAGAGGAAATAGAAGCAAGATGCAAGAATCTATAAACCAAGAAAACATGGAAAAGACTGTCTTTGGATTTTGGGTCTATCTAATGACAGATTGTATTTTATTTGCAACGCTTTTTGCAACATATGCAGTGCTGCGCAATAACACGTATGGTGGACCTTCTGGATATGAGTTATTTTCTCTACCATTTGCTTTAAGCGAAACTCTTATCCTGCTAATTAGTAGTTTTACTTGTGGACTTGCTATGTTAGCAGCGCAGGTTAAAGATCGAAAAAGAGTGCTTGTTTGGTTAGGGATTTCTTTTTTATTGGGAATCACTTTTTTAACAATGGAATTAAAAGAATTTATTCATTTAATTTATGAAGGAAATAGCTGGAAGAGAAGCGGGTTTCTATCTGCTTTTTTTACTCTTGTAGCAACGCATGGATTACATATTACGGCTGGCTTATTATGGATGGTTTTTGTTGTAGTACAGCTTTTGCATAAAGGGATTATTTATATTACTTTTAAAAGACTTACCTGTTTGAGCATGTTCTGGCACTTTTTAGATGTCGTATGGATTTTTATATTTACTATTGTATACCTAATGGGAGCTATATGAATCAAGAAACTGGAGTTTTTAAATCTTATTTGATAGGGTTTTTGCTATCCATTCTATTGACTTTGGTGGCTTATTTTATAGTGGTAGAGCATGTATTTAGTAGTGGGATTTTAGTTTCTACTATTATTGGTTTAGGCGTTGTGCAGATGTTCATTCAATTGTTATTTTTTTTGCATTTAGGTCAAGAACCTAAACCTTATTGGAACTCTCTGCTTTTTCTTTTTATGTTAACGATCCTTGTAATTTTAGTGATTGGATCGCTCTGGATTATGGAAAACTTAAAGTATAATGTGATGCCAAATATGTAACAGAGATGAAAAGAAGTACATGATCAAAACTTATTTTATGCTTACTAAACCTGGAATTATATTTGGTAATGTAATAACCGCAGCAGGTGGGTTTATTCTTGCATCAAAAGCACAGGTTGATCCTTGGTTATTTTTAGCAACTCTTATAGGTTTATCGCTGCTTATTGCATCGGCTTGCGTCTTTAATAATTATATTGATCGCAATATAGATAAAATGATGGAAAGAACTAAAAATCGAGCTCTAGCAAGGGGGGTGATTTCTCTGCAAAAGGCTATTATATTTGCTGTTTTTCTTGGATTATTCGGTGTCTTGGTGTTAATGCTATACATCAATCTTTTAACGACAATCATTGCGCTCGCTGGTTTTTTTATTTATGTGGTCTTGTATAGTTTATCAAAACACCGTTCCTCTTATGCAACCGCTATAGGAAGTATTTCAGGGGGCATACCGCCAATTGTTGGTTATTGTGCTGTAGTTAATCGTTTTGATATGGGAGCTTTTCTACTATTTATGATCGTAGCTCTTTGGCAAATGCCACATTTTTTTGCAATTGCTATGTATCGACTTGATGATTATGCTGCTGCATCAATCCCTGTTTTGCCTGCTAAAAGAGGTGTCTATATTACCAAGGTGCACATGCTGTTTTATATCATGGCCTTTCTTATTCCTGTGTGTATGCTGACGCTATGGGGCTATACAGGATATGCATATTTAATAGTTGTAGGTTTACTCGGCCTTATTTGGCTTTTTTTGTGTATAAAAGGCTTTAAAAATACTAATGATAGGCTCTTTGGACGCCAAATGTTTCGCTTTTCGCTTGTAGTCATTATGATGCTATGCATCATGATTTGTATTAGCATAGCATAAGAGATCTAAGCTTGGATTTCAAAAAGAAACCAAGTTCTTCTTTCTGTTTCATCTATGAATACTTCTAAGATACTAGCTGTTGCAACATCGTTATGATCTGCGCAAATTTGATGGGTAGACCGCATGTGAGTTGCATAGTTTTTGTTATCGTGCATGAGATGTTGAATCATTTTTTTTGGTTCTAGTATAATTTCATCATCTTTAATTTTTTGTAGCCGACTAATATGATTTATCGAGCATATTGTTGTTCCACCTAATTTGCGAACGCGTTCTGCTAAAACGTCAATCATGGCAAAAATTTGTTCTGCTTGCTCATCGAATAAAAGATGGTAATCGCGAAAATGGCTACCTGACATATGCCAATGGAAGCTTTTTGTTTTTACATATAAAGCAAAAGCATCAGCAACTAGGGGATTAATGCTTTTGCAGATTTCTTGGCGACCTTTTAAGTTACTTGGAGTTGCTAACTTTGTGGGTATTGTTTTTTTACTCATTTTTGCATCCTTTTATTCTTTAACATAATACTTTAGATCATTAGCACGCCCGTTCATATGATAAAAGAAACAGCCATCTTCTAGATCTCCATATAAGTAAGTACCAAATTTTAAATGGATTGCATTTATTTCACTTAGAGTTTTATTTAACAGGGCTTTTTTAAAATTTCTATGAACGTAGTCTTCCATATAGTTGTTTTTACACATGGGCATAATAAAATGATGATAATAATCCACATGCGCTATATGAGCATGATCAGACCATCCATAAACCCTTGTTAAAGGAATGAAGCTGTTTCCTTCAACATAATTATCCGCAGGGCCAAAGCAAGAACTTTGCATATCTCCTATGAGAGAAGAGTGGAATTTCCCACTAAAATGAATCCATTTGATGTTCTTATTCATAAGCATAGAGCTTAAACAAGCATTGAGATTGAATTTTTTTGTAAAACACATATCGTGTTGATGAATGAAAATAAAAGGGGTTGTTACACATTTTAAAGCTAGGCGAATAGTACCGGAGAGTTGGACCCATTCTTCACAAAATAGCAGTTTTGTATTAGCAAAAATTGGGTCGGTTTTTTGAAGATTTTTAATTTTTTTCTTATATAAATCATAGTTAGAACGCCTATCTTTAAATCCAGGAGCTATTCCATCAAAAACAATGATTTTTTTACTCTTTGCAAGAGTGGAATTTATGAATAAACTTGCCTGGGCAAGATAGAGATGTTCATCTAAGGGGACCGTACAAATAGGATGAGTAGTTGTAATAACTGTAATAAGCTCTGCAGCTTTATGATCATCTAAGAGC